>NZ_CP047569.1:620000-957500 GCF_009903625.1 Microbulbifer sp. ALW1 | reverse complement strand
CAGACCTTTGATACCAAACAGGCCGGCCTGCTGAACCTCTACCAGGAAAGCGGTCTCGTCTTCGATCTTGACGGTGATGGTCAGGGTCAAAGCCACTTCATACAGATCTTCATCGATCTTGGCGGTTTTGGTGTTCAGCTCCTGATTAACCTGGGGTTTCCACTGCTTTTTGAAAACCTCTGCACCCATCGGAGTCTCGAAGGACAGGTCTTTCAGGTAGATGCGCTGCATCGCAAATTGTACTTGTTGGGCGTCGTCTGCGTTTACTGCTGCGCCGTTTTGTTCTTCAGCCATGTTGCTGCCTGTTCACTAATTAAGATTATTGACTGCCTTCCCTGATAAGAAGACTCCCTGTATGAGTCTTACTTATGGGGGCCTCGAAATACCCTTTCAAGGCATCTGTTGGAAATTTCTTCGACTAAGCGGCGGCTTACGCCAGCAATTGATCCAGCTCGCCACTGCGCTCTATCGCCATCAGCTCGTCGCAGCCACCCACATGGTGTTTGCCAATCCAGATCTGCGGCACCGTGTGACGACCTGCCTTGGCGGTCATCTCCGCACGTAATGCTGGCTTACCATCTACCGATATCTCTTTGTAGGAGACATTTTTGTTGTCCAGCAAATACTTGGCCCGAATACAGAAGGGGCAGTAGCGGGTGGTGTAGATGACTACGTCTTTCACGACCAGTTAACCTCTTTACGTCTCGAAACCTAACGTTCGCAGCGCTGCTGCGCCTCAGCCTTTTACCAGCGGCAGCTTCTGGTTCGACCATTCAGACATGCCACCTTCCAGGCGGCGCACGGTGTAGCCGGCCTTTTTCAGCTGGCGACCGACAGGCCCCGCGTGCTGGCCCATTTTGTCTGCCAGGATCAGGGTCTTCTCTTTATAAGGTGCCAGCTCACCAATGCGCTTCTCCATCTCACCGTGGGGAATGTGGATTGCGTCCACGATATGCCCGGCGGTGAATTCACTGCGGTCACGCAGATCAATGACCTTGGCGTCATGAATGTTAATCAGCTGCGTAGCCTCATGAGCCGATGCAGGCTTACCCGCTTTGATACGCTCGGTAATCGCAAACGCGTAAATCAGCGCCACCAATAAACTTACCAGCAGCCACTGCTCGCTGATAAAGACGAAAAAGTCCACTTCGCCCCCAAAAATCTCTGAATTGTTGTTGTAAACCGCGCCAGACTTGCCAGTCGAGCCCTGTAGGGCCGCGAATGTACACAGTCACGTGGTAGGCCATTGAAGGTGGCGGAGTATACACGACCATGGCCATTTCTTAATCAGCATTTTCCGGCACCGTTATCACACGTCTTCACACACCGATTGCCTCAATCACTGATCAAACCCTGACCTTCCTCCCCTAAACAGGTTAAAATCCGCCACCTGCGGTTTAACACCCTCTAAGTTTCCGATTTCCGGCAATGGCGCCGAGCGATCTTCCACAAACCGACCGATTAACTCAGCAAAGGAATTCCAATCCCATGGCATCCGAGTCTTCGCCTAAACGCCCCCTGGTACTGCTCATTCTGGATGGCTTCGGCTACAGCGAGCACAGCGAACACAACGCCATTGCTGCGGCAAACACCCCGGTTTGGGACCAGATCTGGGCCAATCGCCCGAAATCCCTGATTCACACCTCCGGTATGGCGGTGGGCCTGCCGGAAGGGCAGATGGGCAACTCCGAAGTAGGACATATGACTCTCGGTGCCGGCCGCGTGGTGTACCAGAACTTCACTCGCATCAACAAGGCCATCGCAGACGGCGACTTCTTCACCAATCCGGCATACACCGCCGCGGTGGACAAGGCCATCGCCAACAATGGTGCAGTGCATATTATGGGCCTGGCTTCCGAGGGCGGCGTACACAGCCATGACGACCATATTGTTGCCATGGCCACTCTGGCGGTACAGCGCGGCGCCAAAGCGGTTTACATTCACGCTTTTACCGACGGTCGCGACACCGCACCGCGAAGCGCCGAAACTCCGCTGGCACGCCTGACTCAGGTATGCGATGCCCTGGGGACCGCGCGCATTGCCAGTATTGCCGGTCGCTACTTTGCGATGGATCGCGACCAGCGCTGGGATCGGGTGCAACCAGTTTACGACCTGATCACTCAGGGCAAGGCTGAACACCAGGCCAGTGATGCCCTCGCGGGCCTCGCCGCTGCTTACGCACGCGACGAAAACGATGAGTTCGTTGCCCCAACCCGGATCGGAGATGCCGCGCCCTTGCAGGACGGCGATGCAATGATCTTTATGAATTTCCGCCCGGACCGCGCACGCCAGCTGACCCGCGCCTTCACCGACGCCAACTTTGACGGCTTCGAGCGCGCCGTCACCCCCAAACTGGCAGACTTTGTAATGACCACCGAATACGCGGCCAGCATTGACGCCAGCTGCGCCTTCCCGCCAGAAAGCCTGGTCAACACCCTGGGTGAATACCTGCAGAACCAGAACAAGACCCAGTTGCGCATCGCCGAGACAGAAAAGTACGCACATGTGACCTTCTTCTTTAGCGGCGGCCGCGAAGAGCCCTACAATGGCGAAGAGCGCATCCTGATCAAATCCCCGGACGTGGCGACTTACGACCTGCAGCCGGAAATGAGCGCACCAGAGGTGACCGACAAACTGGTTGCGGCCATTGAGAGCGGCAAGTTCGATGCCATCATCTGTAACTACGCCAACGGTGACATGGTCGGACATACCGGTGTTTTTGAAGCAGCAGTGAAAGCGGTAGAAGCGCTGGACAGTTGTGTGGACCGCGTAACCAAAGCGGCACTGGCCGCCGGCGGCGAGGTACTGATCACGGCGGATCACGGCAATGTGGAAGAGATGTTCGACGCCGGCTCCGGCCAGGTCAGCACCCAGCACTCCACCCTGCCTGTACCCTTTGTGTATGTGGGTGAGCGCGATATCAGCATGCGCGATGGTGGCAGCCTGGCCGATGTGGCACCCACCATGCTGGCGCTGATGGGTATACCCCAGCCGGCAGAAATGACTGGTGAGCCCCTGGTAAAAATTGGCTGACCTCAAATTAACAAACATTAAAAGCAGCGGGAAAGTATTACCCCATGAAATTGGTCGCACTGTTTTTCAGCGCACTGCTATTTATCCCCGCCTGCTTCGCGCAGGCGGCGGACGAAGAGCAGCAGGCGCGACTGGCGGAAATCAAACAGCGTATCGAATCCCTGCAGCAGGAGCTGAACCAGGTCAAAGGAGAGCGCGACCAGCTGTTGAAAGACCTGGAGTCCAATGAGAAAGACATCTCCGAGTTGATCCAGCGTATTGATAAAATCAAAGCGGATATGCAAAGCCGCGGCGAGAAGTTGCAGGAGTTGAAGCGGGAAGAAAAACAGCTGGAGGAATCCCGCCGAAGTATGCAGCGGCGGGTCGAGCAGGAAGTCGCCGCCGCTTACCGACTCGGTCGCCAGGAGCAGATCAAGCTGCTCCTCAACCAGCAAGACCCCCAGCACATCGCCCGCCAACTCCGCTACCACGACTACTTCCTCCAGCAACGCAGCCGCGTCATCGACGATTACGTCAGCACCCTCGACCAGCTCTCCACCGTCAGTTCAGGTATTCAGCGGGAACAGGACACCCTTGCCAGCGAACGCGACCAGCTGGAGCAAAAGCGCCGCGCACTCACCAGTGCCCAGCAAAACCGCCAGCGCACCCTGGACCGACTGGCCAAACAGCTAGCCAGTAAAAGCGGCGAACTGGATCAGCTACACAGTGACCGCAGCCGCCTCCAGCGACTGGTGGATGAAGTAGGCAGAGCAATCGCCACCCTGATCAACCCCAGCGACCAGACGCCCTTTGCCAAGCAACGCGGGCGTATGCAGTGGCCCGCCCAGGGACGCCGCGCCAATGCCTTTGGCCAGCGCCGTGCCAACGGCATCACCTGGACGGGGGTCACGATTCGCGCCAATGAAGGCCAGCCGGTCGAGGCCATCCACCGCGGGCGCGTGGTATTTGCAGACTACCTTCGCGGCCAGGGCATGCTGATCATCCTCGAACATGGCGATGGCTACATGAGTCTCTACGGCCACAACCAGTCCCTCACCCGCGCCATCGGCGAATGGGTGGAGCGCGGCGACACCATCGCCAAGGTGGGCAATACCGGCGGCCTTAGCCAAAGTGGCCTTTACTTCGAAATCCGCCGCAACGGCAAGCCCCAGGACCCGACCGCCTGGTGCCGGGGCTGATCCAAACAGCCCCCTGCCGACACGCAATCTGCCCGTAAACGCCCGCGATCTCCGCTTCCCGGCTTGTTCCGCCGCTCCTGTGCCTAACATATTTTTCCCTGCCAAGTCCCCCTCTGCCAGCGCCCAGTACACGTATCCCGGTTCGTTTCTCCGCCAAGTTCAAAACCCGGCGTTGGCGGCGGGTCTACAATTCCTGTTGGAAAGTAACGATAAATGCCAAGGACGTGCAGACTATGTTCACCCCCAAAATGCTGGCCCGTATTGTTGGCGTGGCTGCCCTTACCGCTCTGCCGCTGATGGGACTCAGCCAGGGCGACAACAGCGAGCGCCGCTCACTGGAAGCGGAATCCCGCCTGCCGCTGGAAGACCTGCGCAGCTTTGCCAAAGTGTTCGAGCAGATCCGCCAGGGCTATGTGAATGAGGTGGACGACAGCACCCTGCTGGAATACGCCATCAAGGGCATGCTCCAGGGACTGGATCCACACTCCGCCTACCTCGACAGCCGCTCCTTCGACGACCTGCAGGCCAACACCACCGGTGAATTCGCCGGGTTGGGGATCGAGGTGGGGATCGAAGACGATTACATCACCATCATCACCCCGATGGACGACACCCCCGCCGAGCGCGCCGGTTTGCGCGCTGGCGATGTGATCCTGCGCCTTGCCGGCAAGTCCATGCGCGGCGTCAGCCTGGATGAGGCGGTGGACAAGATGCGCGGCCCGGTGGGATCGCCGGTAACCCTGACCATCGGCCGCAAAGGCCACAAGGAACCCTTTGACGTCACCCTCAAGCGCGACAAGGTGCGGGTATACAGTGTGCGCGGCGAGATGCTCGAAGATGGCTACGGCTATGTGCGTATCAGCCAGTTCCAGCTGGATACCGGTGGCGACCTGATGCGCGCGATGAAAAAACTCAAGAAAGAAGGTGAGTTGAAAGGCCTGATCATCGACCTGCGCAACAACCCCGGCGGGGTACTGCAATCGTCGGTGGAAGTGGTCGACGCCTTCTTGGAAGAAGGCCTGGTGGTCTACACCGAGGGCCGCAACGAGTCCTCCAATTTGCGCTACTCCGCCAGCCCCGGTGACGTCACCAAGGGCGCACCGCTGGTGGTACTGATCAACGACGGCTCTGCCTCGGCGGCAGAAATTGTCGCCGGTGCCCTGCAGGATCACCGCCGTGCGGTATTGATGGGCACCGACAGTTTCGGCAAGGGTTCGGTGCAGACTGTCATCCCCATCACCGACGATCGCGCCATCAAGCTCACCACCGCACTCTACTTCACCCCCAAAGGGCGTTCGATTCAAGCCCAGGGCATTACTCCGGACATCACCGTTGAACGGGTGCAGGTCACTCGCATGGATGGGCGCACACGCACCACGGAAGCGGACCTGGCAGGTCACCTGGGTAATGGCAATGGCGGTGAGGAAAGCGGCTCGGAAGATCGCAAGCGCGCCAAGGCCGGCAAGAAAGACTGGTACAGTCGCGACAACCAGGTATTTGAGGCCCTGAATGTGCTCAAAGGCCTGAACCTTTATGTGAAACGCCCGGCGGTAAGTAGCGAAGAGAGCAGTGCGCCGGCTCCGAAAGATCAGGTAGCACGTATCCGCGCGGAAGATCTGTAACCTGGCTTATTGCGAGCTTGCGCAGATTGAAATTGCGCAAATTAAGGTTGCGCAAACACAGGCGCCCGCGGACCAACCGACACCCTGTTTTTGACTAATCTTTAAATAGGGTGTCGATGTTCGACCCTGGCAGCGCACCACAGAATGTAAGCGCCCTGCCCGGCAGTAGATGTAGCGAGGTGAGTCATGCAGCAGTATCGTCGTGGCGAACAGGGTCAAACCATTCCCCCTCGCGCAGACCGTTTTTACAAGCTGGGTGACGACTGGTATTTCACCGTGCGCGGCGGTAAAGCCTTTGGGCCTTTCACTTGCCGGGCTGAAGCGGAAAAGGCCGTAGAAAAATTCCTCAATCCCGCCAAAGAGTACGCCGGCAATGTGCGTCCCTTTGGCAGCCTCCGCGCCAAGCGCTGGCGCTCGCAATTCAGGTTTTAATCCAACCGCCCCACAGCACCCAACGCAACGACATAAGGCCTGCCCGCCGTCAGATTCGCATTTCTATGCCTGCATCCTGCATAAACGCCTTGGCTTCACCCACGGTGTATTCACCAAAGTGAAAAATACTCGCGGCGAGAACCGCATCGGCACCGCCCTTTAACACACCGTCCGCCAGGTGCTGCAAGTTGCCCACACCGCCGGAAGCGATTACCGGTACGGACACGGCATCGGAGATGGCGCGGGTCAGTGCCAGGTCAAAACCGTTCTTGGTGCCATCGCGGTCCATGCTGGTCAGCAGGATTTCCCCGGCACCGTAACTGTCCATTTTTTTTGCCCACTCCACCGCATCGATGCCGGTGGGCTTGCGTCCGCCATGGGTAAAAATCTCCCACTTGTTCTCACCCACCTGCTTGGCATCGATGGCGACGACGATGCACTGGCTGCCGAAGCGGTCGGCAGCCTCGCGCACAAAGTCTGGATTGAATACTGCGGCGGAGTTGATTGCCGTTTTATCGGCACCGGCGTTCAGCAGGTTGCGGATATCCTGAATTTCGCGCACGCCGCCACCGACGGTCAGCGGGATAAACACCTGGGAGGCCATTTTCTCCACGGTGTGCAGCGTGGTATCGCGGCCTTCATGGGTGGCGGTGATGTCGAGGAAGGTCACTTCGTCGGCACCGGCTTCGTTATAGCGACGGGCGATTTCCACCGGATCACCGGCATCGCGGATATCGACAAAGTTGACGCCTTTGACCACGCGGCCAGCGTCGACGTCGAGACAGGGAATAATGCGTTTGGCGAGGCCCATGTTTATATCCCGATTACTTCTTCCAGTTATCGCACAGCGTCTGCGCGGCGCGCAGGTCGAGCTTGTCTTCGTAGATGGCGCGGCCGGTGATGGCGCCGAAGATTTCGGTTTTGTCGTCGCCGGCAGCCAGTAGCTTTTCGATATCTTCGATGCAGCTGACACCACCGGAGGCGATGATCGGGATCTGCACGGCGCGGGCGAGGTCCATGGTGGATTCGAGGTTTACCCCCTGCATCATGCCGTCGCGGGCGATGTCGGTGTAGACGATGGCGCTGACACCGCAGTCCTGGAATTCTTTGGCGAGTTCGGTGGCCTGGACGTCGGAGACTTCAGCCCAGCCTTCGGTGGCGACGAGACCGTCTTTGGCGTCGAGGCCGACGATGATGTGGCCTTCGAATTCACGGCAGGCTTCTTTGACCAGTTTGGGATTTTTTACCGCGGCGGTGCCGATGATGGTCCATTTGACCCCCGCATCGAGGTAGCGCTCGATGGTTTTCAGGTCGCGGATGCCGCCGCCGAGCTGGATGGGGAACTGCGGGAACTGGCGGGCAATGGCATTGACGGCGTCGCCGTTGACGGGGTTGCCGGCGAAGGCGCCGTTGAGGTCGACGATGTGCAGGCGTTTGGCGCCCTGGCTGAGCCAGTGTTCGGCGGTGGCGACGGGGTCGTCGGAGAAGACGGTGGCGTCTTCCATTTCACCCTGACGCAGGCGTACACACTCGCCGTCTTTCAGATCAATGGCTGGGATTACGATCATTATTTATAACTTCCTGTTTCGGGGTCCCGGTTATTTTCAGGCCCAGTGGCGGCAGGGCACCGGGTAAGTCTTTTCAAAACCGCTGTGAATACATCCCTGTACGCTGCGTCGGCAACATCCCTGTTGCCGACGCTTTTGAAAAGACTTACCCGGCACCCTGCCTTCGCATCTCGTTATTTACTTCGTCAGCTGACGTTCTTAAGCAGCGCCGTTCCAACCAACAAAATTCTTCAGCAGTTGCATACCCGCATCCGCACTCTTTTCCGGGTGGAACTGGGTGGCGAAGATATTGTTGCGAGTAACAGCCGCGGCAAATTGCACACCGTAGTCAGTCTCGCCAGCAACGGCATCATTGCCTTCAGAAGGCACATAGTAACTGTGCACAAAATAGAAGCGGCTGCCGCTTTCGATACCTTCCCACATGGGGTGGTCGATTTTCTGCTGCACGCGGTTCCAGCCCATATGCGGGACTTTCAGGCGCTGGCCGTTTTCATGCAGATCTGTGCCAAAGAATTTGACTGGCTGCGGGAAGATGCCGAGGCAGTCGACGCCACCATTTTCTTCGCTGCTCGCCATCATGATCTGCATGCCTACGCAGATGCCAAGAATCGGCATGCCGGATTCGATGCACTGGTTCAGCAGCGGTACGAAGCCCGGGCGAATGAAACCTTCCATACAGTCGCGGATGGCGCCGACGCCGGGGACGATGAGGCGGTCTGCGCCCTGGGCTTCTTCCGGGGTGGTGGCGAGGACGACTTCATCACCGGGGGCGACCTTTTTCAGGGCGCTGGCGACGGAGTGGAGGTTGCCCATGCCGTAGTCGAGGACGACGATTTTTTGCATCTTCGTTCCCGCCTTACAGTACGCCTTTGGTGGAGGGCATGGCGCCTTCCATTCTAGGGTCCGGGGTCAGGGCCATGCGCAGGGCGCGGCCGAAGGCCTTGAACACGGTTTCGATCTGGTGGTGGGCGTTGAAGCCGCGGATGCAGTCGATGTGCAGGGTCACCAGGGCGTGGTTGACGAAGCCCTGGAAGAATTCGTAGAACAGCTCGGTATCAAAGTTGCCGATGCGCTTCTGGGTGAAGGGCACGTTCATGGTGAGACCCGGGCGGCCGGAGAAGTCGATGACCACGCGGGATAGCGCTTCGTCCAGGGGCACGTAGGCGTGACCGTAACGGGTCATACCTTTCTTGTCGCCGATGGCCTGGTTTATGGCCTTGCCGAGGGTGATGCCAATGTCTTCCACGGTGTGGTGATCATCGATGTGCACGTCGCCGTCGCAGGTGATGTCCAGGTCAATCATGCCGTGGCGGGCGATCTGGTCCATCATGTGCTCGAGGAAAGGGACGCCGGTATTGAATTTTCCGGTGCCTTTGCCATCGAGGTTGAGGCTGACCTGGATCTTGGTTTCCAGGGTGTCGCGGTTGACGCTGGCGGTGCGCATGAGGTCTACATCCTTGATTGCGAGCTTGTTTGCAATTCAGGGCGGCCCCGTTGACCGGCCCCTGAGACAGAAGGCGCGAATTATACGCCCAAACGGGGCGGAATTTGGCCGATAGTCTCAGATGAAACTTGATTCGTCACAAAGATCAAATATCATACCGCCCATGAATATGAGTTACCGTCACAAGACCCCCGTGTGGGTCAGCTTTGTACTGCTGTTCGCGCTGATGCTCGCGCAGCCGGTGCTGGCGGAGCATATTCACATCGACGACCGCTCGCACCAGCTGTGCGACCTGTCCCACAACCACACGCCCGCGCCCGTGGGTAGTGAGTTCAGCTTCATTTCCGACGACCTGGCACCGCTGTATATCGAACAGCAGTCCCCGGTGGCACTCGATTGCCAGCCGGAGCGCCAGTCCGCCCGCGGCCCGCCCGCACTCCTGTCACTCAGCTAATCACTCTCGCTGCTGATTCCGGTAGATATCCCGGTTAGCGGCTTAATAACGCTTATGCATTCGGGCACCGGCCTTTTGGGTGGCCGCTGCCTGTGATTGACAGGAATAATTCGAAATGTTTCGTGAAAAGTACCGAGTAAACACTCTGGCGCTGGCCATTGCCTGCGCGCTGACTTCTGCTGTGTCTTCTGCCGCTTCCGCTCAGGCTGTTCATTCCGCTCAGGCTGCTGAAAAGAAAGAATCCATCGAAGAGGTGAATGTCACCGTCTCGCCACTGGCCAAGCCCGCCGATGCGGTGGCAGCGCCGGTTTCCGTACTGAAAGGCGATGAGCTGCGTAAATCTGCCGCCGCCACCCTGGGCCAGACCCTGAACAGCCAGCTGGGCGTTGCCAATGCCTCCTTCGGCGGTGGTGTGGGCCTGCCGGTGATCCGTGGCCAGAGCGCCAACCGGGTCAAGGTGCTGAACGACAACCTGGATGTGGCCGACGCCTCCAACACCAGTTCTGACCACGCCGCCAGCATCGAACCACTGCTGGCCAACAGCATTGAAATCCTGCGCGGCCCCGCGGCCCTGCGCTATGGCAGCGGCGCCATCGGTGGCGTGGTGAATGTGATCGACGGGCGTATTCCTACCAAGGTACCGGAGGCAATCGAGGGCGCGGTGGAAATGCGCCACGATACTGCCAACAGTCAGGATGCCGGCGTCTTCCGCCTGTCCGGTGGTGCGGGCAACCTGGCCTGGTATCTGGACGGCGTCTACCGCGAGAACGGCGACACCCAGATCCCCGGGCTTGCTATCCGCGAACACGAAGAAGACGGCCACGACGCACACGAGGAAGGTCACGAGGGTGAGGAGCACCACGAGGAAGAGTTCAACACCAACGGCTTTGTGGGCAACACCAACGCACGCGCCAAGAGCGGCAGTGCCGGCCTGTCCTGGGTGACCGACAGCGGCTTTGTCGGCTTCTCCGTTAACCGCCTCGAAAACAACTACGGCATCCCCGCTGGCACCCACGCCCACCACGAAGACGAGGAGGGCGAGGACCACGCGCTGGAAGAGGGACATGACGAGGTTCACGAAGAGGAACACGAGGAGCACGGCGGTGAAGGTGTGCGCATCGACCTGGCGCAAACCCGCTATGACCTCAAGGGCGAGCACCGCTTCAACAGCGACTACTGGGACAAACTCAGTTTCCGCCTCGGTCACAACGATTACGAGCACGTGGAACTGGAGCCACACGGCGACCACTACGACGAAGGTACCCGCTTTACCAACAAAGCCTGGGAGAGCCGCGTCGAGCTGACCCACGACAACGGCGGTGAATGGCGCGGCGCCTACGGCCTGCAGCTGTCGCGCAAGGACTTCGCCGCCATCGGTGACGAGGCCTTCATTCGTCCGTCAGTCACCGACAGCATCGGCGCCTTCACCATGAAGGAGCGCGAGTGGGGCAGCTGGCATCTGGATCTGGGCGCGCGCCTGGAGAATGTCACCGTCAACCCGGAGTACGGTAGCGACAAGGACTTCAACCTGGCGGGACTGTCTGGCGCCCTGCAGTATTTCCTCACCGAGCACCAGCACCTGAGTCTCGGTCTCACCAGCGCGGAGCGTGCGCCGGTGGCCGAGGAGCTGTTCGCCGACGGCGCCCACCTGGCGGAATCCCGCTACATCATCGGCGACGAACAGCTGGATAAGGAAAACTCCCTCAACCTGGAGCTGGGTTACCACCACCACAACCAGGAAGCCCGCGGCTGGCACGCAGCCAAGGTGGAGGCGAATGTTTTCTACAACCGTATTGCCGACTATATCTATGCCGCCAACACCGGCCTGGAAGATGAAGAGAGCGAGTTCGACATCTACGGCTACCGCAACCGCGACGCCACTTTCTACGGTGCCGAAGCCTCGGTGCAGTTCCCGCTGGTCAGCGGCCTCAGCCTGACCCTGTTCGGCGATAGCGTACGCGCCAACTTTGACGATTACATTGCCGGTGAATCCAGAGAAGTACCACGCCTGCCGCCCCTGCGCTACGGTTTTGCCCTGGGTGGCGACTACGCCAACTGGAACTGGCAATGGCGTAACACCCACGCCACCGAACAGAACCGTCCGGGTGCCTTCGAGGAGACCACTGACGCCTACACCCGCATGGACCTCACTGCCCAGTACAACTTCAAACTGGCAGGCAACGATGCGGTGGTCTTCGCCAACGCGCGCAACCTGCTGGACGAAGAAATTCGCAACGCTACCTCACTGTTGCGCGACTTCGCACCGGAAGCGGGACGCAGTATTGAAGCGGGCATAAGGTTTCATTTCTGACCGGCAACTGCTTCAATAGTCGCATCCACAGTGCCCGGATAGATTGCTATCCGGGCACCGTTCCCTTCTCGCCAACTCCAGAATAAGGATGCGCCCTGTATGGCCTGGATCAAACGCGGACTGATTACCCTCGTTGTTCTTTTTGTTCTCTTTGCCGGCGTTATTGCCTGGTTCCTCTCCGGCCTCGACGCCAACCAGTACAAACCCAAAATCGTGCAGCTGGCTGCGGATCAGGGCATTGCGCTGACCCTCGATGGCGACATCGGCTGGCAACTTTGGCCCAACATCGCGCTCAAACTGGAGGGCGTGAAAGTCGCGCCACTGGCACTGCCCAGTGAATCCCTGCTGGAAGCCGACCGCGTTGCCGTGGGTGTGGCGCTGATGCCCCTGCTGGACAAACGCATCGAGGCGAAAGAGATCGCCCTGATTGGCCCGCAAGTGGAACTTACCGTGGACAAAAACGGTAAGGGCAACTGGGAGCTGATTACCGATGCCATAGAGGCAAAAGCCAAGCTCGACGCACAGCAGAAAAAAGAACAGCCACCCAAGCTGGACGTTCCCGAGGAAGAATCTTCCGCAGCCTCCGGTCTCGAAATCGCCCTCGAGCAGTTGCGTCTGGAAGATGGCGCACTGCGCTACCGCGATATGCAGGCCGGCTCCGAATACGCCATCACCAAACTGCGCATCGCCGCAGACAATCTGGTGCCGGGTGGCAAGCCCGGTGACGTGCAGCTCAGCGCGGAGCTGGCGGGCAGCGATTTCCCGGACCCGGTAAATCTCGATATTCACAGCACCCTCGCCATCGATGAGGGCCTCAATGGCCTGCGGGTGCAGCCTGCCAATATCAAACTCACCGGCGCCAAAGGTTCGGAAGCGGAAGTGACCCTGCGCGGCAATGTGCGCCGGGTTGAGGCCGACGCCCCCTGGCAGATTCAACTCAACCTGAATGCCAAGGCCGAGCCCCTGACCGGCTGGCTCGCCGCGGTGGGCAGCGAGTACAAGGCCCAGAGTACCAGCGCCCTGAAAAAATTCAGTATCGAGTCCGACATCAGCGGCACCGATAAACAGCTGAACCTGGAGCCGCTGCAACTGAAACTGGACGATCACGCGTTTAATGGCAGCGCCAGCTATCAGGCCGGCGACATTCCCTCGGTCGCACTGACCCTGACCGGTGGCGACCTGAATGTGGACGATTACCTACCGCCCCCGGTAGCCACCCCGGAGGAAGATGCGCTGGCCGCCGATGTTGCCGCCGCACAACCGGTACCGCTGCCGCTGGAAGCCATGCGCGGCTTCAATGCACGCCTGAACCTGACCCTCGAAAAGCTGCATGCACTGGATTTTGAAATCGACAAGCCGCAGCTGGCAGTTAACGTCAATAACGGCCTGTATCAGCTCAACCAGCTGGCAGCTGGACTCTACGGCGGCCAGCTGAACAGCACCGGCGTATTTAATGCCCGCGGCGCCTCCGCCCGCGGTGAACTGAGCGGCGGCCTTACCGGTGTGGAAATTTCCAAGGTGCAGGAAGCCCTGTTCGCCAGCGACGAACCGGAAGCGGCCAACCAGAAAAAGGTCACCTTGTCCGGTAAAACCGACCTTACCTGGGTAGGCCAGACGAACGGTGCCGACACCCTGGCCCTGCAGAAAAACCTGCGCGCAGCGGTACAGCTGAACGCCGCCGAGCTGGCACTGGCACCATTCAACCTTGAAAAGGGCATGTGCCAGCTGGTGAGTTACGCGGAAAAAACCGCGATGCCGGAAAGAGAGTGGCCGGCGCAAACCCGCCTGCAGGACCTGCGCGCCAGCGTGAACCTGAACGGTGATGTCGCCAAGGTAGAGGGCATCAACGCCGGTATCGAAAATATCGCCCTCTCCGGCGACGGTACCGTTAACCTGGAGCAACAGGATTTCGACTTCGCCCTGGGCCTGGCCCTCGTGGGTGAGAAGACCTCGGGCAATGGCTGCTCGGTCCAGAACAGCCGCTGGCGCAATCGCCCGCTGCCCCTGCGCTGCAAAGCGGCCTTCAACGAGGCCGGCGCCAGCACCTGCAAACCCGACAGCCGCCGCATCGACGACCTGATCCGCGACGAACTGAAGTACAAAGCTGAGAAAGAGTACGGCGACAAAGCCCGCGAAAAGACCGAAGAGCTGAAAGACAAACTGAAAGACAAGTTCAAAGGGCTGTTCAACCGGGGGGACTAATCACTCTCGGTCGTTGCCAGTCGGCAATCGCCGGTAGGACGAATAGCCAGAAAGCAGTAGCATGGGCACCCTTCGCGGTGCCCATTTTCATTTCAGACCATGTCCAAATCCGATCCAGATACCAAGCTTCCGGTTAAGCCCAAGACGCCAGCCCGCTTCCAGCAAGCCCTGCTCAAGTGGTTCGACCAGCACGGTCGCCACGACCTGCCGTGGCAGCAAAACATCAACCCGTACCGGGTGTGGGTGTCAGAGATCATGCTGCAGCAAACCCAGGTCACGGCTGTTATTCCGTATTACCTGCGCTTTATGGAATCTTTTCCCACAGTGCAGGCGCTGGCTTCCGCCAGCCAGGATCAGGTACTCGCCCACTGGAGCGGCCTCGGCTACTACGCCCGCGCGCGCAACCTGCACAAGTGCGCGCAGACAGTGGTCAGCGAGCACGGTGGTGAATTCCCGAGGGATGTGGAAGCACTGGCGGAGTTACCCGGAATCGGCCGCTCCACCGCCGGCGCCATCGCCAGCATCAGCATGGGCCTGAAAGCGGCGATCCTGGATGGCAACGTGAAGCGGGTGCTGGCTCGTATACACGCGGTCGAAGGCTGGCCGGGGCAAACCGCCGTAGCCAAAAAGATGTGGGACATTGCCGAGCGTTACACGCCCGAGGAGCGCACCGGTGACTATACCCAGGCGATGATGGACCTCGGCGCCACCCTGTGCACCCGCTCGAAACCCGCCTGCGAGCGCTGCCCTTTCGAGAGCCACTGCATCGCCCGCGCCCAGGGCAACCCCACCGACTACCCGGGCAAGAAACCCAAAAAGGAAAAGCCTGAGCGCCAGACTACCCTGTTGCTGATCGAGCACGACGGCGAACTCTACCTGGAACAGCGCCCCGCCAGCGGCATCTGGGGCGGCCTGTGGATACCACCACAGCTGGAAGGGGACGACGGCGGCGAAGCCAGCGCCCAGGAGTGGCTGGCCGCACAAGACCTGGATGCCAGCGAGGTTCAGGCCCTGCCGCCCATGCGCCACACCTTCAGCCACTTTCACCTGGATATCCACCCGGTGTGGATAAGTCTGCCGCGCAAACCCGCACAGGTGGCAGAAGGAGCCAGCGGCTGGTATAAACTGCGCCAGCTCGACCGGCCCAGATCCGGACAGGATCTCGGATTGCCGGCACCCATTGCCAAGCTGGTTAAACAGCTCGTAGCGTTTCGGGACCCTTTGCTGGCCCCGTGCTGAATAAGTTAGGAGAACCCATGTCCCGTACCGTCTTCTGCCGCAAATATCAGGAAGAACTGGAAGGCCTCCCCAATCCGCCCTTCCCCGGCCCCAAAGGCCAGGACATCTTTGAGAACGTCTCCGCCAAAGCCTGGCAGGAGTGGATGGCCCACCAGACCATGCTGATCAATGAAAAACGCCTCAACATGATGGAGCCCTCCTCCCGCGCCTACCTGGCAGAACAGATGAGCAAATTCTTCAGCGGCGAAGATTACGACGCCGCTGACGGCTATGTACCCGAGCAAGATGGCGACAAGTAAGCAACCGCTTACCAACTGAAAAAACTATTTATCAATCAAGGGGTTGACTCCCCCAGAAGAGCAGGTTTAATACGCGCCTCGCTGCAGGGGACACCCCGAATAAAGCGAAGCCCAGATAGCTCAGTCGGTAGAGCAGGGGATTGAAAATCCCCGTGTCGGTGGTTCGATTCCGCCTCTGGGCACCATACAAAAAAAGCCCCATTCGCAAGAATGGGGCTTTTTTTGTATCCGTTGTCCGGAGCCGGCTGAGAACCACCGCGGTTCGACTAATCGCGCCAGCGATTTGCAACGAGCACGAAGTGCGAAGCCCGCAGGGTCGTAATAGCCCTTAGGCTATTACGATTCTTCCGCCCCCGCAGAAGCCCGGCATCACTTCAACTCGACTACCCTGCACTAAAGCCCCCAATCCCTAGTGCACCCATGCCCAACCTCTTCAGACTCCTCCTGTTCCTCTGCCTGTCGCCACTGGCAACGGCCGAACCGCAAAAACTCTTCGAACAGGTAACTCCCGAAGAAGAACAAAGAATCTACCAATACAACCAGCCCTCCATCGACCGAAAAATCTACTACGCGTCCCGCTACCGCATTGTCCGCGTCAACACCAAGCTACTCGAATCCGAAAACAATGAATTCACCCTCAATCCATTCGAAGATCAACAAATGGATGTAGTGACTCTCAAGGTCAACAGGGATCAATCAGGCGGATCTATTCACTGGGAGGGAATCTGGAAGGACTGGGAGCGAGTAACCGGGAAAACGATGCCAACGGCCAAGGCGCCACAGAGCAAGCCACTCGAAAAAGACGAGATTCGCCGGACGCTCAAAATTGAACTGCGCGCATACGTCTGGCATTTCAACCCGGATACCGGCGAAGCAATCAATCCCGGTAATCTGCACCGCAAATACCAGGAACTCGATGGTAACGATGCCGAGGAACACCAAAAGCTCAAAAAAATCAGTCGACACTCTTTCAGGACAATTACCGGGAGATTTTTTATTCTGGGTGGCGACAGCTTTGTATTAACACCTCTCGAATTTACACCGAGGTACCACCTGATTTCCATCCCAAATCCGGATCGCTACCTGGGGATAGACACGCCCTACCACCAGCTGAGCGAGGAGAACCAGCGCAGAGTAAGAGAAGCGCAGGCTTTCATCGACAGCCTCCCCCCATCCAACCCGAACAAGAAAGTGCTCGAAGATATTTAACCTGCTCAAACAATACAAAGGAACAAGACCATGAAACGTATTATTTTCGTTTTATTTATTCTTCTCTCTGGCCCAAGCTGGGCTGAGAAGTTTGGTGTTAATAGTGGGAGCTTTAATTTCGAAGCTACAGAAATATTTGAGTGCAAGAGCCTCAAAGCAAGCGCCCAATACAGACATTATGCAAGCAAGTGTTTAGAGTTTTTCGAGAATAGCGCCAAGCAAAGTCTAGAGACGGAATATCTTAAGCTACTCTCAAGCATTACCAGTGTCACTGGTAATCTGGAAGATGCACAAATTAAATGGCATGAAGATTCAATTGTACAGTGCAAACTGGAAGACTCCGCAATCAGGTCAAGCTCCGAAACAGATAGTGATACGAATTGGAATAATAGAATGTGCATGCACAATCAATATATACAACGCACAAAGTATTTGAAGCGCAAACACATAGAACACTCTGACTTTATCAAGTGAAGTCCATCTCGCAAGCTTAAGCAGCATACTGCAGATTTTCAGGCGCTTACCCCAGCAGTTTCCGCGACGAACCAATCCACAAAATCAGCTCCCGGTGAATCGCACTTTAAATACAGAGAACGATAACCCCATCACACTATCAAGCCTTTCGTTCAGCATAAATTCATCCACATACGTCAGAATTACCCCTACAAATTTTCACAATTGTTGGAGAAACCATGAACAAGATTCTTACCGCCGCGGTGATCAGCCTGGTATTTTCTGCGCCAGCCCTGGCCGACAAGCCTGACGTTACCGGCAAGGAAATGAAGGAAGCCAAGGTATCTGCGGAAGCCAAAACCGGCACGGAAAAGCAGGCTTTGATAGCTGCAGAAAAGCGCCAGATGGCAGAAGACAAGGCGATGAAAGCCAAGGAAAAGCGCAATAGCGCAGAAGAACCAACGGAAGAAGGCAAGGAAAAAATGCCCAAGGGGCTCGAAGCACAGAGCGCCAAGAAGGCAGAGCAGGAACGCAAGGAAATGGACAAGGGATCCGAACAGGGCCAGGCCGCACGTGCTGAGAACAGCAAGAAGTGGTGGCAGTTCTGGAAGTAACTATTCTGAAAGTAATTATCTAAGCGTCCCAGACGCCCCCTGACCCAACCGCACCCATACAAAAAAGCCCGGGCATTCATAGATTGCCCGGGCTTTTTTGTCCGCTATGCGCGGCTATTCATCCACGGTTCCCGGCCAGATAACCACGCGCCCGTCTGGCTCTTTGAATACCCGGACCGGTAACGACTGCTCCAGCATCGCCACCAGGGTATCCGCCTGGTCGGCATTAAATGCAGTGGTTACCCGCAGTTTTTCCAGTTCGCGGGTACCGATAATAATGCGGTGCTTGCGGTAGCGGTTGGCATCGGCGACCACTTCTGACAGAGGTGCATCGCGGTAACTGAATTTGCCCTGGCGCCAGCCGGCCACCCGGCCCGATTCCACACTGCGCACCGGACTCAATCGGGATTCACTGACACTGACTTGCTGGCCAGCGAGCAGGCGGACTTTATCCGCCGGCGCATTGCCCGACTCCTTCTGCCGGGCGACATCCACAATACCTTCCTCAACGGTTACCTTCACTTCACTGCCGCTGCGCACATCAAAGCGCGTACCAACCACGCGTACCTCGGCACCCTTGGCGATGACATAAAAAGGCCGGGTCGGGTCTTTGGAAACGCGGAAGAAGGCCTGTCCTCGCAACAATTTTACGTCGCGCCGACCACTTGAAAAGCTTGTCTCGATGGCAGTATCGCCCCCCAGGGTAACTTCGCTGCCGTCCTCCAGGGTGATGTTGCGCACCTGGGCCAGTGCCGAAGTGTACGCCTGGGCGGCGGGCTCACTTTGCCAGGGCGCCAGGTACAGGGTGCCGACGGCGAGCATCAGGGTGCAGGCGAAGGCGAGGCCGGTTACCGGTGAGACACCGAGAAAACCCTGCAGCTTTGCCAACAGGCTGCCGAAGCCAAGCGGCTGGCGCAGGCGCGCGCCCTCTTCACTGGCGGCCAGCGCCGCGAGGCTGCGATCTATCTGTTGCAGACGCCGGTAGGCACCGCGGTTCTGTGCCTGCTGCATCCAGGCATCAAACGCAGACTGCTCACTGCTATCCAAAGCGCGCTCACTGCGGCGCATAAACCACTCGCGGGCCTCGGCTTCCACCTGCCGGATATCACGCTGCGGGTGACTGTTCCCAGCCGTCATCACAATTCTCCACCGTGCACACGCAGCGCTTCCTGACAGCCAGCCAGGGCTTTCGCTACGTGCTTTTTCACTACTGTTGCCGAGAGCCCTTCCCGGCGCGCGATTTCCGCGTAGGAGAGTCCATCGACACGATTCATCAACAATAATCGCCGCCGCTTGTGGGGCATATTCCACAGGGCACGGCTGATCAGTCCCAGAAACTGGCGGCCGGAAGCCACCCGCTCGGGGCTGCGACTGTCCTGTTCGCGATCTGGATCGCCCTGTACCGATTGCGCATAACTCTCGCGCACCTGCCCTTTGCGCAAGGTATCTATGGTGGCGTTGTGCACTGCGCGATACAGGAAAGCCCTGACGTGCTCTATGTCGCCGACGCGGAGCTGGGGCGCCATCCGCGCAAACGCTTCCTGCACCAGATCTTCGGCCTCGCTGTACGACAATCCGAACTTGCTTACCGCGTATCGACACAGCTCCTGGTGATACTCGCGGTAGTAATAATCCAGATCTTTGTCGTTATCGGTCGCCAATTGGCTGGCCCATGCTGTCGCCATGGATTCTCTTCACCATCATTTTTGTTGTATTTGGCTGCTTGCTTTAGCGAAATCTACTTCTCTCGCCGGTATGACGGCCAGGCCTCGGCAATCGTCCCCCTTTTGAAAAATAATCGGAGCCAAATCAATCGAACCGCAAGCCAACACGCAATCCGAACATGCGCGGCGCGCCATAGTAGTAAACGGGTGTTGCGGCATCGGCCTCCTGTACATCGTTGGCGGCGGCGATATTGGTGAGATTTTCGCCGTAGAGGTCAAGCCACCAGTTGCCCGCAAGTGGCTCCAGTTTGATGCCGGCGCTCCACAGGCTGTTGGCCGGGCGGCGGTCGATATTGCGCGCGGGGCCGGCAGGATCAGGCAGCCATTCTCCGCTTTGGTTGTCGAGCAGCAGGCCGTCGCGATCGCCGCGATTGGCTTCGGCGAAATACATGGCATCCGCATAGTGCAGGCCAAGCCGCGCGGTCGCCCGCCCCCAGCTACCCAGAGGCAACTGGTGGCGGTAGTTGAGGCCGAGACTCAGCTCCGGCACCTGTTTCAGCTGATTGCCACTGAAGTCCACCAGATCGGGGATCTCTGCATTGCCGGCATCGGGATTCCAGGTCTGGCCGTAGCCGGGGAATTCGTTATCCACGGCGAGGAAGCGGTTGTAGTGGGCATCCAGCCACGATAGGAACCCGGTGACGCGGCCGTTGCGGCTGCTGGCCCAGTTGAGCTCCAGTTCCAGGCCGCGAATGGTGGCCGAGGGCGCGTTGGTGCTGCGGATCAGCTCGGTGCCGTCCTCTTCGACGGCAACACCGGAGACCTGCAAATCCCGGTAGCGGGTATCGAACAGGGCGCCGTTCAGGGTCATGGCGCCATCCAGCAGCCCGAGTTTGAAACCCAACTCCACATTGGTGCTGGTTTCGGGGCCAACGTAGGCTTCACCCGCATTGTTGCGCGCGACCAGGGCCTGCAGGGCCGACTCGAATGCGGGGTCCTGGGGGCCGCTGAATGTTCCTTTGAGGCTGGCGCCGTCCTGCACAATACCGGGCTTGAAGCCCTCGGCGTAATGGAGATACAACAGGGTGTCTTCTAGCGGGCGGTAGGACAGCCGCGCCATGGTGGTGGTGCTCTGCCAGGTGTGATCCACGTCGTTATAGTTGGCCACATAGCACTGCCCCGCGGCCGCGGAAGCGCGGTTGACGGCGATCTCCCCCAGCTCGCCCCCGCGGTCGCTGCGGATCAGGTCCGGGCAGGCGATATTGCGACCGCCGCGGTCGTAGCGCTGGTCACGCCCGCTGCGGGCGCCGAGGCTGATCATCCAGCGCGACGTAAAATCGTAATCCAGCTGGCCGTAGAAGGCGCTGAGGCGGGTACCGCGATTCGGTTGCTGGAAGCTGTGCGCCGGGGCGCCACCCCAGCCGCTGCCGTCCGGATTCTGGTGCTCGAGATCAAAGCGGATACGGTTTCGTTCCTCAAACCCGAAGTAGGCCAGCATCCAGCGCAGGTCCTGCTCGTCATCGCTCTTCAATTGCAGTTCGTGCTGATGCCCGCGGTACTCGGACCCGATGGTGCGGTTGCTCTGGTGATAGACGGCGGGGTCCGTTTCACTGCCGACCGCGCCGGTGCCATCGGCATCCCAATCCTGTGAGCGCTCCAGCGTACCGAGACCGGCGATATACGCAAGACTCGCACCGCCCGGCAGCGTCCATTCCAGGCGACTGCGCAGGGAGTCCTGATTCAGCAGGGTTTTACCCGGGGTGTCGATGGTGACAGGGGTATCGTAATCCACCACCGGCAGGCTGCCGGCGCCGCGGTCTTCGAAACGCTCGTAGCTCAACCACCAGTGCAGGTCATCGCGGATCTGCCAGCTGGAACCGAGGCGATGGCTGAACAGGTCGGTGTTGTTGTAGCGCTCACTGCGGTCGGCAGAGACCGAATCCCTGGTATATTCGGTATAACTGTCTGCGCGTACGGATACCGCCGCCCAGCGCAGGGCCCAGTTGTCGGTCACCGGTGCGTTGGCAACCGCGGTGACTTTCTGCTGGTGATAATTGCCGAGGGTCACGGACAGGTCCGACGACCACTCCGGCTCCGGGCGCGCCGTGTGGTAATTGATTACGCCACCGGTGGAATTACGACCAAACAGGGTGCCCTGGGGACCGCGCAGCACTTCCACCCGATCCAGGTCATAGAGCAGCACCGCAGAACCCTGTACACGGCTGCTGAAAACCCCGTCCACATGGGTAGCCACCCCGGAATCCCCCGCCTCGGTGTGATTGTCGGAACCGACCCCGCGCAAATACAGCATGGACGCGGTGTGGTCCCCGTTGCGCGCCACCTGCAGACTGGGCACCTCGGCGGCCAGTTGCTCCAGGCTATCGATATTCCGCGCTTCGAGGGTGGCTCCGCTGAGGGCCGTCACCGTCATTGGGGTCTGCTGCAGATTAGTGCGGCGTTTGCTCGCCACCACTTCCACTTCTTCCAGTATTGGCCGGGTCTCTGGCGTGGCTGCCGGTGAAGCGTCTTGTTGCGGAAACTTTTGCGGAGCCTTGGGCGGCAGTATCACCATTCCCTGGCCGTCGACCTGGCGGTAGCGGAACCCGGACGGCCCGAGCAGTGCGGCCAGCGCCGCCTCTGCGGTAAAGCGGCCATTTAACGCTGGCGCCAGCTGTGTGCTCTGCGGCTGCGCCCCAAGCATTACTGCGAGACCGGTGTGGCGAGAAAACGCCAGCAGCGCTTGATCCAGCGGCAGCGGGGGAATTTCGAAGGTATAGAAAGTAGAGGTGGCAGTGTCTGGCGACGGCGTACTGGCAGCGGCATGGACGGTTTCCGACGCCGAAAAAGCATTATCCGCCACGGCAGCGGCCAGTGGGCAGACACCGATTGGTGCCGCCAACAGCAAAGTGCGGAATGACCTGTGGCAGGTCTTGAACATAGGCATGTCGTCATCGCTGCCCCGCACGCTGGCGGGAATTCCGGATACGCGATGGCGACACGCAAAACCGCTCTCAACCGCTACGCTCTGCAAAAGCAGCATGAGCAGTTAGAGAACCAGCGTCGAAAATCAGGTCACGTTCCGGCTTGATTATTGTTCTGGCCGGAAAACATACAACAAGAATCTGCGGGGTGACAAGTTGAGACGTGCCGCCCCGGGGGATCCGCCCCCTCTTTGGTAACTCCCGATCTGCAACCCTATTCGGCAGCGAGGGTCACACAGCGGTAATGGGAGCCACCATCGGCACTCAGATCTGCCGCCAGCTGGGGCAGCAGCTGGTCCATCTGCCCGCGCAGGGTCCAGGGCGGGTTGATCACGATCATTCCGGCGGAAGTCATGCCGTGCCCCTCGGCGTCGGCGCAGATACCCAGCTCGAACAATTCGATATTGCGAATAGCGGTAGCCGCCAGCTGCTTCTCCAGCGCATCGATGCGGCGGCGCTCCACTACCGGATACCAGAGGGCGACCGTCGCAGTGGCCATCTTGCGATGGATCAATTTCAGCGCGTCGACCACCCGCTGATAGTCGTCCTTCTGCTCATAGGGCGGATCGATCAACACCAACGCGCGGCGGGCGCGACTCGGCAGCAAGCTCGACAGCCCCTTGAAACCATCCTCCTCGCGCACCTGGTACTGGCGCCCGCGGGGCAGGTTCTGTCGCAGTTTTTCCGCATCGCTGGGGTGCAACTCAAACGCCCAGGCCTTGTCCTGCGGGCGCAGCATCTGTGCGGCAATCAACGGCGAACCCGGGTATTGCTGCAGCGCTCCCTCCGGGTTCAAACCCTCGATCAGGCGCAGGTAATTCTGCAGCCCCGGCAGCTCACTGGTTTTGAACAGGCGACCGATACCATTCAGGTATTCGCAGTTTTTCTGCGCCATGTCCGACGCCAGTGCATAACTGCCGGCACCGGCATGGGTATCGATATAGTCGAAAGGTGCTTCTTTCCTTTGCAGGTAAGAAATAACTTCCACCTGCACGCAGTGTTTGAGCACATCGGCAAAATTGCCGGCGTGAAAACCGTGGCGATAACTGAGCATAAGACCCACCCGGGGCAAACAAATTCAGAGGTAAAACACTGCCGGATAGGGCTGGGCAGTGGCGGGCAAGTCACCAAGAGAGGCCGGTGCTCACCGGGAGCGGGCGAACTTTAGGGGGCTTTTTAGCGGGTGACAATTATTTTTTGATCAGCGTGTTTGAATTGCCGCCTGTGAAATTTACCTAAATTACCGCAAACGAATTCTTCGACAATAAAAAAGGGGCAACCACTATGGATTGCCCCTTTTCTCAAAGTGGAAATGATTTTCCTTATTCAGTCAAATCATTTCCTGCACCGGTTTGCTTTTGCTTAAAGCCCTACCGGCACTGGAGTGTATTGGGTGGTGGTATCACCAACGCCCAACTTTCCATTGGCATTGTTACCCCATGCCCAGATGAAACCATCTGATTTGACGGCAAAAGAGCTGGCCTCATCGGCGTCGACATCGATCCAGTCAGATTCCAGCCCAACTTGCACTGGAACTGTTTGGGTTGCCGTCATGGTGCTGCCAAGCCCTAACTGGCCATTGCTGCCCAGTCCCCACGCCCACAGGGTACCATCCGATTTAACGGCCAAAGAGTGAGCGGATCCCGCGGCGGCGTTTATCCAGTCGGTATCGGTACCTACCTGGGTAGGTTCAGCGAGGTAACCTGCAGACAACAGTTCGCTGTCCACACCCAGCCTGCCATTACTGCCTTGTCCCCATGCCCACAAGCTGCCGTCAGATTTGATGGCGAGAGTATGATAATAACCACCTACCACACTGGACCAATCGGTATCTGTACCAACCTGAGCAGGGCTGAGCTTGTTTTCTCTATCACCAACACCCAGCTCGCCAGCATTATTGTAGCCCCAGGCCCACAGAGAGCCGTCGGACTTGATTGCGAATGAGGTGCTATACCCAGCAAATACATTTGCCCAATCGGTTTCCTCGCCCACTTGCGTGGGGACGTCGCGATGCACTTCGTCTCCAAGGCCGAGCA
Organism: Microbulbifer sp. ALW1; assembly: GCF_009903625.1. Lineage (NCBI taxonomy): Bacteria > Pseudomonadati > Pseudomonadota > Gammaproteobacteria > Cellvibrionales > Microbulbiferaceae > Microbulbifer > Microbulbifer sp. ALW1. The sequence goes on along the minus strand of NZ_CP047569.1, from coordinate 932,761 downwards.
TTCCGTAGTGATTGTTACCCCAAGCCCACAAACTACCGTCGGTCTTGGTTGCCAAATACGAGCTAGTACCAATGGCGGTGAAATTTTTCCAGTCGGTTGCAGAGTCAACCTGAACTGGAGCGTTCACATTGCGAAGAGACCAGAGAGTCCCATCGGCCTGCAGCCCTATATTGTCGGCGACTTTCACCCAGTTGGATTCAGTACCCACTTGAATCGGCAGCACTTCATTGGCACCCCAGCGCCACAAACTGCCATCAGCCTTTATTGCGAAGGTCCTATAGCTCGCAGCCACTCGCCCCTCTGAAGTGGATCCAACCTGGAAGCCCAGTTCTACCGCGTAGGTGGTCGCCATACCGGTATTGGGATCTCGAACCGTCAGTTTGGTCGCACCGGTACTGGTGCCGCCAGTAATCTGTACGCTTTCACCAGTGTCTTGCGACAAAGTGGCCAACGACGGATCTTCCAGAGACCAGCGACACTGTGCACAGGAAATTTCGGCGGTCAGTCTAATGGTTTGTTCTGACTGCAGGTTTATAGCGCTATCCACTGAAATGGAACCATCCGGACCACGTACAGGAATACCCACCTGCAGACTGGCTTGCTTGGAAAGATCGGGCAACTCGGCCACCTCGACTTTCACAGCACCCTCACTCAGTTGAGTCCCGGAAGCAATAGACAGCAGTGACTTACTGGAATCTTCAGAATCCACTGCCAAGCTCATTTGACCGTCGAGGTTCTCCAGCGTCCACATGAAATTGAACGGCGGGTTTGACCAACGCACTCGTGCAGAAAGCTCGTAGCTCTCACCAGGCAGCAGCGCATCCTTGGGAGCAGCAAACAGCAGTTCTGGCATTACATTGGTGAATCCAGTCGCGTCGAAACTACCGGTAAGAGAGGTGACACAGTTCACGTCCAGCTCGGAGCAAAGCAAATTGTTTTCAATGCTGATGGTAACGCTGTGATCACCTGCACGTTTGGGAGTCGCGTAGTAGAGGAAATATAGGCCCTGTGTCAGGCGCTCTACCTCGGCAGTGATCTGTTGAAGGCCATACTCGACTTCGCTGTAGTCATTCACGCTGAAGAGACGCTTAGATGCCAATTCACGATCAGCATCGGTGATGACGTCCAGCTTCTCGCCCAGAACAAGTTGAACCAGCGGATCCAGGTTGATTTCATTGCCAACCGTCAAGGCAAAGAAGTCTTTTTCACCTTTGACAGAGAGCGCCGCGTCAAGGGTAGATTTAGCAGCAGAGTCGTTACCGTCGGTAATAAGAATCAACGCACCATGATTTACCTGGCTCAGTGAGAAGCTGTTATCCCAGCGGCTGAAGCCATCGGCCACAGCTCCATAAAGGTTGGTAGAAGGACCGCCGCCAGTAATGCCGTCGATTGCCGCTTTTAGTTTCTCTTTATCGCTACTGAAAGTACTTACCATACGAATAGTATCGTCAAACACATATACCGCTATTCGCTGGTTCTCAATCAGGTTATCAACAATTTTTGCCGCTGCGGCTTTCACTTCCACCAGGTCGGCCGCAGTCAGACTCACACTGACGTCGAGCATCAATACGGTATCAAGCTGGTAGGGAATCTGGTCAATGGGTTCTAGGTCGAGGAAAGCCTCACGCGGAACAATCGGAGCGTTGTCCTCTTCCACAATGAAGTCTTCCACTTCCAATACAGTGACTGGCTCACCACTAGTGCGATCAACAACTCGCTGAATCATTGTCACAATGGACGGGCTAGTTGCGGTAATGGTGTAGGGAACAAGGTTCACCGCGAGTTGGCTGCTGGCCACAATTTCACAATCTGCAGAAATAGGGCCGGTAGTGTACACACCGGTAACGGCGTCATAACTACCATCACAGCCCATTACATCTTCTACGATATAGCCGGCGTCAGCCTGAGACAGGGTAAAGCTGGCAGTAGCGCCTTCTTCGACCGTTGCGGTGGCCGGTTCTGCAGCAAGGCCAAACCCAAGCGCAGTTGTTACTTCAAAAGTAGTGGTTTCGCTACCGCCACTGCTGCTGGAGCTGGAGCCACCGCTACTAGAACTGGAGCTACTGCTGGAACTGGATCCACCGCTGCTGGAGCTGGAGCTGGAGCTAGAACTACTGGAACTGGAACTGCTAGAACTGGAGCTAGAGCTGGATCCCCCACTGCTGCTCCCACCACCACTATCGGAACCTCCGCCGCCTCCGCCACCACAGGCGGCGAGTACCAGTGAAAACGAACAGGCGAGTAGCAATCGGCTGTACATAGAATCCCCCAAATTTAAATAAATTTCCGGCCCACCAATCGGTGTTGCAAGGCTGAGCTGGCAGTCTTTTTCGTTATGCGGATCAACACCTCTCGCAGATCCATGTCAGCACAGCACTCAAAAACAGCACTAAACGAGAGGAGAGAACAATACGCGCGGGTGGGAGGTTATCGATGGGGGAAAAAACCGACAATAGCCCTTTTTAGTCATTTTTCTCAGAAACTTTGCCAACTCGATCGGATAATGATCACATTGACTGCGTGATGCGCATCACAGTTAGCCCTAAAGAGGTGGGGATGCCAAGAAAGGAAGACTCAACATGCGGGCATGTAGCTACCTGATAGCCACTGCCCACAAATTGATCAGAACATCTAGAACCACATGGACCAGAAGAGGCGCACCACGTGGGCATTGAAGTGGTAGGCAGGCTCGTCACCGGGGAGGTAGTCGCCGCTGCCAGTGTGCACGCGCACATCGTGGAAGTCGTCGTAGTCGAACAGCACGTAGTCCCAGTAAAGATTAACGGTGTTCTTGCGATCAAACAGGGCCCAGCGTTCCGGCAGCAGGTAGGAAGCGCCGATGCCGATGGCGGTGCTGGTGAAGTCGCTCAGCTCTTTGTCGCGGGCGCGGAAGTTGGTGGCATCCAGGTAGGGAAAGAGGTCGCTGTAAAAATCCGCTCCGGTCTGTTTGTAGAAGCGCAGCTTGCCCTCGAGGATCAGGTTTTCCGCTTCCAGGGGGTGGGTGTAACGGAATTCCAGGTTGTCGGAACTGATGCCCCAGCTGTCGGCATAGCGACGGTACTCGCTTTTGATCGCTGCGCGGTAGGGCAGGTGGTATTTGGCCCTCAGTGCCACGGCATCGCTGTTGCGGGTGGTGGGGTAGAGTTCCGCCTGGTAACTGAAGCCGGTTCCGGAATTGGGGTCCAGGTAGCGCACGCTGCGATAGGGATTATTCAGAAAGCCCTCATCCGCCACGGTTTCTACGCTTAGTTCGGCGATCAGTTTGGTGGTGAGAATCTGGCTCCAACCGATGGAATAGCGACGGTGCTCGGCCTGGGCAAGAAAGTCCTCGTCGCCGTTGCGCATGACATCGTCACTACCCAGGCTGACGCGCATGGACAATGAACTGAGGTCGCCGAAGAAATCCTGCGATATGCCGAAACCGACAGTCTCGGCCTGGTAGTCGTCTTCACTGGAGTTGGTGTAACTCAGGCTCATGGTGGTTTTATCCACCAGATATTCCGCGCCCAATGAATACTCGTCCCGCTGCTCACTGTAGGGGCTGGCGGTGGCCTGCACATCGATGGAAGCGCCGGAGATCATGTCCACATAATAATTGGCAGAAAGAGATACCTTGTTGCCAATATTCTTGCGCACCAACACCGAAGGGCCATCAATGGTGACCCCGCCACCACTGTAGGAGTGGTACATGGTATCCGCGCGTTCCTCCGGCAACACCGCCGCAGAGGAGTGAATAGAAAATAAAAAGAGTGCTAGTGCACTGAGGCATTTTCTGTAATTAGTTGCAGCCACAACCGCCTCCGGATCCACCTTCTGCACCGCGTGCGGCTTCGCGCGCTTCATACACGTGGTTCATGTAGCCGGCGGCCACCGGATCGCGCTCGAAACTCATGATCGGGTCCGCGAGATAGTGCCGCTCGTAAGGTTTTACCCAGGGCTCCGGCATCACGGTTTCGCAACCGGCGAGAATCGCGAACAAAGGTAAAGACAGGCAGATAAGGAAGCGCTTGGCCATGGATTATTCCCGGATCAATTCCTTGATGATTTTTTTGTACTCGGCCTCATCGCCACTGCGGTAGCCCTTGTGCACGTAGCGCACCTTGCCGTCGCGGTCGATAAACACCGAGGTAGGCATGGCTTCAACGCCAAAGAGCTTGCTGACGTCGCTCTCGGCATCAAACAGCACCGGAAATTCCACCGGGATTTTTTTCAGCATAGCCTGGGCATCTTCGCGGTTGGCATCCACATTCACACCCCACACCTGAAAACCCACCGGCTCGTAGCGCGCGTGCAGATCACTCAGTAGCGGCATTTCCTCGCGACAGGGCCCACACCAGGATGCCCAGAAGTTCAGCATGATCACTTCGCCGCGCTGTTCGCTGAGCTTCAGGTTGCCGTCGTTAAGGGAAGCCAGGGTAAAGTCGCTGGCGGGGGCACTGGCCAGCGCCGGCGCGCCCGCGAGAAGGGCAGCACTGGTACAGAGGGCGGCAATCAGGTTACGCATCGGGTTACTCCATTTTTTCTTTTATAAGCCGTACAGAAATCAAATTTAGAAATAGATCGAAAAGCCCAACTGGGTAGAGAGATTATTAGTTCGCAGTGGCTCGCCAAAAATCTCGTGCTCGAAAATGTGATCGCGCACATCCAGGCGCAGGGCCAGCCAGTCCTGGGCCAGCACGCGCACGCCGGCACCGACGTTGTAGGTGAAGTGCTCTTCATCGGCGAAACTGGTATTGCCAATGCCGCCGATCAGGTAGAGGTTACTGTTCAGTGCCCACTTGTCGAAAATGAAAATTTCCCCGGGCATAAAGTTCCAGGCCAGGGACAGGTTATACATGGAGAGCTCGCGCTCTTCGTCGGTCAGCAGTGGGGCTGAGCCGCTCAGTTTTTCGTAACTGGTTTCCCCCAGCTTGGTCTGGCCGTAGCCCGCCTCCATAAAAAAATCTTCGTTGATATGGTAGGCCAGGCTGCCGCCGATCAGGCGACTGCTGCCGAAATCCTCGACACTGATGATACCGCCCGCATACACGGTTAACTCGAAGTCTTCGGTGTCGATTTTCGCTTCGCGAATTTCCCGCCGCTCCAGATCCGGCGAGATAATCTCGTCGATTGCTTCATCTCCCTGAGCCAGGGCGCCACTGGCACAGGACGCCGCCAGCAACAAGCCGGCGAATGTTACATAAATACGTCGAATCCCAATTTCCATTCGACTATCTCCTGATTGTTTTCCCGCGAGGTAAGCAGGTAGTGATTGGCAGCTTCCACACGCAAAGCAAAGCGACGGGAAAGATAAGCGGTAACACCGACACCGGTCAGCATGGTGGTGTCCTGGCGGTCTTCGGTGGCGACGATGGTGGCATTGGGGGAGGTGCTATTGATACCGGTGCCCAGCAGAAAATAGGGCGAAACCCGCCACTGAGGGAAGGGTTTGTGCAATACCGCCACTTGATAGGTCTGGCTATCGGAATAGGCACCGATGGTCTGCGCCGCGCGCAATTCCGCCGAAAGATTCGCGGTAAAGCGATACCCCAGTGACACCCCCAGGGAGTTGGCACCGGCAAAATCCCCGTAGGAAAAACCGAGACGGAGCCCCTGCTCACGATAGTCGTCGATCCCCGGGGTGGGCACCACCAGCTGCTCGCCCTCCGGGGTATATACTTCATCCAGTTCAGCGATTTTTGCCCAGCCGGTTTTACCGCTGCGGGTCATGACCTTGACCCAGTCGGTGCGGCGTTTCAGCAGCCACAGGGGCTCACCGTATTCCACTACGTGATCAATCACGTAACCGCGCCCGGGGCCGGTGTAAAGGTTCAGGAATACAGCGCCGACGATCACCTGCTCGGCGTCGCTGGCAAGACCTTCCGGCTGACGCCCGCCGAACTGCTGTGCGGAGAAGCTATCAATAACTCCCGCGCTATCTTCCTGCACCTGTAGATCTCGCCCATCCGCGTGACTCTCGCTGGCCAGGAGCGGACCGACAAACAACAGGCCGGCGACCAGTGCCGCCAGCCGCATGGATGTCGTTGAGAGTATACGGAAGGAATATTTTCCGGGCTGCCAATTCATGACTCAGTTGACCGGTGCTTCAAAGGGATTGTTGTAATACTGCGCACCGATATCCAGCCACTCTGAAATCAAACGCAATTCCGCAGCGGACAGTTCACCGGCGTGGAAGCCATCCGCTTCAAATACCTCGAAGAAGCGACTGGCATTCGCGCCATTGGTATCCATGATCCGCTGAATGTCGACGGTAACCATAACAGGAATCGGGTTGCCATCGGCATCCAGAATTAACTCGCCGTCCTCATCGGTTTCAAACAGCAGGTTGCCGTTGTCGTCGGTATCCTGCACCAGCACATTCTGTACCGCGCCGTCGCGCAACTCTTGAATGGGGTTGTCGAAGATCAACTCCACGTAGGAGGTACTGTAATTGGTGTTTACGCCGGACTGATCACTGCGCAGGTCCAGCTGCCCCGGCGGTACCTGGGCCATGCCGGCAGCATCGCGGTTGCTGTGGCAGCCAGTGCAGGTACGGTCTTCCAGTACCGTGCCCATATCATCGGTAATCTCCCGCGGCAGATCCCAGATGGGCTGGATGTGGGTGGGGTAGTGGATAACCGTGCGGCAATCCGCGCTCCAGGCGCTCTGGCAGGCGACGCTGATCGGCGCCGGCGTCAGCAACTCGCTCATCAACAGTTCGCTGCTGGGGTCTTTTGCCCGCAGCGCGGAATCCGTCCACAGGTCACTGAATTTCAAATCTCCTTCCAGTACCGGGTGCCCGGCTACCCGCGCCATCAGTTGCGCCATGGTCTCGCCCATTTGTGCATTCAGCGCGGGCTCGGTGTTGGCGAAGGGCGCCTCGCTGGTGGGCGCGCCGGCCCAGGCCGCTTCCGGCTGCTTATCGTCACGCCCGTGGGGCACTTCGCTGTCGCGGCTGTGGCAGCCCTGGCACTGCCTGATTTCGCCGGCGCGGAACTGCAGCCAGTTGTTGTGACGACCGACAATGCGACGGCCATTGGCATCCACCACCGAAATCGCCAGCGGCACATCCGCGGGCACCTTCACCCGCACCGAACCGTCTGGCTGAATCGGGGTGTAGCCGATGATCTCGCGCATCAGTTGGCTGCGGTTGCGACCGAAGGCACTGCGGTCGAAATCCAGGGTATCGCGATCGGGAATCCCCACCGCTTTCACTACTCGGAGGAAACGCGCCGGGCGCTCGCCGGCGGACGTCTGCAGCGGGTCTGCCACCGCGGCGATATCCAGTGCGGGCTCGCCGTCAAAATCGTAGACGCTGCGAATATCCAGAATCGCCATTCCCTCATCCACCAGGTCGCGGTCGATATCAATACCGGGGATAGGCTCGGGAACGAATTCGGCCACCGGACGGGTATCCGCAGTGACGGCTTCGGAAATCATCTGTCCCTCAACCGGCTGGATAATGGGCCGCTGGGTACCCTCGACATAGTCGTAAATCCACAGACCATACAGCGGATCCGCGGGCACGATATCCGGCGTGGCCAGCCACTCTTCGGTACAGGGTTGCGGCAGCTCGGTTTCCGGGTCGATTACCCGACACTCGCTCCAGCTGACCAGCAGGCGGCTGGTGCCATCGTGAAAGGCCCAGGCATTGGCAAACAGGCCGTGGGGGGAGAGACCACCGTCGGTGATGACCTGCAGTACCGACAGAGACTCCTGCCCCTGCAGCACGCCCGCCTGCTCCGGCTCACTGTAGGCCTCGGTGAAATTGTCGGCATCGATGACCACCATATCGCCGCCGAAGGTAATCCCCTCCGGGGAACGTAGGGTGACGAGAATGCGACCATCTGGCATCTGCTGGGGTTTACTGAAGGTGGCCACAACCGGGTCACTTTGCGGATTGGCACTGAGGCCGGTGGCCTGGCTGTGATAACCGTATTGGAACTGCAGGTCGGTGCCATCGGGTTTGACGGTGTACAGGCTCAGGCGATCGACACCGCCCATATTGTCCCAGCGATTGAACAGGATGCGGCCATTAAACAGAACCGTTGGGGAAAGATCGTGGCTCTGGTTGTAGGAAATCTGTCGAATATCGCTGCCATCCGCTTCCATCACGTGTAGTACGAAGGCAGGTTCATCCAGGTTTTCCGCCAGGGCAGAAAACTGTGGCTTGTTGTCATCCAGCAGTAACGCACGGGAGCGTCGCTGGCGAGTAGAGGTAAAAACGATGCGGCCATCGGGCAAAAATGCCGGGGCGATATCATCCCCTTCTTCGGCAATCAGGTCAGACTGGATGGCCCGCTTTAATTCCGCGGAAGCAAAATCGTACAGCCAGATATTCCAGCTGGGCTGTTCATCGTCATCCAGCCCTTCGATATCCGGCGCGCGCATGGCGAATGCCATGGTGCTGCCATCGGCGGATACCGTCAGGTCTTTAACGTCGTAACCGCCCTCGAAAATAACTCCCGCCTCTTCGTCGCTGACGAACAGATTTTCCGTCAATACCCGCTCATCGGCGCTGGCGGTGGCGCGATCGCGCAGCACCAGTTCAGCGCCGGGATTAAACGAAGAGGGCGCGTAGATACTGTCACCCATCAGCAGGTCGTCTTCGTTCCGGTTCAGCGTGCGGCGCACATAGGCTACCGGGTAATCCACCACCACCGGATCCTGCGCCTGATCACCACCGCCGAGACTGGAGCCTTCACCGCTGCCACCGGAACAGCCCGTCAGCAGCGCAAGCGTCCATAGCGCAGACAGTCCGCCAATCGTCCGCAGCTGTGTATAAAAATGATTCAAATAGGTACCCTCGTCCAAGTCTCCAATCAGCTTTTCCGTAGTGAACACTCACCTTGTTTACGTCGCTATAACTGGACTTACGTCTGCCATATTTACACAGAATAATTGCGCCTGATTCTCGCGATTGACCGCCTTAGTCTCAAGCGATGCACATGGTTTTTGCCAACCAGCACACGCTTTAAATTTTTACCGCTGGTGAATCCTTGTGCATTCATTAGTATCCGTTGCCAATTGCCTGACTGTTACAAAAGTCAATTAAACGCTGCGCTACAAGCACAACACCAAAGCGATCATTACCATGAAAATAAAATCGCCCGCTGCGCGCCTGCTATGCGCGGCGACCGCCTGCCTTGGCACCCTTGCCGCCATCAGTGCCAACCCGGCCCTGGCGGGAGCGGAAGAACAGGCAGCGCAAATCCACAGTCGTCTCACCGGGGTCAAGCCGAGCGTGGGCGTACTCACCGCCATGGCCGAAGAAATTGCCAATGGCAATGCCGAGGTAGCGGCGCATCTCGCGATGGACAACGATGCCTTCTATAACGTCACGCTGAAAAACCTCGTTACGCCCTGGACCAACCGCGACGGTGACAACTTCGCGCCGCTGAACGATTACACCGCAACCGTCATCGGTATGGTGCGCGACGATGTCGACTTCCGTGAGATTCTCTCCGGCGACATCCTCTATACCGGCACCGGCGCCTCCGGGCTTAACCTGCCGGCCTACAGCAACAGCAACAACAACCATTACGAAGCCTTGGAAAACAGTGGTTATCCGCTACAGAGCGCTCTCCAACGCCAGCCCCAATCCTCCGTAACCGGCCTGCCCAGCGAGGCCACCGCCGGGGTGATGACCACCCGCGGCGGCGCCAAGGCGTTTTTCTATGCGGGCACCAACCGCGCCATGTTCCGCTTTACCCTGATGAATCACCTGTGCCGGGACCTGGAACAGGTGCACGACACTTCAAGGCCGCCGGATCGCATTCGCCAGGATGTGAGCCGCAGCCCCGGTGGCGACAGCCGGGTATTCCAGAACAACTGTATCGGCTGCCACAGCGGCATGGATCCCATGGCCCAGGCCTTTGCCTACTACAACTTCGCCTACGATGTGGAAAATGACCCCACCGGGGAAAACGGCCAGATCGATTACAACCGCAGCGGCGATACCGACCCCGCAACTGGCACACGCGTACAGGCCAAAAACCACATAAACAGCGCCACCTTCCCCTATGGCTTTGTGATTCCCGACGACAAGTGGGACAACTACTGGCGGCAGGGACCCAACATGCACCTGGGCTGGAGCGAAACGCTGCCCGGCTCCGGCAATGGTGCCAAGTCCATGGGGCAGGAGCTGGCCAACAGCCAGGCCTTCGCCCAGTGCCAGGTGACCAAAGTCTTTGAACAGGTGTGCCTGCGTGCACCGGAAGATCAAGCGGACCGCGACCAGATCGAAAACATCACCAGCAACTTTACCGGCAACGGTTACAAACTGAAGCAGGTGTATGCGGACACTGCGGTTTACTGCGCGGGAGAATAAGAAAATGCACAACGATACCGCACAATTCCAGCTCAGCTTCAGCACCCTGTTTGCGCGCCCGCAACTGCGTAAGTCCGTGCTGCGCCGCACTGCGCTACTCTCCTGCGTGTTTGCATCAGCGCTGCTGGTCGCCTGCTCCGGCGGCAGCGGCCAGGCCACGGAAGAGTTGCCCAATACCAATCCCGACAGCGGCGACACCAGCTATTCCGGCCCGGCACCGGAAAGCGAAGATGTGCAGAATTACAAACGCTATATCTGGGACAACCTGGCAGCGGAAAACCGCTGCGGCAGCTGCCATATCGAGGGTAACCAGAGCCCGCGCTTTGTACGCGGCGACGATGTCAACCTGGCCCACGGCGAAGGTCGCGAACTGGTCAACCTCGGCAGCCCGGAAGATTCCCGCCTGGTCACCAAGGTGGCCAGCGGCCACAACTGCTGGCTCGCCAGCCCCGATGCCTGTGCGGAAATCATCACCAATTACATTGAGGAGTGGGCGTCCGCTGCCGGCTCTGTGGCCAGCAGCATTACCCTGACCGCGCCGACCGAGCGCGAAGTCGGTGCGAGCAAAAGCTTCCCCGCGTCCAGTGCGAACTTTGCAACGACCGTCTACCCATTGCTGGAAGAGTACTGCTCCGGTTGTCACAGCGAGGATGCCGGTACCGCACAGCAGCCGTATATTGCCAGCGCCGACGTCGACCAGGCCTACGAGGCCTCCAAGGCGCGCATGGACCTGGACAGCCCGGAAAAATCCCGGCTCGTGGTCCGCCTCGGTACCGACTTCCACAATTGCTGGAGCAACTGCAGCGAGAACGCCGATACCATGGCCGCGGCCATCAAGAATTTCGTCGACGGTATCGCGGTCACCGAAGTGGACCCCAACTGGGTGATCAGTAAAGCGCTCTACCTCACCGATGGCATCGTCGCCAGTGGTGGCGGCCGTATCGAGAACAATGCCATCGCGCTTTACGAGTTCAAATCCGGCAGCGGCACCGTGGCTTACGACACCTCCGGGGTTAACCCGGCGATCAATCTCAATCTGTCTGGCGATGTGGAGTGGCTCGGTTCCTGGGGCATTCAGCTGAACGGCGGCAAGGCCCAGGGCGCCACCGCCACCAGCAAACGTCTGTTCGATACCCTGAGCGGCACCGGCGAATACACCATCGAGGCCTGGGTAGCCCCGGCCAATGTGGTGCAGGAAGGTCCGGCGCGGATCGTGAGCTACTCCGGTGGCAACGACATCCGCAACTTCACCCTTGGCCAGGCGATGTACAACTACACCTTCCAGAACCGCAACGATGCCAGTACCGACGCCAATGGTATGCCCGCGCTAATCACCGAGGACATGGCCGAGCGGGCCCAGGCCACCCTGCAGCATGTGGTCGCCACCTTCGATCCGATCAACGGCCGCCGCCTCTACGTCAACGGCGAATTCACCGGCGACGCGGATCCGGTTGCCCCAGGCCTGCTCTCCACCTGGGACGATACCTTTGCGCTGGTGCTGGGCTCCGAGGCCTCCAACGATTTTGCCTGGCAGGGCTCTATCCGCCTGCTGGCGATCCACTCCCGCGCCCTGAACCAGGACGATATCCTCACCAACTTTGAAGCCGGCGTCGGCGAGAAATACATGCTGCTGTTCAAGGTGGAAGAGCAGACCGACGTACCCCAGGGTTACGTCATGTTCGAAGTGCAGCAGTACGACAACCACGGTTACCTGTTCAGCGAACCCAAGTTCATCACCCTGGAAGACGGCGTAACTCCCGACGGTGTAGTGATCCAGGGCATGCGTATCGGCATTAACGGCCGCGAGGCCGTGGTCGGCCAGGCTTGGGCAAATCTCGATACCACCGTGACGGCCACCGATTACGACCCGGCCAGCGGCCAGAAACTTTCCCCACTCGGCACCATCATCACGCTGGAAAAAGGTCCCACTTCCGACGAGTTCTTCCTGACCTTTGAACGCCTGGGTAACGAGGAATTTGTGCGCATCGAAGCCACCCCCGCGGCACCGGCTACGCCGGCAGACCTCGCCCCGCAACCGCGCATCGGCATCCGCCGTTTTGAACAGATTCACGCAGCGCTGTCTGCGGCCACCGGCATCTCCAGTGCCAATAGCGCCGTTGTCGAGACCTGGGAAAAGGTGAAACAGCAACTGCCTGTCGAAGCGGACGTGCGCGGCTTCCTCGCCGCACAGCAGATGGGTATTACCCAGCTGGCGGTGAAGTACTGCAGCACCCTGGTGGACGACACCAGCGCCCGTGCCAGCTACTTCCCCGGCTTTGATTTCTCCGCCGCAGCCAGCAGTGCGTTTGACACTGACGCCAAACGCGCGCAGATCATCGATCCGCTGCTGGAAAAACTGCTCGGGCGTCCGATTGCCTGGCCTGCGGCAGTTGGCGGCCACACCGCACAACTGGCCACGGCGCCGGATGAGAGCGCGGTGCGTGCGGAACTGGATGAATTGATCAACATCATGACGACCTGCAGTAGCGGCACTGCTTGCGACGCCGCCCGCACCGCGACCACCGTGAAAGCCACCTGTGCGGCTGCCATGGGCAGCGCGATGATTCTGATTCACTGATAACCGGCGCTACCGCACCGGGGAAATAGAACATGAGCAAGAAAAAACATTTCGAACTGGATCAGCCGCTGCGCCACCCGGACCACCACCGCCCGGTGAGCCGACGGGACTTCCTCGGCCAGGGTTTCCGCGCCGGTATGGCCACCGTTCTCGGTGGCTCTGTCTTCAGCCTGTTTGCCAACCCCCAGTTGGCCCGGGCCGAATTGTCATCGGACCTGGAAGCCATGCGCGCACTCTGTGGCGTGAGTAAAAACGGTGCTGGAAAAATTCCGTTTATCTGCTTCGACCTGGCGGGGGGCGCCAACATTGCCGGCTCCAATGTGCTCGTCGGTAAGCAGGGCGGACAGCTCGACTTTCTCAGCACCGCTGGCTACAACAAACAGGGACTGCCCGGGGACATGCTGCCGTCACTGACCGATGCCGCCGGTAATTCCTTCGTCAACACCGACCTTGGTCTCGCCTTCCACAGCGACAGCCAGATGCTGCGCGGTATCTTGGAAAAAGTCGCCGCCGGTACCGCCGCCTCCATCAACGGTGCGGTGATTCCCGCGCGCTCGGAAAACGACACCGGCAACAATCCGCACAACCCCATGTACGGTATCAACCGCGCCGGCGCCAACGGCTCACTGTTGGCACTGATTGGCTCCCAGACCAGCGAATCCGGCGGCAACTCCATGGCCCCCATGGATCTGATCAACCCGGAAGTGCGCCCCACCAAAATCGATCGTCCGTCCGATGTAACCGGCCTGGTCGACGTGGGTGACCTGGTGGGACTGCTGAGCCAGGAGGATACCGTTGCGGTAATGGAATCCATGTACCGCATCTCCAGCGCCAAGCTCGGCAAGGTCAACACCCGGGTCAGCAACGACGCGGTGATCAAAGACCTGGTGAAGTGCGGCTATATGAAAAGCGCGGACCTTGCCGACCGTTTCGGCAACCCCAGCGCGCTGGATCCGGCGCTGGATCCGGACATTGTCGGGGCCTCCGGTATTTTCTCCACCGAAGAATTTCTCAACGACCGCGAGTTTCAGAAAGCCGCCTCCACCATGAAACTGGTGGTCAACGGTTACGCCGGTGCCGGCACCATCACCATGGGTGGCTATGACTACCACACTGGCGACCGCGCCACCGGCGAGCTGCGCGATCTGCGCGCGGGCCGCTGTATTGGCGCCTGTCTGGAGTACGCCGCCAAAGTGGGCCAACCGCTGATGGTGTACGTGTTCAGCGACGGCTCCGTCTTCAGCAACGGCATGGTGGATGATTCCATCAATGGTCGCGGCAAGGGCGTCTGGACCGGCGACAACCAGCAGACCGCCGCCTCCTACTTCCTGGTTTACAATCCCGCGGGTCGTCCGGCACTGCTGGGTGGCACTGCGGACCAGCAGGCCCGCCACCAGCAACTGGGTTACATGCGCGCATCCGGTGATGTGGAAACCGCAGGCAGTCCGGCGGCCAACAACGTCAACCAGTTGGTACAGACGGTGGTACTGAATTACATGGCGCTGCACGGTGAGCAGGGGAATTTTGCCAGCCTGTTCCCCAACCATGGATTGGGTAATGCAAGCCTTATGGACAGCCTCACGGCGTTTGCTCCGATCCAGTAACCACCGCTCCAGCAACAAGCGCAGCAATAAAAGATCTAACGATGTACCTCGCTCGCCCTTTTTTTCCTTTTGTACTGTCTCTCCTCGGCCTGCTTAGCGCAGGCCTGGCACAGGCGGAACCGGAACAGGAAACCGGCTCCGACCACTGGCACTACGACAAGCAGGCCATTATGGGCACCGAGGTGCACCTGCAGTTCTGGATGGAAGACGCGGATAAGGCGGCGGAAATCAATCGCGCCGTTATGGATGAATTTCGCCGCATCGACAATCACTTTTCCCCCTACAAAAAAACCAGCGAGCTGTCGGAGCTCAATCGCATTGTCTCCGAGGGTGAAAAAAGGGTGGCCATTTCCCAGGAAATGCAGGACATCATCCAGAAATCGCTGTTTTACAGTGAAAAAACCGGCGGTGCCTTTGACATCACCTATGCCACCCTCGGCAGCCTGTACGACTTCCGCAAAGGCGAAAAGGCAGACCAGCAAACTACAGACTCCCTGCTGCCCGCGATCGATTACCGGCACCTGAAACTGGATCGGCAATACCGCATTCTCGAAGTCAGCGACAAACGCACCAAAATAGACCTCGGCGGTATCGCCAAAGGTTACTCGGTGGATCGCGCTGTCGCCATTCTGCAACACTACGGGATTGAAAATGCCAGCGTCAGCGCCGGTGGCGACGCCCGTCTGCTGGGTGACAAACGCGGTAAGCCCTGGCTGATCGGCATTCGCCACCCGCGGGACAAAAGTAAAAATGCAGCGGTGATACCGCTGGAAAACACCGCCATTTCCACCTCCGGGGATTACGAGCGCTTTTTTATCGATGACGACGCACACCGGGTACACCACATTTTCAACCCGGCCACCGGCAAGCCCGCGGATACCGATGCCAGCGGTGAACCATCTGACGAAGACAAGCTGATCAGTGTCAGCGTCATAGGTCCACAGGGCTTCGATACCGATCCCCTGTCCACCAGTGTCTTCGTACTCGGCAAGAAAAAAGGACTGGCATTGATTGAAGAGATGCGCGGCTTTGAAGCCATCGTCATTGACGCCAACCACCGGATGTTTTTCAGTAGTGGGCTGCAACCCTAATTGCCAACTGGATCACACCGGAAACGCGGAGCCCTGACATAATCACGGGGCATATTTTGTACTTTAAAACTATTAACATTCAGGCTTTTCCATGCTTTCCCTGCGCCGCCTTTTGAAATCATTCCGCCCCCTGCTGGCCCTGGCCGCCGTTTCAGCGGCCGCAACTGTGTCAGCGCAGAGCGATGACTTTCCCGGTAAGGATCTGGAAGACCTGAAGCAGGACGTTCTCAAACTGAACCGCGATCTGCTGGTACTGGAAGAAGACCTGCTGTTTCCGGCCCAGAGCCAGGTAGCCGTCTATGTCTCCATGGATGTGGGTCATTTTTTCGACCTGGACACCGTGAAGCTGCACATCGACAACAAACTGGTAGAAACACACCTCTACACCGAGCACCAGAAAAAGGCCTTGGTCCGCGGCGGCATCCAGCCGCTGTTCAAGGGCAACCTCAAATCCGGTGAGCATACGATTACCGCTTTGTTCACCGGTACCGGTCCAGAGCAGCGCGCATTCAAGCGTGCTGCGGCACTCACACTGAAAAAAACCGACGAACCCGCGGTAATCGAGCTGCGCATTTCCGACTCCAGTGGCAAACAGCAGCCGGAGTTTGAAGTGGTGCAGTGGCCAGCGCCCTGAACGGCCGGCCACCATGCAGATTGCTGCCGTGTTGAAGCCAAGCGCCCTCGCCCTGTCCATTACCCTGCCCATTGCCCTGGCCACGTTTTGTGCCAGCACCTCTCTGTGGGCCAGCGACAATGCACAGTCACTGGCACAGGCCAGGCAACAGGACCAGGCATCGCAACAGATGCAACCGGGTCAAAAATTCCAGCAGGCCCAGGACATGCGTTATGGCGCCGCGCTGTATCACTATTTTCAGGGCAATACCTTTGATGCCCTGAGCACCCTGATGGTGTCTGATCTCCGTGGCGGCATTGCCCATCACGCCGACAATGCCGACTTGATTCGCGGCGGCATCAGCCTCGCCTTCGGTCTCGAGCGCCAGGCTGCCGAACTGTTTGAACAGCAACTGCAGAAAGCGGCCGACGAAGACAACCAGCAGCGTATTGCGCGCTTTCGGGAAATCGCCTGGCTGAAACTGGCAACACTCAACTATCGCCATCAGAACTGGGACACCGCAGCGCTACAGCTGCAGAAGTCGGGCGCTATTCACCAGTCCAGCCTCACCCTGAACCTCGCCATCCGCAGTGGTGATCTCGAGCAGGCGCAACAGCTGCTGGCGATGTCAGATTTGCCGCTGGCGGAACAGGTGCTTGGCCACAGCAACCTGGCAGCGGCCTATGCGAGACAACAACAGCTGCCCACAGCGGCCGAGGAATACCGCCGCGCCGCCGCGCTGGTGGAACAGAATCCCGACGCTGACGACGAGCTGCACATTCTGCGCGACAAGGCCCGCATTGGCGCCGGTTACGCACTCGCATTGAACAATGACTACCCGGCGGCGGCGGCGGAGTTTCGCAGCGTCCGCCTCGATACGCCCTGGTCCGCCGACGCCCTGCTCGGTCTCGGCTGGGCATCGGTCAACAGTGGTTCGCATCAGCAGGCCGTTGATGCCCTGGGGTACCTGATCCAGCAGAACCCCCTCTCGCCCCAGGTACAGGAAGCGCTACTGGCACTGCCCTACAGCTACGAAGAACTGAAGCGCCCGAAGCTGGCGCTGCAGTCCTACCAGCACGCCGAACAGCAATATCAGCAGGCATTGCAGGATCTCGATGCCCTGCAGCAGGCCTCCGCAGAGCTGCCGTTTCCCCCGCCGCAAGACCACAGCACCCTGAATCTGCAGCGCTACGGCTGGCTGGAAGATGCGGAGACGCCGACACTGATCCGCGACAACCAGCGCTACCTGTTGCAGATGATGCAAAGCGACCGCCTGCAATTACAGCTGTCGGAGCTGCGCGACCTGCAGCAACTCACCCGGGTGCTGACCCGCTGGCAACAGCGGCTGCCGGAATTTCACAACCTGATCGACGAGCGCGAACAGCGCCGCGTTGGCATTATTCAGCAACACGACAGCGCGCAGTACGACCAGCAAGTACAGATTGCCGAGCAGCAGCTGGCAAAATTGCAGCAGTCCCTGCGGCGTATCGAGGCCGATGAAGACGGCCTTGCCATGCTCGCCAGCGTCGGTGGTGAAACCGCGGAATATCTGGAAATGCTGCGCGCAGCCGAGGCCCGCTACCAGCGGCTCAGCGCCGCCGGCAAAACCAGCAAGTACCAACAGCAGACCCTGGCGCGTGCCCGCGGCATTCTGCAGTGGCAGTCGGCGGATCAGTACCATGCAAACCTGTGGCAGCAGCGCAAAGCCGTCACGGCGCTGGAACAGGAACTCACAGAAGCCGCGCGGCGACAACGCAAGGTGGCAAGAATTTCTGCGAAGGCACCGCAGCTGAATCTGCTTACCGGTAGCGTGGATGACGCGGGCCTGCGCCTTGCGGAACAACAGCGTGCCGTTGATCGCGCAACCAGATTGATTGAAGGCCAGATCCGCCGCGACCTGATCGAGGCACTCACCAGTGCCAAACAGCGCGTGCAGCAGTATATGGCCCACACCCGCCTGGCAATTGCGCGGATGCAGGATGCCAGCATGCAGGGACTCTACAAGGCACCATCCCCTTCTCCCGCACCTGCACCTGCACCTGCAGATCAGGTTCCTGCAGATGCAGTGCCGACAGACGAGATGTCAGTAGAGAAGAAGCTGGTAGAAAACCCGCAAACAGGTCCCGGTACGCTCGAACAGCCGGCAAGCCCGACCAATGACACAGAGGCGGAGTTGTGAAGCCCGTTTTTTCCCGTCGCCAGCCACCGCAACTTGTAAGCGCACGCAAAAGATTACTGGCCCTGGCCATTTGCACCGGCGCCCTGATCAGCGGTTGCGCCAGTCAGTTCGACCCGGGCACCACCCTCGCCGACCTGCCTGCCGCCAGCCTGCCGCCGGTGGAGCCAGACGTGCAGATGCCAGCGGTCGAATTGCCGGCGCTGATCGCAAGCTATGAACGCGCCCTCGCCGCCAACAGCGACCCGAAAACCCGCCGCCAGATTCAGCTGCGTCTCGCGGATCTGGAAATGGAGCGCACCGAGCAGCTGCAGGAAGACAACCCGGAAATGGCCGTGGCCTACACCGAAGCGGTGCGCCACTATGAGGCGCTGCTGCAGACCTCGGCCGACGACGATTATCTCGCTTACCGGTTGGCCCGCGCACGCGCCCTCGATGGCAATAGCAGCGGTTCTCTGGCGGCACTGGAAAACATTGTCGACACCGCGCCGGAATCGCCCTTTATTGCCGAGGCCCTGTTCCGCCGCGGCGAGGCAGCGTTTGGGCAGAAAAAATACCGCGCGGCAGAGCGCGATTTCGCCGCGGTACTCGCTGAGGGTGACACTCCCTTTGCACAGAATGCCCGTTACATGCTGGGCTGGAGCCGCTTCAAGGACGCGCGCTACCGCGAGGCCAGTGACACCTTCCTGGTGCTGATGGATGAGCTGCTGGCAGAACAGCAGCCAGAAAAGCGTGCCCTCGATCAACTGGAAAAAGGTGAGCGCCGGCTGGCGGACGATACCCTGCGCGTGCTGGCACTGGGCTTCAACTATCTCGGCGGTGCCGAGGTCATCGAGTCTTTCAATCCCCAGTCGCCTACCGGCGCATCCACCGGCCGCAGCTACCAGCACCAGTTGTATCGTGCACTGGGGGACTGGTACGCAGAAAGTGAACGTTATCGTGACGGCGCCCAGACGTTCCTGACCTATGTCGAGCGCAATCCACAACACGGCCAGGCCCCGGCCATGCACGTGCGCGCGGTGGAGATCCTGCAGCAGGGCAACTTCCCCAGCGAAGTGCTGCCGGCAAAGAGAGATTTTGTCACACGCTACGGTATTCGCAGCCTTTACTGGCAGAATGCCGACGACAGTCTGCGCGACAGCTTGCGCACGCAACTCAAACCCTGGCTGGAAGAACTGGCGCGCTTCGATCACGCCCGCGGCCAGGCGCTGGCGAAAGAAGCGGCTACCGAGCGCAGCGGGCGAAAAAACCGCTCGCGCAACGACGTCAAGGTGATTGCCAAAGCCCAGCAGGAATCCCGGGCCGCTTTCCTCACCGCGGCCGCCCTGTACGGCGAATTTACCCAGACCTTCCCCGACGACGAAAAAACACCTCAGCTTACCTTCCTGATGGCAGAGTGTTTCAACGAGGCTGGGCACTACGCCCGCGCCTTTGACGCTTATACCCGTGTCGCCTGGGATCTGCCCGTAACCGGCGCAGCCAGTGCCCAGGCCACTGAGGCGGGATACGCGGCCATCCTGATGGCCGGGAAAATGCACCAGCAGGAGAAGAACCCGGAACAGGCCACCCTGTGGTTGGATCGCAAAACCGAAACCAGCCTGCGTTTCGCCGACAGCTGGCCCATGGACCGCCGCGCGCTGGCGGTTCAGCTGGATGCTGCACACAACCTGTTTGAACAGTACCGCCACGCCGAAACCATTGCCGCTACCGAAAAGGCGGCGGCCTGGCAGCCGCCCCCCGATGCCAAACAGCGCCGCACCATCATGATGCTGCTGGGGCACAGTTACTTCGAAATCGACAATTTCTCCGCGGCGGAAAATGCCTATACCCAGCTGCTCGCAGGTATGGCGTCCACCGACCCGGAATATCTCAATACCCGCGACCGCCTGCAGTCGTCCATCTACAAACAGGCCGAAATCATACTGCGGCAGGTGCACCTGACCACCAGCGACATGGAATTTGTCGCGCCCACGGAAGACGCCATAGCGCTGCTGCTGCGGGTGCGCGAGAGCGGTCGCTCCAGTATCGCAGCCACCGCCCAGTACGATGCCATCACCCAGTTGGTGCGCTTGCAGCGCTGGCCGCAGGCGCGCACCGAGCTGGCGGATTTCCGCCAGTATTACCCCGACCACAAACTCACTCCGTCCCTCGCCGCCAAGGCGGTCGCCATATACCAGGGCCTGGAAATGCCTGGGGCGGCGGCAGAAGAATTGATGGCACTGGCCAATAGCGATAGCGACCCGGCGGTGCGCCGCGACTCCCTGTACCTGGCCGCAGAGCAGTTCGAGCAATCCAACAACCCGGCAAAAGCCATCGAGGCCTATCGCCAGTATGCGCGCCAGTGGCAGGCACCCGCGGTACAGAACCTGGAAGCCCAGCGCAAACTGGTGTCCCTGTATGAAAGCGCCGGGAACCAGCGCGAGCGCAACCTGTGGCTGCAAAGCCTCGCGGGCAACAAGGTTTCCGAGCCCCGCGGCCGCTATCTGGCCGCCTTTGCCCAGACCGAGCTGGCCGGACAGAGTTACGCCCGCTTCCAGCGCCTGGCGCTGACCCTGCCACTGAAGCAAAGCCTGAAAAACAAAAAACAGGCGATGGAAGCCACCGTGGCCGACCACAAAAAAATACTGGCTTTCGGGATTGCCGAATTCACTACCGCAGCCAACTTCCGCCTCGCGGAAGTCTACCGCCAGCTGAGCCGTGCACTGATGGACTCCCAGCGCCCCAACGGGCTCAGCCCACTGGAACTGGAACAGTACGAAATCCTGCTGGAAGAACAGGCCTACCCGTTTGAGGAAAAAGCCATCGAGCTGCACGAAGCCAATGTCAAACGCACCGCCGACGGTGTCTATGACGACTGGGTGAAGAACAGCTTCTCCTCCCTGGAAAGCCTGCTGCCAGCGCGCTACCGCAAACCGGAATCCACTGTGGAGTGGAGCGATGCTGCATACTGATATGAAAAACCTCAAACACCTCGGACTGGTCGCGGCACTCTCGGTATTGCTCGCCGCCTGTTCCAGCAATCCGGAAACCCCGCAGGTATCCGACATACCCGCAGCGGTTGTGGATGAAAGCGGCCAACGGATCGTTTCCCCAAACCCCTATTTAGCGGAAAAAGCGAGCGTGCCGGATGCCGCGCAACAGGCGCTGTTGCGCGCACGACAGTATTTCGAAGCCCAGCAATTCAGCGCGGCGGAGACCGAACTGCAACAGCTTGTGGCACAATGGCCGGCACTTTCCGGTGCCTGGTTGAACCTGGCCAAGGTGCAACTGAAGCTGAAACAACCGGAACAGGCGGAGGCAAGCCTCAAGCAGGCAGTCGCCGCCAATGAAAATAATGTGTTTGCCTGGAACTCACTCGGCGTTTTACTGCGTGACCAGGGTCGATTTGACGAGGCGCGCACTGCGTATGAAAGTGCCTTGGCGCGCTGGCCAGACTTTGCAACAGGCCACCGCAACCTGGGTATTCTGTTTGACCTGTACCTGCACCAACCGGATCGCGCTTTGCAGCACTACCGCGAAGCCAAGGCATTGGAAACCGAAGAAGACCGGGTACTTGCGGGCTGGATTGTGGATCTGGAGCGGAGGCTGTAACTGATGAAACAATGGTTAGCAGTGTTACTGCTCCCGCTGTCCTTTTTTGCCAGTGCCCAGGAGGAAGGCGGTGAAGTGATCACCCTGGAATCCACCATCATCGGCAGCCAGGAACAACCCAAGGTGCTGTACATCATTCCCTGGAAACAGGCCAACAGCCTCGAGAAAATTGAAAGCACCTTACCCAATGCCATCAACCACAGCTTCCAGCATCAGGAATACTCGGAATTGCAGAGGGAAATAAAGCTTTTGCAGCCCGAAAAAAGTGAATAAGAAACCATTCACGAATAAATCACGAATCATCAAATTTTAAAATCATAAAATCTTTAAGTCCCGGAGATTTGACCATGGAATTCATCAACACACTGCTGCGATTCTTCCAGAACGGCGGCGCCTTTATGTATCCCATTGCCCTGGTGCTCGTTATTGGCATAGTGCTGGTGGTGGAGCGCTGGGTATTCCTGTCGCGGGCCAAAATCGCCAACCGTCGCGCCTATGGCCAGATACTGCCAATGATGCAGCAACGCAACTTTGCTGCCGCCCTCAAATTTTCCCAGAACGAAAAGGCCCCCATGGGCCAACTGGTGGCTGCCGGCATTTCCACCGCGCAGCACGCGCGCAAGGATGAAAATATCGCAATGGCCATCGAAGAAAGCATTCTCGAAGCCGTGCCACGCCTGGAAAAGCGCACCAACTACCTGGCCACCCTCGCCAACATCGCCACCCTGCTGGGCCTGCTCGGTACCATCATCGGCCTGATCGCCGCGTTTACCGCCGTGGCCAATGCGGATCCATCAGAAAAAGCCAGCATGCTGTCTTCCAGTATTTCCGTGGCCATGAACACCACCGCATTCGGCCTGATTTCCGCGATCCCGCTGCTGCTGGCTTACTCCATGTTGCAGAACAAAACCAATGAAATCATCGACAGCCTGGAAATGGCCGGCGTGAAGTTTCTTAACCTGATTACCCTGACCCGCGGTCAGAAAGCGGATGCGACCGCTCGCCCCGCGACCAAAGCCGGCACCCCGGCCTGAGCGTGGACCGCGCGTCTTCAACGCGACACCGCAATCGTTAAGAAACCGAACAAGAGAGAGCCATGGCTATCCGACGCAGGCTGGAAACCGATCCGGATCTGGACATCACCTCATTTATGAGCCTGATGACCGTACTGGTGCCGGTACTACTTCTGAATATGGTGTTTTCCCATATCTCCGTGCTGAACCTGAATCTGCCCGGATTGAGTGACGCCAGTACCCAGGAAGAAAAAGAAAACCGGCAACTGGAATTGGTGCTGCGCGCCAGCCACATCGACATCAACTATCCGGCGGGGATTCGCGTGAAACGAATTCAGCACCGGGACGGCAAGCCGGATTTCAAGCTGGTGTCGGATGTATTGCAGGAAGTGAAGCGCAGCCTACGGGAAAAAGATATCGACAAAAAAGACCTGGTTATTCTCTCTGAGCCGGGCACCCCTTACCGCACCCTGGTGAGCGCCATGGATACCGCGCGCTCCTTCCGCACGGTAGTGGCGGCCTCGGTGGTGGATGCGGAATTGTTCCCGCAGATTTCCCTCGGCGATGCCCCGCTTCAGGGTGGGCAGGCGCAACAAGAACAGCGAGCAGGCAACGGCATATGAAAGCGACGATCGGCGGCAAGCTGAAAGGACGCAAGCAGCGCAGGCACAAGCAGACCAAGCTCAACCTGGTTTCACTGATGGATATTTTCACCATTCTGGTGTTCTTCCTGCTGGTGAACTCCTCGGACGTAGAAGTATTACAGGCAGACAAAACCATCACCCTGCCGGAATCCACTTCCACACAAAAGCCAGAAACCACTACGGTGGTACGAGTGAACGGTGACCAGTTGATGGTGGGTAACCGCGTGGTCGCCAGGGTGGGCGAAATCCCCCAGAGCCACGAACAGATCAAACCGCTGCTGGACGAGTTGAAATACCTCGCCAGCCGCGCGGAGCCCTTGCCGGAAGACAAGCAAGCGGTCGGCCGCCCCATCACTATTCTGGGGGATGAAGAAGTGCCCTACGCACTGCTGAAGCAGATCATGAACACCTGCGCTGCGGCGGACTACCGGGATATCGACCTCGCGGTAACCCAAACCGCAGCCCAGGATCCCGCCGCACCTGCGGCCGGCAGCTGAACGGAGGCCGTATACGATGAGTCATGCAGCCACCGCCGGCAGACCGGCACTGATGCCCTGGCACTATTACAACTCCATACTGCCCTGGGCCTCGACGGAAGAAGAGGACCAGCGCTTTAACAAATTTCTCAAGGTGGGTTTCGCCGCCTTTGTAGTGGTTGGGGCCCTGTTTACGTTTATTCCGGCAGCGGAGCTTACCCGGGAACAAAAAGAGCAGTTACCGCCGCAACTGGCACGGGTGATTCTGGAGAAAAAAGAATTGCCAAAGCCGGTAGAAAAACCCAAGCCAAAACCGGTTGAAAAGAAAAAAGAAAAACCCAAAGAGGTCAAACAGGAAAAGCCCAAGCCAATCGAAAAACCAAAGCCGGAGCCGATAAAAACCGTCAAGCCCAAACCCCTGACGGAAAAGGCACCCGCCGCGGAAGTGGCCAAGGCGCGGGAGAAGGCCGCCAACAGCGGCCTGATGCAGCTGCAGGACGAGCTGATGGATATGCGCGATAGCCTCGATGTATCCGAGGTAGCCAATGCCAACAGCCTGGCCAGCGGCGCCGCGACCGCACAGAAGATCGATCGCTCGCTGATCAGTGACAAATCCAAGGCCTCCAGCGGCGGTATCAACACTGGGCAGCTGAGCCGCAATACCGGCGGTTCCGCCCTGTCCGGTCGCGAGACGACTAAGGTGCAAGTGGCCGAGGCCACAGCCGCGGCAAAATCCAGCGGCAAAGAGGCGCGCCGCGAGCGGGGCACTCGTGGTGAAGAGTCCATTCGCCAGATTATGGAGGCCAACAAGGGCGCCATTTTTGCCATCTACAACCGCGCCCTGCGCCGGGATCCTACCCTGGCCGGCAAGGTAACGGTAAAACTGGTGATCGAGGCCAACGGCACCATCTCCGGTATTAGCCTGGTGAGCAGTGAGCTTGGCGACGAGGACCTGGAGCGCAAGCTGCTGGCGCGGATCCGCCTGATCAACTTCGGTGCGGCCAATGTGGAGAAATCGACCCTGAATTATTCCATCGACTTCCTGCCCTCGTGAGAGAGTAGCGTCTCTCGCGTTCCCCCAAGGCGTCAGCGCCCGCTGACGCCTGCTAGTCAACACCGACACCCGGTAGCGCTAGAGGTAGTACTCCTGCCGAGCCCGCCGGGGATCCAACAGCCCCGGACTTTCCTGTCTTTCCTCTAGCAGTTAGAGCAATTTCTTCGCGCTTAACAGATTCCGTTTGCGTATCCTCCCGCAGTTCTGGTACAAAAGTCTCACAAATAAAGTGACGACGATCACAAAATACGCACACCTCAGGCGACACGTCGGTTAATCCAGTCGCATCAGGGTGCTTGGGGCGATATCAAGGGATCTGTACTGGTGACCAGGGAAATTCTCGACAACAAACCGCAAACCAACTTGTTGACCGATGTCTGGGATCAGCGCAAAGAAACCTTTGCCAACGCAAAGGCAGAGCCCTCAGAGTTCCGGGCGGACGAGTTGATGGGAGCCATGTTCCGCAATGGCCCGGGTTATCACTATATATTCGACCTTTATGACTTGAGTCTGGTACACATCAGCCCCAAGGTTGCGGAAATCCATGACCTGGATCCGGAGACCGTCACCTTCCAGGATATCCTCAACCAGGTGCACCCGGATGACATGCCGTTTGTCGCCCGCGCGGAGGAAGCCGCAATCCGGATGTTTCAGGATGAAATTGGCATCGACAAGGTTAAGGACTACAAGATCTCCTACTGTTTTCGCTTTCGCGTCAAAAGCGGACAGTACCGCCTGTTCAGCCATCAAGCCGTCGTTCTCTCTACCGACAACCAGGGCGCTATCAGCAAGGCGCTAAATATACATACGGATATTTCACACCTGGTCAGCGAAAATAATTACCAGTTGTCGCTGATCGGAATGAATGGCCATCCCTCCTATCTCAATATTGATGTGGAAGGCCCGCATTCATCGGCACAGTCCAACAACCCCAAATTCAGCGAGCGGGAAATTTCGGTGATTCGCCTGATCGCCAAGGGACTGACCAGTGCGGAAATCGGTCGTCGCCTGACGCTCTCGGAATACACCATCAAGAATCATCGCAAGCGGATCTTAAAAAAGAGCGACTGCCAGAATATGAGCCAGCTGTTGAGCAGCGGCATGCTGGACGGTTTATTGTGAAAAGCCCGTGATTTCGGCATGACTGATTGCACCTTCTTCTGCATGACCGACTGCCATTAGTGAACCAACTGACAAAAATACCTTTTTATGACTCACAATCTTCGAGTCGTCTACAAATACTGCGTACCGAATTTAAAGTTATCTGTGCCAAATAGCCCTTTTTTGCTATAAATGTCACCTCAAATCTGTGCTACGCATCAACATTTTTGACGCAGAAGGCAGCTTTGCCAAAGTCACAGGCAGACCAACAATAAAACGAAGCGGGCAG
Organism: Microbulbifer sp. ALW1; assembly: GCF_009903625.1. Lineage (NCBI taxonomy): Bacteria > Pseudomonadati > Pseudomonadota > Gammaproteobacteria > Cellvibrionales > Microbulbiferaceae > Microbulbifer > Microbulbifer sp. ALW1. The sequence goes on along the minus strand of NZ_CP047569.1, from coordinate 906,222 downwards.
TCACCATGGAAACGATGGATCTGCAACCGGAACAGAGTCTGATTCACCGCGCCTGGTGTAATGTTCCAAGTTTTTTTGCCTCCCGGGAAGTCGCGCAGCAGCGGCAAAAGCTGGATCAGTTTATTGCCTCTGTATTCAGTTCCGGTGCCTGTTACTACTACGTCCTGGACTTTTTCAGGCTCGGCGAGCCAATGCTGGTTAGCCCCTCGGTAGAAACCATTCTCGGCCTTGATCCCCAGGCCACCACTATTCAGTCGATCATCGAAAGAGGGCACCCGGACGACCTGCCGTTCGCTTCCAGTGCCGAAGAAACCGCGCTTTACATCCTCAGAAACCAGATCGGTATGGATCGGGCCAAAAATTACAAGATTTCCTATAGCGGGCGTCTTCGTGTGGCCGATGGTAGCTACCGGCTATTCAATCACCAGGCACTGATTCTGGATACCGACGACGAATTTGGCGTGGCCCGGGTTCTGGGTATCCACACCGACATCACCCACCTCACAAAAAAAAGTAATTACAAGTTATCGCTGTTAAACATGCTGGGTGGAGAAAGCTTTTTAAATATTGATGTGTTTGCGGACAAGCAGAGCATCATGGCGTCGCCGCCGCCGTTTACCGCACGGGAAATGGATGTAATCACGCTGCTGGCAGAAGGTAAGACCAGCGCTGTCATCGCGGACGCGCTGAACATATCGACCAACACGGTAAAAAATCACCGGAAAAATATTTTGCAGAAAGCCGACTGCAAGACCACCGGACAGCTGATGTCCAAATGTATCAGTGAAGGATTGATCTGATATTAGCTACTAGTAGCCACTACAGAACCACCGCGGTAAATTTGGTCGCGAACTGCATCACCCTTTTTCCAAGATGATTCGAAAGGGCTATTGCCTGAGCGGCGGAGTGAGCGCATCCTAACTCCTGAGCACACCGGTTTCAGATATTTATTGTTTGACCGGTTTGGAAAGGACACCGCGCTCACCAACATTTTCTCATCCTGTGAGTTGGTATTAGCCGCAAGGCTGGCTCTGAGTAAGCCGGGATCGCTTGCTACAGAGCTTTTTTATTTTGTACATCGTTTCGGGTCTTTTATCCCGTTCAGTCCGGCCACCCCGGGCTGGTCTCTCCTTTCAAAACCCCGGTTAAAATCCCCATTCAAATTCGCTGTTCGATTTCACCGGTTTAATTCAGGTCCGCCGCATAGCGACGCAGAATTTCCAGGGGCACGATTTCCAGAGCTTTCATATGTGTGCGCTGTAAATAAACGCGCGGTGCCATATCGGCTTTCTCGGCCTCAAGCCAACGCGCCGCGCACAGACACCAGCGGTCTCCCGGGTTCAAGCCGGGGAAACCGAATTCTTCCACCGGGGTACTGAGGTCATTGCCGCGCTCCCGGGAAAAGGTCAAAAAATCCTTCGTGACCTCCACACACACCGTGTGAGAGCCCAGGTCCTGATCGTTGGTGTTGCAGCAACCGTCACGGAAGAATCCGGTCAACGGGTCGGTGCTGCAGGGTATCAGCGGATCGCCGAATACATTGACTGATTCGTGCATTTCCAGTGCCATGGCCATATTTATTCTCCCCCGGATTGTTCATTGATCAGGCTGATATCCACCAGCCGCCAGCGCAGTCCGTCGCGACGCAACTGTAATTGCACGCGCCTGCGCTCCGCCTCGGAACCACAGGTGACTTCCACCGTATTCACACTGCTAAAGGCCCAGCTTTGCAGCTGCCAGCGCCGGTTGCGTTCATTGCGCTCGGCTGACTCCGGACTTTGCGCACTATCCGCAGGCTGCTTGCCGCTCGGCGCCGGTGAACCCGAATGCGGTTGCTCACGCGGAGTTTGCGCCCTGCCACCCAACGCCGACTCCAGATTGCGTTCCAGTTGCCGCCAGTCACGCCGCCCCTGAATCAGGTCGGAGATACCTTGCGGGCTGACCAGCCTTTCCACCAGCGGCTTGAGAATCAAATCGGAACCCGCTGTGAAGAGCCCGTCCAGTTCCGGCGGCAGGTTCGCCCCCATGGACCCGCGCATTTCCTCGCGCAGGTCCTGCAGAATATTGCTGCGCAGCGTGGGAAAGTCCACATAGCGTTCCAGTGTGGCTACATCTTCACTCTGTGCTGCCGCAATCAGTTGCCGGGCGGAATACCAGGGCAACGCCGCGTAAACAACCCCCAGCAATATCACCAGCAAGCTGCCGCGAGCCAACCATTTTCCCATTTCTATACCTCGTTCATTCCTGATCGCTACCCGGCTGTGGTCGACCAACAGATCCCGGGCCTGGCGCAGGATAGCCACGAAATAGTCGCGAAATAGCCGCCGGACAGTTGTTGTTCAAGTAGCGGTCACCATGGAGCGCAATAGTATCCTCGCAAGGCCCCCAATTACAGGCGCTTACACCACCGGGGATATGGCGCCAAAGGGGCTAATACCTGTGTTATCGTTGCAGACCCTGTTACTGATGCCCGCGTCCTGCCAAGCGGGTACAGGAACTTCGGCTGGTGACGTCACCGCGACCCACCGCCAGTAAAAAAAGACAAAAAACGTTCGAGCAAGGAATTTCGACCATGAGTGATATTTATAACGCGCCCCAGGCTGAGCTGGCGGCGGATGAAGTCAGCAGTGCCAACATGGGTTCCATTCCCAAGGCACTGGCGGGGGACTACCAGGTTAACGTCGGCGACACTATCAGCGAAGCCTGGGCGCGCACCAAGGGTAACAAGGGCACCGTATGGCTGGGCGTCCTGCTGTACCTGGTGGCTTATATCGGTATTTCGGTGGTCGCCACCATGATTACCGGCCAGTCCATCACCGACCCCGATGCCAACCAAGGCGTCGGTGCCATCCTCTCCAACCTGATTATTGTGGCTGCCAGCGCACCGCTGGGTGCCGGCATGATGATGATCGGGGTCAAGATCGCCCGCGACGAACAGGTTTCCGGCACCGAGGTGTTTGCGCACTTCGACAAAATCCTGCCGCTGGCAGTGTGCATGATCCTGACTTATCTGCTGGTTACCCTGGGCTTCATCCTGCTGGTGCTGCCAGGTATTTACCTGATGGTGGGTTACTGCATGTCGATTCCGCTGATCGTGGACAAGAACATGGGCCCCTGGCAGGCACTGGAAACCTCCCGTAAAGCCGTTACCAAACATTGGTTCCCGGTATTCGGTTTCCTGATTGTGATGCTGCTGTTGTACGTGGCCGGCTTCCTGGCACTGCTGATCGGTCTGATCTGGGCAATCCCCACCCTGGCCATTGCCTACGGCGTGCTCTACCGCAACATGTTCGGCGGTGCCGAGTCCAATCCGGAAGTCTGAACAGACAACCCGTGATCGCCGTCAGCTCTTTCGGGCAACAGGGTTTCCGCACTGGCATATTGCCAGGGGGAAACCCGACCCCGGATTGCACTGACGGCGCTTCGCGGCTCCAGTGACTCGACCGCTTAACTGCAGTACACACCCCCATGCAAAACCATTCCTTTTCCAGCCCACCACAAGATTCCGCCGACAGCCCCGGGCTCGACACCCTGTACGAGATTGAAACCCCAGAGGGCATCGACCTGACCGCCCAGGTGGCCGGACCAGTGCCGCGCATCCTCGCCTACGCGGTGGACCTTTTCTATCGCACGCTGGTGCTGCTGGTGCTGGGTATTGCCCTGGCGTTTGCCGGCAAGGCGGGCGTCGGTTTCTGGCTGCTGGGTTCTTTTTTGCTGGAGTGGTTCTACCCGGTCATTTTTGAAGTGTTCCGCGGCGGGCAAACCCCGGGCAAGCGGGCATTTTCCCTGGCGGTGGTGAACGATAACCTGACCCCGATTACCTGGGGCGCTTCCATCATGCGCAACCTGTTGCGCTTTGCGGATTTTCTTCCCTTCGGTTATTGCGCCGGTATTCTCAGCATGTCCTGCAGTCGCCACTTTCAAAGACTGGGCGATTTTGCCGCGGGTACCATCGTCATCTACCGCGAACAACCCGCGACGGCCGCAGAGCTACCCAAAGTGGCACCAGCGCCACCACCGCGCGGGCTGCGCACCGCGGATCAGCAGGCCATAGTCAGCCTCACCGAACGCAGCCGCGAACTGAGCCTGGCGCGCCAACAAGAACTCGCAGACCTGCTACAGCCGATTACCGGCAAAGACTGCGAGGCAGGGCTTAAACAGTTGCACGCGATCGGTCGCTGGCTGCTGGGTGCCAGAGACTCCGGAAGCGACACACCACAGCAGAAAAACCAGCACAATAAAACGGATCGCCCATGAAGCAGCGGGACTTTGAGCAGCGCCATCAGGAGCAGTGGCTACAGCTGGAAAACTGGCTCGCAGGCTATGAAAAAAATACCGTGCAGCATGGCGCGGCGCTGCAAGATCTCCCGGCCAGTTATCGCCGCCTGTGTCAGCAGCTGGCGGTCGCCAAGGAGCGTCATTACACCAGTAATCTGGTGACGCGACTGAATCAACTGGTGATGCAGTGCCACCAGCGTATTTACCAACAGAAATCCATTTCCAGAAATCGCTGGTTGGAATTTCTGTTCGCCGGTTTCCCCCGCGCGCTGCGGGAACAGGCGCGCTTTGTATGGCTGGCTTGTGGGCTTTTCCTGGCCCCGGCACTGGTGATGGGGCTGGGCAGCTACTGGAATGACGCACTGATTTACGCGGTCATGTCCCCGGAGCAGGTCATGCAAATCGAATCCATGTACGACCCCGCCAACCGCGTGCTGGGCCGCGAGCGGGGTTCCGACTCGGACCTGCTGATGTTCGGCTTTTATATCAAGAACAATATCGGCATCGCCTTCCGCACCTTCGCCTCCGGCATTCTGTTTGGCCTGGGTTCGATTTTTTTCCTGGTATTCAACGGCATTTATCTCGGCGCGGTATTCGGGCATATCACCCGGGTCGGTTTTGTCACCACTTTCTATCCGTTCGTGATTGGCCACGGCGCCTTCGAATTGACAGCCATTGTGTTCGCCGGCGCCGCCGGGCTGCTGCTGGGACATTCGCTGGTTAACCCCGGCAACCGGAGCCGGCGACAGGCACTGCGGGAAGCCGGTCGCGAGGCGATGAAAATCATGTACGGCACTTTCCTGATGCTGGTGATCGCCGCGTTTCTCGAGGCTTTCTGGTCGTCCAGCACCCAGGTTAGTATCGCGGTAAAACTGGCGGTGGGCGCTTTCTTCTGGCTCATCGTAATAAGCTACTGCCTGCTCGCCGGTCGCAATCAGACACCAAGCGCAACCGCCACCGGAGGTCCACTGTGAACCTCGATCGCCTCGCGGTACATGCGCGTCTGCGCTCCAACTGGGAATCCGTGGATCTCGGCATACTGCTGGCCCGTCGCCACTGGCTGCAAATGGCCATCCTGTGGCTGCTGCCCGCCGCCGCCATATTCCTGCTACTCGCCCTGTTGTTTCCCGACAGTCCCAATTGGGTAGCCACCTTCCTGTGGTGGCTGAAACCAATGTTCGAGCGCTTGCCACTGCTTGTGCTCAGCCGCGCGCTCTTCGCCGAGCACATTGGCTACCGTCAGGCTCTGGGATTGTTTCGCCGCGCCAACGGCCGCGACTGGTTTTCCTGGCTGAGCTGGCGCCGCCTCAGTTTTACCCGCAGTTTCGATATGCCGGTTACGGTACTGGAGAATTCCACCGGCAAAGCGCGCACTACACGCCTCGCCCTGCTACATCGCAAAACCGCCAGCACCGCCAGCTGGCTGCATATTGTCGGTGCCCATATCGAAATGATTCTGATACTCGGTCTGGCGGCACTCTTTTATCTGCTGATACCGGAGCAACTGGAAATCGACTGGCTGCCAATCCTGAGCCAACAGGACCCTATTTACAGCTGGATTGCCAATGGCTCTACCCTGCTGATCATGGCTGCGGTAGCGCCTTTCTATATCGGCGGTGGTTTCATGCTCTACATCGGCCGCCGGGTAGACCTGGAAGCCTGGGATATCGAAATCCACTTTCGCAAAATGCGCGCCCGACTCGACAGCAAAAAACATGCGGCGACGGACAAGTCCCGCGCCCATGACAAACCCACCGTTGGTGCGGCCACCGCGCTTGTGTGCGCGGTTATCCTGGGCAGCGCCGCACTCATGGGCACTCCGCAACCGGCGCTCGCCGACCCAGTCACGCCCGCCCAGGCCCAGGAATTGATCGACGAAACCCTGGCCGAAGAAGCCTTTCACCAAACGGAGAGTGTCAGCGGCTGGCGCCTGAAGGAATTTGAATCCCGGGAATACCGCTTCCCGGAGTGGATGATTGCGTTTATCGAGTTTTTGGAAGGTCTTGGCGAAGACGACGACGAACTAGAAGCGGACACCGAAACCGACAGCGCCATAGGACCGCTGCTTGCCGGGATCATTGAAGTGCTACTCTGGGCCATCGCCGCAACGCTGGTGCTTTACCTGTTGTGGCAATTCCGAAACACCATTCGCCGCGGTATCGGCTTCAGGCCGCGAAAAAAGGCGGGTTCAACACAACAGCGCCCGCAAACCCTGTTTGGGCTGGACGTACGCAGTGAAAGCCTGCCGGATGATGTCACCGCCGAGGTGCTGAATCTGTGGCACGGCGGTGCCCAGCGGGAAGCCCTGGGGTTATTGTACCGGGCCAGCCTGTCCCATCTGATTTCCCATTTTGAATGCGATTTTCAGGATCACTTTACCGAAGCGGAATGCGCGCAGCTGGTGCGGGAAGAGGCAGAGCAGGATGCGCGCCTGCAGCCGGCACTGGTGCAATTCTTTGGCCTGCTGACCGCCACCTGGCAGCAACAGGCCTACGCCCATCGCCCGCCGGCCAGTACAAAACTGGAATCTCTCTGCGATCAGTGGCAAAGCGTGTTTTCACCGCGGAATATTCCCGCTGCGCAGAATGATGGGAGGGCAACGTCGTGAAGCTTGGACGCATCGCCATCGCCTGGGTGCTGTTGCTGCTGGCGGCCGCCGCGACACTGTTTCTGTTTTTCTTCGAGCGTTATACCGAAGAGCTGGATCGGGGATTTGGCCCCGAGGCCCGGCGCAATCCTTACCTGGCCGCCGAGCAATTTCTTACCCGGGTAGGGATTCGTTACCGGCGCGCCGACAATATTGCCGCGGCGAGCGCCCTGGGAGACAACGATATCCTGTTCCTCACCAGCTCCAGCCAGATCTACAACGCCAGCCGCGGCCAGGAGCTGTTGGGCTGGATAGAGCAGGGCGGTCAGGCCATTGTCATCGCCCACGGCAGCGATGCGGACAACGAACAGGATTACCTGCTGGATATGCTCGGGCTGGAAATAGCCCGCGGCGAAATGGATCTTTATTTCAACCAGCAGGTGCGTGAAGTCTTCGGCGATGAAATCACTGAGATAGAAATCAAAAAAACCAGTGACATGATGCGCGATCACAACCGCAAATTGGCGGAGCGCGAGCAGAAAAAGGAAAAAGAACAGGAAGACGAGGAGGCAGCAGACTCTGCCGAGGAATCCGCGCAAGAAAACATCGAACCCCGCAACCCGGACATAGACCCGGAGCGACTGATCAATCTCACCAGCGACAGCGGCGCCAGCTACGCGCTGTTTTTTGACACCGCTAAAGTGTTCACCCACGAAATGATGAATGGTGAATACACCGATACGCAGGTCGAAGGTAACCGACTGCACTGGGTTCCGTTCCAGAGAAACACCACACAATCCCCGCTGGTGCACTACGAGTACGGACGCGGCCGCCTGACCCTGATGGCCGACGGCGGCCTTTGGCGCAACCACCGTATCGGCGATTTCGATCACGCCTATTTTCTCGCGCATCTCGTGGGTGAGCGAGAGCTGGTGATGATCACCCGTCCCCACTTTGATGACCTGGGCACCCTGGCCCAGCGCTATGCGCTGGAGTTTTTTGTTGCCGGCCTGCTGGCGCTGATGGCCTGGATTGCCAATCGTAGCCGCCGCTTCGGACCGATGACACCGGCACCTGCCAGTGAGCGCCGCTCACTGTTGGAGCACATTCGCGCCTGCGGTCATTTTTACTGGCGCAACGACCGCGCCGAGCAGCTGTTCGAAAAAGCCCGCGCGCCCCTGCTGCAGAAGCTCAGCGGCCAGCCGGCGCATATGGCCCAGCAGTTACCGCCAGAAAAACAGCGTCAGATCGCCGAGTCCGTCGCCGAGCGCAGCGGACTTGGCCGTGACGACATCTACACGGTGCTGTGGGCATCGCCCCCCCACAGCGAAGAAGACTTTACCGCGCGACTGCGCAGCATTCAGATTATCGAGGCCGCCCTATGAGTGAATCCACCCTGGACCAGAACCCGGTCACCACCAACAACGATACTCAGCACCAGGCGCAAGCCGACAGCCGCTGGCAACAAGCCAGTGCGCGGGTGAATCAACTGCGGGAGCAGATCAACCAGGTGGTGATTGGCCAGCAGGCGGTGGTCGATCAGGTGCTGATTGCCCTGCTCGCCGGCGGTCACGTGCTGCTGGAAGGTGTTCCCGGCCTCGGTAAAACCCTGCTGGTGCGGAGCCTGGCGCGGGGTTTTGGCGGCGACTTCCGCCGTATCCAGTTCACCCCGGACCTGATGCCCGCGGATGTCACCGGCCACGCCATCTACCATGCGGCGGAGAGCCGTTTTGAGGTGCGCCGCGGGCCGGTGTTCACCAACCTGCTGCTGGCGGACGAGATCAACCGCGCCCCGGCCAAAACCCAGGCGGCGTTGCTGGAAGTGATGCAGGAGCAGCAGGTCACCATCGACGGTGAAACCCACCGCACCCCGCGGCCGTTTATGGTGCTTGCCACCCAGAACCCCATCGAGCAGGAAGGTACCTACCCGCTGCCGGAAGCGGAACTGGACCGTTTCCTGCTCAAGGTACTGATCGACTTCCCCTCCCAGCAGGCGGAAGAGCAACTGGCGGCCGCTGCCAGCAGCGGACGCATTGAACAAAAGCTGCAGCATGGGGTGCAGGCAGTCTTCGACGCGGAACAACTGCAGCAGCTGCAGGCGCTGATTCCCCAGGTCCAGGTGGACCAGCAGGTACTCAGTTACGCCGTGCGCCTGGTGCGCGCCACCCGCGAATCCTCCCAGCTGCGCCGCAGCGCCGGCCCCCGCGCCAGTATCGGCCTGATGCTGGCGGGGCGTGCCCACGCGTTGATGCAGGGTCGCGAGTTTGTACTGCCGGACGACATCAAGGCCATGGCCATTCCGGTGATGCGCCACCGGGTGGCGGTGTCACCGGATATGGAAATCGACGGCGAAACCGCCGATTCAGTGCTGGCGCAGATCATTGAATCCGTGGAGGCACCGCGGCTGTGAAGCCCTCTCCGTTACTGATCCGGTTGTTGCTGATTGCCTGCGCCAGCGCACTGGCGGTCAGCGCCGCGCGTATCTGGTGGCCGGGTATCGCCGGCGGCATCGCCAAGCTGTGGTGGACCGGGCTGGCGCTATTGACCCTGGCGGCCCTGCTGGATTTTGCCACCGGCCGCCACTGTCGCGGCCTCAGCGGCCGCCGCGAGCACCCGGGCAACCTGGCACTGGGAGTCGATGAGGCGATACAGCTGACCCTGTTCAACGGCGGCAGCAGGCCCCTGTCCCTGCAGGTCACCGATCAGGTACCCGCTGAGCTGCGCTGGGCCGGGCTGCCGGTGCGGATGCAACTGAACCCCCAGCAGGAAATCGTTACCCACTACACCGCCACGCCGGTGCGGCGCGGCCTCGCCGCCTTCGGTTACATCGAAGTACTCGCCAGCTCGCCCTGGAACCTGTGGCAGCGCAAGGTGCTGCTGGGGGAAAACCAGGACGCCAAGATATATCCGAACTTCCTCGGTATCTCCTCGCTACAGGCACTGTCTACGGAACAGACACTGCGCTACATGGGGGTTCATCAGCAGCAGCGCCGGGGCGAGGGACTGGATTTCCGCCAGCTGCGGGAATACCGCCGCGGCGACAGCCAGCGGCAGATCGACTGGCGTGCCAGTGCGCGCATGCAAAAGCTGATCAGCCGCGAATACCAGGACGAGCGCGACCAGGAGATTATTTTCCTGCTGGACTGCGGCCGCCGTATGCGCGCCCGCGACGGCGATCTCAGCCATTTCGACCACGCCCTCAATGCCCTGTTGCTGTCTGCCTATGTGGCCATTCGCCAGGGGGATGCCGTGGGCCTGCAGTGTTTTGCCGGCAGCCACAGCAGTCTGCCGCCGGTAAAAGGCGAGGGCAGTATCAACCTGTTGCTGAACCACGTGTACGACCTGCACTCAGGCACCGCCCACAGTGACTACACCGCTGCCGCCGAGCAACTGCTGGCCCGCCAGCAGCGGCGCGCACTGGTGATACTGCTCACCAATGTGCGCGACGAAGACAGTGAAGACCTCACCGCCGCAGTACAGCAGCTTTCTCGCCATCACCTGGTGATGGTGGCCTGCCTGCGGGAACGTGCCCTGGATGAATTGCTGGAAGCGCCGGTTGTGGATTTTGACGCGGCATTAATGCACAGCGCGGGGAAAGATTTTGTGCAGCGCCGCGGCCGGCTGCTGCAGGAATTAAAGGCCCGCAATACCATTCTTGCGGATGCCCTGCCATCGGAGATGCATATGTCGCTGGTGGAAACTTACTGGCAACTGAAACGCAGTGGTAAGCTGTAATACCTGCTGACCGTTACCGAGAGAAAAGTAACGCCCTTGTGAAACAGAGCCCGGCACCGCTGATACCGCTGACACAGTCCCACCGCAAGCCACTGCCTCCATGGTTGGCAGTGGTATTGCTGGGTTTGTTCCTCAGTGTGCGCGGGCTGGTACCTGCGGGCTTTATGCCCGCACCGGTTGCCGGCGGCTCTCTGTACGCTTTGTGTCACGGCGACAGCCGCAGTGCCCTGCTGCTCAACCTGCTCTCGCCCCCGGTCGCAGACGCCCACCTTCACCACCACGGCGGGCCCGCGGCACCCGCCGGCCACGACCACGACACCGCTACCGCCAAAAATTTTGCCGAAAGCCACTGTACTTTTTCTGCAGCCGGCAGCACGGCAATTGCCAACAACACAGCACTACCCGACTTCGCCACTCGACTCTGGCTGGCACGACCACCAGAAACAAGAGGCGAGCGATATACCCCCGATTACTTCACCCCTCCCGGGCGCGCACCACCCGCCATTTCCTGACGACGTCTCTCAAAGCAATTGAACTTCCTGCCGAAGCCGGCAGGGCGTTGGCTTGTGCGCGCCCGTATCTATCTGCGGTCTGCGGCGGCGCCAAGCGTTCATCATTCAGGAAACAACCATGTATAGCTTCAATGTAAAAAAACTGTCCGTCGCGCTGATCGTGATCTCCCCAATGATTGCGAAAGCGCACGATGTCGAATCGCCCTCTTTTCTGCCAGAGAGCCACGCGCCCGCCGGCGTAATGAGCGACCACCTGCACAAACAAGGTGAGTGGATGGTTGGTTATCGATTTATGCGCGAGAATTTTTCCGGCCTCTATTACGGCTCAGAAAAAGTGACCGGTGCCGAACTGAATGCTGCGGGCTATTCCATGCAGCCCCGCAGTATGGCCATGGAAATGCACATGCTGGATATCATGTACGCGGTGAGTGACAACCTCACCCTCATGCTGATGCCACAGACCATGTCCATGGACATGACCATGAAGATGACCGAAGGTAGCCATATGCATGGCGATATGGCCATGGATGGCATGGGAGCAATGGGAGAAATGAGCACTGCGGAGGAGGCTAAGCCAGCCATGCACGCCAGCCACAGTCACGGTACCAGTGGCATCGGCGATACGGTCTTCGCCGGGCTTTTCCGCCTTGCCGACACCAGTGGCTACAAGCTACACACCACCCTGGGGATCAGCGCCCCCACCGGGGACGTGGACCTGAAAAACACCGACGGCACCTTTACCCACTACGGTATGCAGCTGGGCAGCGGGACCTGGGATTTTATGCCGTCGATTACCTATTCCAGCGGTCGCGAGCGGTTGAGCTGGGGCGCCCAGGCCAGCGCGCGATTGCCGATGGAGGATAAAAACGATTCAGGGTTCCGTTTTGGCGAGCGCTACGCAGCCACCGCCTGGAGTGCCTACCGCCTGACAAACTGGCTAAGTCTCTCCAGCCGCCTTTCATATACCAAACAACTGGACATCAACGGCCACTACAATGGCCCGCACAATCACTCCAGCCCTGCGGACCTACAGAAAAATTACGGTGGGGAATTCGTGGATGCTGCAGTGGGTGCCAACATGGTGCCACAAGGCGGTGCACTCGCCGGTGTGCGCTTGGGGCTTGAATGGAGCTCCCGTGTGTCCGGTCACTATAACGGCTATCAGTTGGGTCGAGATGATGGGCTCAATATGAGTCTGTCTTACGCATTCTGATTGAAGCAAATGGAATCAGGCCCTAACCGGGCCTGATTCACTGCTAACAGCGGGTCATTTCGCTGCGGATTAAAAGCGGTAGGCAAAGTTTACCGTCAGGGTACGCAGGTGTCCCAAATCAAAACGCACATCGGAGACGCCATCGTTGAATCGAATTTTGGTGTCGATATCGTTGTAGTTGTATTCGATGGACGTATCGAAATCCTCGGTCCACTTGTAGCGATAACCGACACCCGCATTCCAGTAGTTGTCGTTTCCGTCATCGAATACATCGTAGATCACGTCGTGCTTTTCAATGGTATCCAGCTCAAACTCACCGTAGTTCCAGCCCACCATCCAGTAGAGACACTGCACATCGCAGGTCACCGTGAAATCCACCTTGGCGCCAATGCCCCACTGGTCCACCGAAACACTGCCGTCGTCAAATCCGGTGTAGCGTAATTCCACCTGCCAGATTCCCGCGGCAGGGGTCACGCCGATACTGGCGTAACCGGCAAAGTCCTGTTCGTCATTGATCTGCAATTCGCCCACGCCCAGGCCGAGTGTACCCACTACGCGATATTCGCCATTACAGTAGCCATCAATAGGGTTGTTCCACTGGGCCATGGCCGCACTGGATGCCAACAGGGCCAGAAGAAAAATCACACCTTTCATTGTCACCGTCCTTGGTTCAGAAATCATTGCTCAGTGAAAGTCTTTATGCGGCAATCCCAGCAGCAAAATCCGTTGCGCATTTTCGGTCAGCGTCCAGCTGAGCTGTTAAGAGCGCGGGCTCATTGCATTACTTTCAATGTCGATAATCGCCCAGACACCACCGACAAAAGCGGGGTTTTTTCGCAGCTTTTCCAGGTCGCCCGGTTGCGGCGGTGGATCACCGGCGGCCCTTAATTCATCCAGCCGTTCAACGATGGTTTCCGCCATTTTCTGCAGAGCAGTTTCCAGGGTATCGCCGTGGCAATGGCAGTGGGGGAGATCCGGCGCTATGGCACCGTAACCGGCAAATTCGATGTTATGGACTACGACCGGATAGCGCATGGGACTTTCTCTTTTAAGTTAACTTTTATCCCACCAAGCGTAGACCCAAATGTTGCAAGTTGAACAAAATTCTCAACAAAGAAAATATTTACGCGACGACAGCCGGGAAACCTGCGCCGCCGGCGAAATAATTTCCGAACACTCGCAAAATACGCGCACAAAAAATTCCCCCGGGCCGCAAAGCTCGGGGGAATTTTTCTTGAATGAATGTTTTCTGCGGCAAGCCAGCCGGCTTGCCGGTATCGATATCAGCGGGGGATTCGCCCGAGTAGCGCGCGGCGGGAAAAAATCATTTCTCGATAGGTCTGGCGCAACGACAGGTCCACCGCTTCCTCAGCGCCCTGCAATTCGTCCAGCTGCCGCGCCAACCAGGTAATCTCAACCTGCAGGCGATGACGCAACTGGCGGGTTTCTGTTTCACTGATATTCACGTGATGGCAGACCTGCGCCCCGTAGGCACCGCTGCGGGCGCTCGAATGGCCGCCGAAATGCCCGGAGGCATGACCGGAAGAATGTGCACCGTGATCGAATGAAGTCATCGCTTTACCTCGCATGCGGGACCCAGCCGGCTGTCGCATAAAGCAACACAACAACCGGCCGATAAGGTAAAGCCTAGACCAGAATTATCCGCCCGTGCGGATTAGCGGCCTCGGGAGTCAGGCAAGCAGCAGCGACTTCCAATCGAAGGATTGGTCACCGATAACGTAAAAGAAGGGATTCAGCAGCTCGTCTTTCTGGTTGTAGCGCAGCAGCTCGAATTTGTCGTCCACCACAATACCCCCAGCAGCCTCTACCACCGCCTGGGCCGCCGCCGTATCCCACTCGCAGGTCAGCGCCAGACGCGGATAGAGATCCGCCGCACCTTCCGCCACCAGGCACAGTTTCAGCGAACTGCCCATATTCTTCAGGCCAGTCTCACCCAGGCTGCTTTCGATGCGCTCCAGCAGCGCGTCTACCGCACCGGCGCCGTGGCTGCGGCTGGCAACCACCTCGATGGGCGACTTGCTGTCCAGACGCGGCTGCATTGCACGCACCGCAATCGCCTTCTCACCACTGGCATCCTGCTTGATCGCCCCCAGAGACTTGGCGCCCGCATAGGTAATATCCAGCACCGGCACATGCACCACCCCCAGTACCGGCTCACCCTTCTCGATCAGGGCTACATTGACCGTGAACTCACCGTTGCGACGGATGAATTCCTTGGTGCCGTCCAATGGGTCGATGATCCAGTAGCGATCCCACTGGCTGCGCACATCATAAGAGGGCATCTCTCCTTCTTCGGAAAGTACTGGCACACCGTCGAGCAGTTCCGCCAGTGCCGGCGCGAGAATCTTGTGCGCCGCGAGATCCGCCGCAGTGACCGGAGAGTCGTCGGACTTGGTATCCACTTCCAGTTCGCCGCTGGCGTTGTACACCTCGAGGATCGCCTTGCCGGCTTTGGCCGAGATGTCGATGACCTGATCCAGTAGCGCCCTGTTTACAACCTTGTCCATGATTCCCCCAAGTACGAATAGTTATGCAAATTAAGCGGGGGATTATACGCAGGCTAAGCCCGCATTTCTGTTTATAGGTTGAGGTTAGATACGAAGGTGGCGATAGCGGGTACACCCTTTGGAGACCGTCTGCGGCCAGGACGGCCGCAGCCGAGCCCCCATGGATGGGTATACGGCGTGTCTCCAAAGGGTGTACCCGCTAGCGTCACCGCCACCGGGCTATCCCCATGGAAAGTCAGGCCGAGAATAAATCTTCAATAGAAAGGTAGCGCTCCCCAGTGTCGTAGCTGAACACCAGCACCCGGCTGCCGGGAGCCAGCTCCTGCTCACGCTGCTTCAGCGCCGCCAGCGACGCCCCGGAAGAGATACCCACAAAAATCCCCTCCTTCAGCGCACACAGCCGGGCCATCTCAAAACTGTCCTCTTCAGACACCGGAATAGTGCCATCCAGAATGCCCTTGTTCAGCACCTCCGGCACAAAGCCCGCGCCGATGCCCTGCAACCGATGCATCCCCTTCTCCTTGCCGGCAATCACCTGAGACTTCTCCGGCTCCACCGCAAACACCTTCAGGTCCTGCATGGACGCCTTCAGTACCTCACCACATCCCGTGATATGGCCACCAGTGCCGACACCGGTAATCAGGTAATCCAATCCCTCTGGAAAATCCGCCAGAATCTCCTTCGCCGTGGTATTCCTGTGCGCCGTCACATTGGCCGGGTTCATAAACTGCTGGGGCATCCAGCTGTTCTCGTGCTGCGCCAGAATCTCCTCCGCCTTGGCAATCGCGCCCGGCATACCATTCTCTTTCGGCGTCAGCACCAGCTCGGCACCCATGGCCTTCATAATTTTGCGGCGTTCCACCGACATCGACTCCGGCATCGTCAGAATCAGCCGGTAACCCTTCACCGCCGCCACCATCGCCAGCCCGATACCGGTATTGCCCGAGGTCGGCTCCACAATCACCCCACCGGGTTTGAGCGCACCGGACTTCTCCGCATCCTCGATCATGCCCAGGGCAATCCGGTCCTTGATACTGCTGCCGGGATTGAACCGCTCCACCTTCATCCACACCTCGATATCGTCCCGGAACAGGTGGTTGATCCGAACATGGGGGGTATTGCCGATGGTTTCGAGGATATTGTTGGCCTTCATCTGTCACTCCCTGCAAAAGATGTCTGGTGAATTATCAGGCAGTCGATTGAACCGCCTGCGGCTTTCGCGAATACTCGGGCAAGAATACTCTGCTCGCGCAAAAATAGAAAAAACCAAAAGCATAAGAAAACCGGAGCCTTCGATCATGTCCAATTCCGCGATGACCACCGACATACCCGCCAATCCACCCCGGGAAGCACAGGCCTCCAGCCTGCGCCCGGCACTGATCATCTTCGCCCTCAGCGGTGCCCTCTACATGCTGCTGGATGCTGCGAATGCCGAGGGACTGTGGATGGCCGCACTCAAGATAGTGCCCATCGCTACCCTGTTGTGGCTGGCCGCCAGCTCCCTCGTGGGCACTGGCCGCACCCTGGCCCTGGTGGCACTGGGCTTTTCCGCGACCGGGGATGTCTTGCTGGCCATCGATTTTCCCAACCACTTTATCTTCGGTCTCGGCGCCTTTCTGCTGGCGCAACTGACCTACGCGGTCACCTTTGGCCGCCGGGCGCATTTCAGTCTGTGCCTGGCCGGGCGCGCCTTTGCGATTCTGGTGGCGGCGGGCATGCTCGCGGCACAGGTAGTACCCGCCGCCGGCGACCTGGCACTGCCGGTGAGCTTCTACATAGTGGCCATTGTGACCATGGCATTGTGCGCCGCCGCCTACCGCGGTGGCTCTTCGCTGCTGTTCGGCGGCGCCCTGACGTTTATGGCGTCGGACGCGCTGATCGCGATCAACCGTTTTGTCGAGCCGGTGGCCCTGGCAGGCACCTGGATCATGCTGACCTATTATCTGGCCCAGGCACTGCTGGTTTGCGGCCTGATCCGCGCAGAATTGGCGGCGCGGGCGGCTTGAGGGCATAATGACCGGCCAATTTTTGTGCAACCCGGCCGTGCAGTGCGGCCGCGCGCGCCCTCAAGGGTAAGTCAGAGGTAAACATGCTGGACTGGAGCCGGATTGATACGGTGCTGCTGGATATGGACGGCACCCTGTTGGATCTGCACTACGACAACCATTTCTGGATGGAGCACCTGCCGCTGCGCTATGCGGAGGCCAATGGCATTTCGGTGCCGGAGGCGCAGGCGCTGGTGATCCGCATGACCGATGAGTTGCGTGGCACTCTGGACTGGTACTGCCTGCACTACTGGTCGGATGCCCTGAAGCTGGATGTGCCCGCGATTTACCGCGAGATCGAAGATCGCATCGCGTTGCGCCCGCACACGGATAATTTCTTGCGCAGCCTGCGCACTATGCAAAAGCGCGCACTGCTGGTGACCAATGCCCACCCGGACGGTTTGAATCACAAGCTGGAAATCACCGGCATCGACCAGTGGCTGGACGAGATAGTGTCCTCCCACGACCTGGGCCACGCCAAGGAGAGCAGCCTCTTCTGGCATTCCCTGCAGGAGCGCCAACCGTTTGATCCCGAGCGCACACTGTTTGTGGATGACAACCTGCATGTACTCGGTGCGGCGCGGGATTACGGCATCGCAAATCTACTGTGTATTCGCCAGCCGGACAGCAAAAACCCTGCCCGTGAGATTACCGAATTTCCGGCGATTCACGACTTTGACGAGATACTCTGGTCTCCGTAGTTTCTCAGCTCGTGCTCCGGTCTTACCGTCAGTGGCGGCCGGGCACCGGGTAAGGGTTTTCAGGACCGCTGTGAACCCATCCCTGGGCGCTTCGGCGCAAACATCCTGTTTGCGACGCTCCTGAAAACCCTTACCCGCCGCCCAGCCTTCGCATTAAGTTTTTCGCTTCGTAGCTTTAGTGGTTCTGAATTTTTTGATGGAAAAAGTACGTATTGATAAGTGGCTCTGGGCCGCCCGTTTTTTCAAAACTCGCAGCATCGCCAAACAGGCCATCGAAGGCGGCAAGGTGCACGCCGAAGGCCAGCGGGTGAAAGCCAGTAAAGAAATCACCACCGGTACCCTGCTAACCATTCGCCAGGGTTGGGATGAAAAAGTGGTTGAAGTCATCGCGCTTTCCGACCAGCGCCGCGGCGCCGACATTGCGCAGACGCTCTACCGGGAAACCGAAGACAGTGTTGCAAAACGGGAGCAGTTCACCGCGGATCGCAAGGCCAATAATGCGGTCATAACCAACGAGCGCCCGAACAAGAAGCAACGCCGGCAGATTCACAGATTTATCCGTGAATCTCAGGATTGAGGACTCGCGTTCTTCCAACTTACAAAGCACGAAAGTCAGAAATGAAGGCCGAATGCCTTGTGCTCTTGGATTTGAGCGGCACAACCATGGGAGAAGGCATCGATACCGGGTGCGGTCTTGCGAGACCGTCTGCGGCCAGGACGGCCGCAGACGAGCCCCCATGGATGGGTTTACGGCGTGTCTCGCAAGACCGCACCCGGTAGCGATGCCGCCACTGTGAGAGTTAAGTAAGCGCAACCCGGCCGCCTCAAAAGGCAAAACAGAGCGCCCTCTGAACCGGGCCCCAAAAGAGCAAACAAAAGCCAAAGTGCTAAACTGCCCCCAAACCAACGAATAAACACGACGCCGCAATGAAACAACTGCTGACCTTCTGCCTGCTGATCCTGTGCTTCTCGCAAGCCGCCAATGCCGACAACCGCGAGCGGGAGCAGCTCAAGCGCTCGATCATCAAGATCTACACCACCGCCGCCGCCCCCGACTACTTCAACCCCTGGGCCCTGCTCAACGCCCAGCAACTGTCCGGCTCCGGCGCCGTCATCAAAGGTCAGCAAATACTCACCAACGCCCACGTCGTTGCCAACGGCAGCTTTATCCAGGTACAGCGCCACGGCGACGCGCAGAAATTCCGCGCGCGGGTCAAATTCGTCTCCCACGATGCCGACCTCGCCCTGCTTACCGTCGACGACGAAGAATTCTTTGACGACACCCAGCCACTGGCCTTCGGCAAACTCCCCGAGCTGCAGGAAGAGGTCACCGTCTACGGCTACCCCATCGGCGGCAAATCCCTCTCCATTACCCGCGGCGTCCTCTCCCGGGTGGAACACCAGTACTACGCCCACGCCGAAAGCTACCTGATGGCCGGCCAGATTGATGCCGCCATCAACCCCGGTAACAGCGGTGGGCCGGTGATTTCCAACGGCAAGATCGTTGGTGTCGCCATGCAGACCAACAACAGCAACGGTGCCGAAAACCTGGGTTACTTCGTGCCCCCGAGCGTCATCAGCCACGTACTGGAAGATGCCAAAGACGGCGTGCACCAGGGCTTCCCCGAGCTGGGCGCGGTTACCCAGAGCCTGGAGAGCCCGTCCATGAAAGCCGCCGCCGGTCTTACCGAAGATCAGGAAGGTGCGCTGATCGTGCAGGTATTTGAGGATGCGCCCGCCGCCCAGGTGCTGCAGGCCGGCGACGTGCTGTTGCAGGTGGATGGCTTTGACGTGGCCGCGGACCGCACCATCGAGTGGCGTGAAAACCAGCGCACCAACTACCACTATGCGGTGGATCACTACCACGTGGGCGACCAGTTGCCGGTGCGCTTCTCCCGCGATGGCGAGATCCACAACGCCAAGATCACCCTGGCCGCGACCCCACCCTCGCGCTCCCTGGTACAGGGCGAAAAGTTCGACCAGCGCCCGCGCTACTACATCTACGGCGGTGTGGTGTTCGTGCCCCTGAACATGAACCTGATCAAGCGCTGGGGTAACAACTGGCACTCCAAAGCGCCCATCGAGTACCTCTATGCGCGCAACCAGTGGTCCGCCCCGGAGCAGCGCGAGCTGGTGGTGGCGCTCAAGGTATTGCCGGCGCCGGTGAACCTCGGTTACCACGACTGGAAAAACTGGATCATTGAGTCCGTCAACGGCGAGAAGATTCGCGACTTTCAGCAGTTCTCACAGCTGATGGAGTCCAATGAACAGGGCTTTGTCGAGCTGAAAGACAGCTCCGGTTACCGTATGGTGCTGGACTCCGCCGCTGCACTGGAGCAACAGCCCTTCATTCTGCAGACCTACCAGATTCCCGAGCGCCACTCACAAGGTCTGTTCAGCACCCTGGCCGATAGCGACAACCAGGATGCGGATCTCGGGCAGGTTCAGGTAAATTAGGCGTGTAATCACCCTCTAGATAGCTCAACGGGAGACTGGGAATGGCTGCCGCGATATCCACGACACGCTATACCTTCCTGTTGCTCGCCCGGTTGCTGGCGGGGTTCGTGCTGGTCTTCAGCACCAGCGCTTCCAGCGCCGACGGGCTCTACCGCTGGGTAGACGCGGACGGCAAGGTACACTTTGGCGACCGGCCACCACTTGAAGCCAAGGTGGAATCCCTGGACGGCAAGCTGAAGCCGGTCAACGGCGCCACCCCCACCCGCCGGGAAGACTATCCCGACCCCAAACGCGCCGAGGATATCGAGCGCGAATACGCCCAGCGCACCCAATCGCAACAGGCAGAAGCCTGGCGCCAGCAACAGCAGGCCTGCGCCCAGGCCCGCCGACAGCTGCAAATCCTCAAGGGCCCGGTCTATTTCGTGGATGAAAACGGCGAGCGCTCAACCATCAGCGAGCGCCAGCGGCAGATAGAAGCCAAGAAGCTGGAAGACCGGGTTCGCCAGCACTGCGGTTGAGGCGCTCCCAACACTCGACGGTCACAGGCCGCAACCATCTCCCAGCCGCAGCGCCTATCATAAACAGCCTCGCGGGCATCGAATTTAGCGTCCACAAGCCCTAAAATCGCCACCCTCAAATTTCAGCGAGGCGCTTTGCTATGTCGGATCAGTTGGAACGCTTTATCTTTTCCAAGCACGATGTCCGCGGCCAATTGGTCACTCTCACCGATGCCTATCGGGAAGTACTCGAGCACAACCAGTTACCAATGCCGGTTCAGCGTCTGCTGGGTGAATTTCTCGCCGCCGCCTGCCTGCTTTCCACCACTCTCAAATTTGAAGGCATCCTGATGCTGCAGGCCCGCGGTGAGGGCGATGTGCCCTTGCTGGTGGCGGAGTGCACCCACCACAGCGATGTGCGCGGCCTGGCGCGGGTCGCGGAAGGGGCCGAGATCAAGGAGGGCGCCACCCTGCGGGAGCTGGTGGGCAACCGCGGCGCACTGGTGATTACCGTGGACCCCCAGGAGGGCGAGCGCTACCAGGGCATAGTGCCGCTGGAGAAAGACACCCTGGCGGAATGCCTGGAAGATTACTTTACCCAGTCCGAGCAGCTGCAAACCCGCTTCTGGATCGAATCCAGCCCGGATACCGTGGGCGGTATCATGCTGCAGGTACTACCGGGCAATAACGCCGCCAGCCCGGAGGAAAACGAAGATGCCTGGGAAACCGGGGTGCACCTGGCTTCCACCGTCACCGCCGAGGAGCTGCACAGCCTGCCCCACGACGAGCTGCTGGTGCGCCTGTTCCACCAGCTGGAGCCGGCGAGCCTGGGCACCGCCAATATCCGCTTCAAGTGCAGCTGCTCCCCCGAACGCAGCGCCCGCGCGCTGATCGCCATGGGCCCGGAAGACGTTTACCAGTTGCTGGAGGAGCAGGGCGGTGAAATCACCGCGGACTGCCAGTTCTGCAACCGCACCTACCGCTTCGATCGCGACAAGATCGAAGACCTGTTCAACGCCCCGCCGCACACCCTTCACTGAATGCATCCATCGATGGGTAACCATCGTGAATACCCATTCACCAAAGCGCGCCCCCGGGCGCGCTTTTTTTGTCTCCACCCGCTGCCACCAGCGCATTCTCACCGCTCAAAACTGACTGTAGTAAAAATTACAGAACAGCCAATATTTCCCAAAATTATGAAGTAAAAAAACTACATCATCATTTTGAATAAAAAAATGCAAAAAACTTTCTAAAAACCATCCTGACAACGCTGTCTTAGATCAAAATTTATTCAGTTTTTCTGTGATCGCAAATTGAAGTTTGCCATAATGCGCGCGCCAGCCCGCCCGAGTCGCGGCATTCGTTCGCAGTATCGGGTGGCACCCCCTACTATTTATTTCACTGATACAACTTTCACGGGTAATAAACGAATGGCACAGCAAGACGACACGGTGCAGGTATTGTCCAACCTGGCGCCCGCTCAACTGGTAGAGCAGGCACTGAAGCGCGGTGAAGGTCACCTCACCCATACCGGTGCTCTCTTGGCCGTGACCGGCGCCCGCACCGGCCGCTCTCCCGCAGACCGTTTTGTGGTTGAAGAGCCCTCCACCGCCGACAGCATCGAGTGGGGCGGCGTGAACCGTCCTTTCCCTGCCGACAAGTTCGACGCCCTCTGGAGCCGCGTTGAAGACTTCGTCGCCAGTCACGACAGCTTTGTACAGCAGCTGCACGTGGGCCAGGACGAAGACCACTATATCCCGGTGAAAGTCACCACCCAGACCGCCTGGCACAACCTGTTCGGCCGCAACATGTTTATCCGCGCCGAAAAGTACAACCCGAAAGGCAAGGAAGAGTGGCGCATCCTGCACGCCGCCAACTTCGAGTGCGATCCGTCCCGTGACGGCACCAACTCCGAAGGCTGCGTGATCATCAACTTCGCCCAGCGCAAGGTGCTGCTGGCGGGTATGCGTTACGCCGGTGAGATGAAGAAAGCCATGTTCTCCGTGCAGAACTTCCTGCTGCCGGAAAAAGACGTGATGCCGATGCACTGTGCGGCCAACGTGGGTGAAGACGGCGATGTGTGCCTGTTCTTCGGCCTGTCCGGCACCGGCAAGACCACCCTGTCTGCCGACCCGGCGCGCTACCTGATCGGCGACGATGAGCACGGCTGGGCCAAGGGCGGCGTGTTCAATATGGAAGGCGGCTGCTACGCCAAGACCATCAACCTGAGCCAGAAGAACGAGCCGGTGATCTGGGACGCCATTCGCTTTGGCGCCATCGTAGAGAACGTGGTCACCGACGACGCCGGCAAGCCGGATTACGACGACACCAGCCTGACCGAAAACGGCCGCTGCTCCTACCCGCTGGAGCACGTGGAAATGCGCCAGCTGGAGAACCGTGCCGGCGAGCCGAAGAACGTGATCTTCCTGACCTGCGACGTTACCGGTGTACTGCCTCCGGTTTCCATCCTGTCCAAGGAAGCCGCGGCTTACCACTTCCTGTCCGGTTACACCGCCCGTGTGGGTTCCACCGAGCTGGGCGCAGAAGCGGGTATTCACCCGACCTTCTCCACCTGCTTCGGTGCGCCCTTCATGCCGCGCGCCCCGCGCGAATACGCCGACCTGCTGATGAAGCGCATCGAGGACTTCGACTCGAAAGTGTACCTGGTCAACACCGGCTGGACCGGTGGTTCTGGCGAGCAGGGCAAACGTTTCCCGATCCCGGTGACCCGCGCGGTGATCGCGGCGATCCAGAGTGGTGCTTTGGAAAGTGCCGAGACCGAACACCTGGAAGCCATGAACCTGGACATCCCGGTAGCGGTCGAAGGTGTGGACAAGTCCTACCTGAACCCACGCAACGCCTGGGCCGACGCCAGCGCTTACGATGCAGCGGCGAAAAAGCTCGCAGGCCTGTTCGCGGAAAACATCGAGAAGTTCTCTGTCTCTGACGAGATCAAAGCCGCAGGCCCTCAGGCCTGACGGATTTCTTGCTTCCGGCAAGAAACTCGAACCGAGAACGAAAAGGCGGCCCACCCGGGCCGCCTTTTTTTGTGCCCGCCATACCCTGGCCACAGCGCGCCGAAACCAGCCAGCTGACACCAGACAGCTATAGTCATTAGAGTGCCTGTTTTCCCCCTGACGCGATCAGCAGTACCCGGGGAAAACGGAGCGCGGAATTCAGCAAACCAACCCAGGTAACCAGGCTGTAGGCATGCCGGCGGGCAACCCCATTTCCAAGGCGAAGCGCCACTTCAATCACCTGCCCCCGAATCAGCAGGCCAACTGGTGGGTGTTGGTGGGCGTGGTGCTGCTATTGCTGTTGCTACTGCTGGGGCTGTGGCTCTACCTGCAGTACAAAGCGGCAGAAAAGCCCTACTACGAACTCAAGGGCTACCGCGTGGCCACTCACGCCAGCCTTAACCAGTTTCTGCGCCAGGGCAACCACCGGCGCGAGTTCGGACAGCTGGCGCGCTTTCTCAAGGAGGCCGGGGTAGCGGGCACCACCGAGCCGGAAAACCTGCTGCGGCAAGGCTCAGACTGGCTGGATCTCAAGGAGCCGCCCTTTGCCATTCCACCGCAGGCTGTGTGGGCCAACATGGTGCCCACCCTGAAGCTGATCCGCGATGAACTGGAACCGACCATTGGCCCGGTGGATATTGTCTCCGCCTTCCGCACCGACCAGTACAACCGCAAGGCCGGGGGATCCAGCAAAAGCAAGCACAAGACCTTTTGCGGTGTGGACCTGGTACCGAGATCCAATATCAGCCGCAAGGAGCTGGTGGAGGAATTGCGCAACCTGCATGCGCGCCTCGGCCCCGACAGCCATATGGGGCTCGGGATCTACAGCGGTGTGCGGTTTCACGTCGATACCTGTGGTTTTCGCCGCTGGTAAACAGCAAGCAGTCAGGCAGTAGTCAGCGATGGATATCAAAGAGACCCCGGATCACGAGTTTATCGACATCCATATTGAGCGCCGCCGCGTTATCTGGATCGTCGCCCTGGTTCTGATCAGCCTCCTTGCGCTGGTGGTGCTGACGGTGGAAAAAACCCGCGAGCTGGCCGAGCGCGTGGTCAGCCCGGTGGAATTTATTCCGGAGCCGCCGCCCCTGCCCAAAGCCCCGGACCTGCCGCTGATTTTCAAGATCAAGGGCTACTCCGCCGCCTCTTCCAGCGCTTTTGACAAGTTCCTCGATAGCGGCAACAACCGCGAGCAATTCGACGAGCTCAAGCAGTTCCTGGAGGTCAACAATGTCGGCGATGTGGTCCCGATTTTTGAATTGATGCGCCAGGGCACCGACTGGCAGGAAATCGGCGAACAGCCATTTGCGATCCCTCCCCGGAAAGACTGGAAAACCATGGTCGCAACCCTGCGGGTAATACGCGATCACATCATTCCCGAGCTGGGTCAGGTGACCGTACTCTCCGGCTGGCGCACCCCGGGCTACAACGCCAAAGCCGGCGGCGCCCGCTCCAGTAAACACCTGCACTTTTGCGGTGTGGACCTGATTCCGGAAGCCGACTTCACCCGCGGCGAGTTACTACCCAAATTGCGCAAAATCCACCAGCGTTACGGGCGCAAGCGCAATATCGGCCTCGGCATTTACAGCGGGGTACGTTTCCACATAGATACCTGCGGTTTCCGGCGCTGGTAACCACCGGTCTATCTGGGTACATTAGCTGCACCTGATACGGGCATAAAGTTCGGTTAAACCCGAATAAAATTCCCACCCGTATAAAACCCATAAAAGCTAGCAAGGATGTTCCCGGTGCAGGAAAGACTGGAAAGACGCTCGTTTATTTTTACTCTGCTGCTGGTCACTGTGGCCTTCGGCCTGTTGCTACAACCCTTCTTTACCGCCATCTTCTGGGCCTGCGCCGTCGCGCTGATATTCCATCCGCTGTACCGCTACCTGCTGAACCGCTTTCCCAAGTGGCGCAATCTTACCGCGCTACTGACCCTGGTACTGTGCATCGTCGTGGTGGTGATTCCAGTTTTGCTGGTGGCCAGCTCCTTTATCAGCGAAGTGGCGAACCTGTATCAAAAAGTGCAGTCCGGTGAGATCAACCTGGGCGCCAAGGTAGAACAGGTGCGCGCCGCATTCCCCGGGATTAACGCCGCACTTGAGCGTATCGGGATGGACTTCGACGGCCTGAAGGAGCGCCTGCTGGGCGGCCTGATGACCGCCGGCAGTCTGATTGCCAAAAATGCCCTGGCGCTGGGCCAGAACACCCTGAACTTTTTTGTCAGCCTCGGTCTGATGCTGTATCTGACCTTCTTCCTAATCCGCGATGGCAACGCGCTGGTGGCACTGCTGATCCGCGCCCTGCCTCTGGGTGACGAGCGCGAAAAGCTGTTACTGGCAAAGTTCGCCGAAGTCACCCGCGCCACCATCAAGGGCAACCTGGTAGTCGCCGTTACCCAGGGCACCCTGGGCGGTTTGATTTTCTGGGTACTGGGATTGCCCGCGCCGCTGCTGTGGGGTGTGGTGATGACGGTACTGTCACTGCTGCCCGCAGTGGGCGCGGCGATTATCTGGTTTCCCGCGGGTCTCTACCTCTACGCCACCGGGGACTCGGTAAAGGCCACGGTGCTGATGATTTACGGTGTGGCGGTGATCAGTCTGGTGGACAATATCCTGCGCCCGATCCTGGTCGGCCGGGATACCAAACTCCCGGACTATATCGTGCTGTTTTCCACTGTCGGCGGTTTGCTGATGTTCGGCATCAGCGGATTTGCCATAGGGCCACTGCTGGCCGCGCTGTTTATGGCGTTCTGGGAAATTTTTATGCGCGAGTTTATCGCCGAGGGAGAACCTTTGATCCCACCACCGCAAGAATCGCCGCTCGATGAGTTGGAGGGCCTGGAAGCTCCGGAACGTATGAAAGGCGCCAAGGCGCCAACATCCAGCAGCAACTGACAACCCCGGCTTTCTGGCAACATTTCCTTCAATGGCCTCCCTGGCCCGCTGTCACAGCGGGCCATTTCATCCCAATCAACCCACAACTAATTTCTCCCCTGACTCATCCGATAGCGCGCTGCTTCCGTAGGATATTGCTCAGTGCACTTACAGGCTCGAGAGTCGCGGCCATGAACAAGCTTTTCTCCTTATTACTAGTAACCGCAGTCATCTGTACTGGTTGCAGCGGCCCCAGCATCGAAAATTATGCGGACAAATCACCGAGATTCGTGGCGGAAGAGTTTTTCTCTGGCCCGATGAAGGCCTATGGCGTGGTGAAAGACCGCAGTGGCAAGGTCACAAGAAAGTTCATCGCGGAACTGGACGGAAGCTGGGAAGATGGACGCGGTTTATTGCGCGAAAAATTCGAGTTCGACGACGGAGAAATCCAATATCGAAACTGGCAGCTGGTACCCGCCTCACAGAAGGATATTTCGCCCCGCCAGTATGTCGCCACGGCAGGCGACGTGGTTGGCAACTCGACCATGTCGGTGGCCGGCAATGCCGTGTTCATGCGATATGTACTGGAAGTTCCATACAAAGGCCGAACCATAAATGTGAACGTGGATGACCAGATGTTTCTGATCGCGCCGAATATTCTGCTGGCAGAATCAAAATTGACCAAATGGGGATTTAATGTGGGTGAAATTCAGCTCACCATCATTAAGTAAGCCAGGCCATCAAGTAATACAGAGTCTCACGGCGCTGGCGAGCGTATTTTTTGTCGCTCAGCCTCCTCGAGAATCAGGCCCATTTCGGCCATCGGCGTCTGGTCCACAATAATCACCCCCTCCGTGGCACGGTCCAGGTCCGCAATCAGTAAAATCACCGTGGCAAACGTCAGTCCCAAGGTAACCGCCAGCTGGCCCGAACCGCCCTTGCTCACCCCAAATTGAAACCCGATCGCCAGCATCGCCAGGCCGGTAAGAAAATACAGCGCTATCCAGATAGGCCCGGGAATCCGGTATTCCAGCCCGATTACAATGCGCGAATTGTGTGAGTTGATGATAGCGGTCACCGGCTCCACAAACTGGCGCAGGTAGCCCGGCTCGTAGTCCTGGACCACATGCTGCTGCACCATCGCCCACAACTGATCCTGGATGGCGACACTCTTGGCCAGCCCCTCCGGGGTAATTTCATCTTTGCGTGGATGGAAAAAACGCAGCTCCGCATAATCCAGCAACAAAAGCTGCGCTTTGCGCGCCGCTGCGGGTTCGAGAAAGTCGGCGTGCAGGTAGGCGGTGTGAATGGCATTGACCTCATCCAACAGGAGGGCCTTGCGCTTGTCGTAACGCGCCGCGGTCATGTTGAACGTAAACGCCAGTAGAAAGGCCAATAACCCCAGAGTTGCGGTTACCGCACTGCCAATGGAAGGCTCCTTTTCCGAGCCCAGCAGACGCATATAACGACGCCCCAGCAGCAGGCCAAAACCCATGGTGGCAATCACCATGATCACGGTAAAAAAATACACCGCTGCCAGTGGAATCGAGTGGAAAAAATCGTCTGCAAACATCAGCCGCTCCCTGGCCCGTTTCTCGACACCC
The DNA here is from genome assembly GCF_009903625.1 of Microbulbifer sp. ALW1. NCBI lineage: Bacteria > Pseudomonadati > Pseudomonadota > Gammaproteobacteria > Cellvibrionales > Microbulbiferaceae > Microbulbifer > Microbulbifer sp. ALW1. The sequence goes on along the minus strand of NZ_CP047569.1, from coordinate 878,169 downwards.
TCACCTAATCTGAGGCGCGCAGTTTCTCTGCCAGTGCCTGCATGGGTCCCTGGTCCACCAGCAGCAGTCCTTCATTGGCGCGATCCAAATCCGCGATCATCAGAATCACCAGTGCAAATGCCAGCGACATACTCAAGGCCACCGGAATCGAGCCCCTGGCATTGAGGCCCAGCTGCACACCAATACCAAATACCGCGAGGGCAGTGATCGTATAGAGCGCCATCCAGATTGGCGTGGGAATTTGGTACTCGGCACCGACCTGAAGCCGCATGGTGTGCAGGTCTATGACCTGGTTCAATGGCTCGTAAAACGCCTTGAGACGCAGCTCACTGTCATTATCCTGCAACCCCTGCTCGACCAGTTGCCACAGTGCACTGTGGATTTCATCACTGCGCGCCATAGCCACCCGGAAGTCTTCAGCGGTAATCGTGGCCGGATCGTGACTGCGCAATGTCGCATACTCGACCAGCAATGCATGCGCCTGCTGCCGGGCTTTTTCCTGCAAAAAGTCCGCGCGTAAGAAAGTGGTACCTATCGCGTTCACCTCCTCTAACAGCAGCGCTTTGCGATGTGCGAAGCGCTCGGCGGTCATATTGAAGGTTAACGCGAGCATAAACGCCAGCAGCCCGAGGGTGGCCGCTACCGCACTGCCCAGAGAGGCATCATCACCCCTGCTGTGGTGGCGCCGCATGTATCGACCAATGAGATAACCAAATGCCAGCGCCAGCAGCACCAACAGGATCGCGCTCAGGTAAACACCCAGTAGGGAAATGCCATTAAAGATCTTGAACATCCGCGCTCGAATCTTGCTGCGAAAACGAAAATCACCTTCCAGTCTGGATCATTGACGCAACTTCCGCCTCTCGAGCGCGGCACAATCAGGCTTTCTTTACAAATTCCGACTTCAATTTCATCGGACCGATGCCGTCGATCTTGCAGTCGATGTCGTGATCGCCTTCCACCAGGCGAATATTCTTGACCTTGGTACCCACCTTCACCACCAGCGAGGAGCCTTTCACTTTCAGGTCCTTGATCACCGTCACCGTATCGCCATCGGCCAGCGGATTGCCGTTGGCATCCTTGATGTTCAAGCCCTCGTCTTCTGCCGATTCTCCGGCAGTCCATTCGTTGCCGCACTCGGGGCATACGAACAGATCGCGGTCTTCATAGGTGTAGGCGGACTGGCACTTGGGGCAATTTGGAAGTTCACTCATGGGACTTTCTCGGATAACGGTCACAGATATTAGTTATTACGGGGAATACTGGCAGTAAAGCAGAAGCGGACACTACGCCGACGTGCCAGTTGCCGAATGTGCGCGCACTATAACGAAAACGGGCACCCGAAGGTGCCCGTTTTCAACATTCCTTGACGACGGGTATCAATCCTCGCCGCCATTCATCCCCAGCTCCTTGAGCTTGCGGGTCAGGGTATTGCGCCCCCAACCCAGCAATTCGGCGGCGTCGCGTTTGCGGCCGGCGGTGTGCTTGAGCGCAATTTCGATGAGCGCGCGCTCGAACGCGGGTACCGCTTCACTGAGAATTTCCCGCTGGCCGGTGGCCAGCGCCTGGTCCGCCCACAGGCGCAGGGCGCGCTGCCAGTCCTGGGGTGCTTCGCTGGTCGCGCTCTGCTGGTGCAGTTCCGGCGGCAGGTCGTCGATATGCACTTCACGCCCCGAGCCCATGACCGTGATCCAGCGACAGGTATTTTCCAGCTGGCGCACGTTGCCGGGCCAGTCGAGGCCAGAGAGGTATTCCTCGGATTCTTTCAGCAGGATTTTGGGTTCGACCCCGAGGTCCTTGGCGGCACTGTTGAAGAAGTGGCGCACCAGGCGGGGGATGTCTTCGCGGCGATCGGCGAGGCGGGGGATGTGAATGCGGATAACGTTGAGGCGGTGGAAAAGGTCTTCGCGGAATTTGTGTTCTTCGACCAGGCGCTCCAGATCCTGGTGGGTTGCAGCGATGATACGCACGTCGACTTTTACCGGGGTGTGGCCACCGACCCGATAAAACTCCCCGTCTGCCAGCACCCTCAGCAGACGGGTCTGCGTCTCTGCGGGCATATCCCCGATTTCATCCAGAAACAGGGTGCCGCCATTGGCCTGCTCAAAGCGGCCGGCGCGCTGGCTGCTGGCACCGGTGAAAGCCCCTTTCTCGTGGCCGAACAGCTCCGACTCCATCAGATCCTTGGGGATCGCCGCCATATTCAGGGCGATAAACGGCTGGTTTTTGCGCGGGCTGTGGTTGTGCAGCGCCTGCGCCACCAGTTCCTTACCAGTACCGGATTCACCGTTGATCAGCACGGTGATATTGGAGTGGGAGAGGCGGCCGATCGCGCGGAAAACTTCCTGCATTGCCGGCGCTTCGCCGATGATTTCCTTGTTGCCGGTGCCGTTTTCAATCACCACCGGCTCTTCCGGCTGCTGCTCATTGGCGTGGGCCAGGGCACGGCGGGTAACCGCTACCGCCTCGTCCACATCAAAGGGTTTTGGCAGATATTCAAATGCACCGCCCTGGTAGGCCGCTACCGCACTGTCGAGGTCCGAGTGCGCGGTCATGATGATGATCGGCAGTGCCGGGCGTTCCGCCTGAAAGCGCTGCAGCAGCTTGAAGCCGTCGGAACCCGGCATGCGGATATCGCTGATCACCACATCTGGTGATTCGCTGTAAAAATCGTCGAGGGCGCGATCGCCATTTTCGTAGCAGGTGGTATCTATCCCGGCGCGGGAAAGTGCACGCTCCAGCACCCAGCGGATGGAGCGGTCGTCATCAATGATCCAAACGCGATTGTTCATAATAATTGTCCGGCTCTGCGATTACTTTTTAATAGTTTTGTTGAATATTCTTGGTTCTCTTCCCTGCCTTGGCTTCCTGTCGTTGACCGTCCCAATGGTGCAACTTTTTAATCCGTTGCCAGTGGCAAATAAATCTGAAACTCCGTCTGCCCGGGTTCACTTTCACACTTAATCAGCCCGCGGTGCTGATTGATGATGTGCTGGGAAATGGAAAGCCCCAGCCCCGAACCCTCGGCGCGCCCGGAAATCATCGGGTAAAAAATTCGCTCGCGAATCTCTTCCGGAATTCCCGGGCCGTTGTCGACAATATCGATACGGCACACCAGTGCGCAGTGACGGCGACCGATGGTGAACTGGCGCTGGACCCGGGTGCGGATGGTCAGATCGCCTTCGGCGAGGCCGATATTCTCCCCAATGGCCTGCATGGCATTGCGGGCAATATTCAGCACGGCCTGAATCAGCTGCTCGCTGTCTGCCGGAATATCCGGAATCGAGGGGTCGTAATCGCGCTTGATCACCAGCGCGCCGTCGCACTCGGCCTCGATCAGCTGTGCCACCCGCTCGGTAATGGTGTGTACATTTACCGGCTGTAATTTCACCGGCTTGCGCGGCCCCAGCATGCGGTCCACCAGGTTGCGCAGGCGATCCGCCTCTTCGATGATGATCTGGGTGTACTCCGCCAGATCCTCTCCCTCGGGCTGCTCCAGCTCTTTCAACTCTCTTTGCAGCAACTGTGCCGCACCGCGAATACCGCCCAGGGGATTTTTCACTTCGTGGGCCATACCGCGCACCAGGTTGCGGGTGGTTTCCTGGGCGGAAATCAATGCGTCTTCGCGGGCGATGCGCAACAGGCGGTCCATGGACTGCACTTCCAGCAACAACAGTCCCAGTTCTGTCAGCGGCGTGACCGAGTAATCGACAGTGCATTCTTCCAGGTTGTGCAGGAACCACAGTGCGCGGCGTACGGTGTACTTCTCGCCACTGGCCAGGGCCCCGCGCAGCGCCTGCTCGGCGGAACGGGACTCGCGCACCACCTCCTCCAGCGGCAGGCCGATGGAGCGGGCACTGGACGCAGCCACCAGATCTTCCGCGGCGGAATTCAGGTAACAGAGCGACAGGTTTTCATCCAGCACCAATACAGCAGACGTCAGGTTGTCCAGCAGCAGGCGTAACTGGCGGTCATTGAGCATTGAGGCTTCCGAGGTTGAGCGTTCCAATTCTGTTCACATCTCCGGTTCGCCTATTGGCGGTGCAAAAAGCAAACCAAAATGGCGCAGAAAACCGGGCAATTACGAAGTTTTCACCGGCAGCGGCGGCGAAGGCCACAGGCATGCGCACCATTATGGTGCGCAGAGCAAAAAATAGCCAGAGTTAGGATTCACAAGAGGGCGCCGGGTCAATTCTGGGGCAGGGGCTGGAGCAGACGTAGAAGCAGGAGCGGCGAAAAAGAGACGATGGGGAAAGCGCCGGCCGGGGCGCTGGGCCCCGGCGAGCAGGTGGCCACGCAGGCCAGGCTCAGCGCGGCTGGGGTTTCGGTGGCTTGGCCACGCCCGGTGCCTGGGGCATTTGCGGCATCTGTGGCGCCTGTTCCGCGGGGAAGTCCGGCAGCTGGCCTCCGGGGCGCTTTACAAAGATCTGGATCGCCTGCGACTGCGCCAGGGGCTGGCCGCTGGCGCTGAGCAACACGGCCTGCACCGTGTGGGTACCGCGCTCCAGTGCGGAAATATCCAGGCTGCTACCGGAGGAAGTACCGGACCAGCGCTGACCATCGATCACCGCAAAGAACTGATAACCATCCCTGGGCATTGGATTCACCGCCACCTGCAGCACGATAAAACGCTGTCCGGGGGGGATGGTGGCGCCATTTGCCGGGCTGAGGATGGTGATGTTGGCCGGTCCCTGCTCGTATTCCCTGCGATCTTCCTCGTCATAGCCGCCGCCCTCGATCTCCCGCGGCGACAGCTTGCGCGTGGGCATGGGCAGTGGCGGCGCTATGGGCTGAACATTGGTGGGGCCTATCTGAATTTTCTCGGCCTTCTGGCCCGCCGGCGGGCTGTCACTGAAGGTCACCTTGCCGTCCGGGCCGACAATTTTGTAGACGCTGTTGCCGGAGGACTGTTTCGCGCCTTTAGCGTCAGAATCGTCGGCCTTTTCCTGCTGCGCCATCAGCGGCAGCGCGATCAGCAGCGCCAGCAGTGAACAGAGCGCTGACAGCGAAATCCGTTTGTTCATGGGCTTTCCCGCCTCTTTCTCGCGTTTATTTAAGGCTAGTGTACTCCGACACGCCCGACCGGCATAAAAAAAGCCCACACCGTGAAGGTGTAGGCTTTCTCGTCATCTTTGCACCGTTCTCACCAGAACAAATCCGGCGGCGGCACGCTGATGATACCTGCTACTTAGCAGGAGTAGTACAGTTCAAACTCAACCGGGTGAGTGGTCATGTTGACACGTTGTACTTCTTCGCGCTTCAGGGAGATGAAGGCGTCGATGGCGTCGTCGGTGAATACGCCACCTTCGGTCAGGAAGGCGCGGTCCTGATCCAGTGCGTCCAGGGCCTGTTCCAGGCTGGAGGCAACGGTCGGGTACTCGGCCAGCTCTTCCGCCGGCAGGTCGTACAGGTCTTTGTCTGCAGGGTCGCCAGGGTGGATCTTGTTCTTCACGCCGTCGAGGCCAGCCATCAGCAGCGCTGCGAAGGCCAGGTAAGGGTTGGCGGTCGGATCCGGGAAGCGGGTCTCGACGCGCTTGCCTTTCGGGCTCGCCACGAACGGGATGCGGATGGATGCGGAGCGGTTGCGCGCAGAGTAGGCCAGGATTACCGGCGCCTCGAAGCCCGGCACCAGACGCTTGTAGGAGTTGGTGGACGGGTTACAGATGGCATTCAGGGCGCGCGCGTGCTTGATGATACCGCCGATGTAGAACAGGGCAGTTTCAGACAGGCCAGCGTAGGCGTCACCGGCGAACTGGTTTACACCGTCTTTGCTGAAGGAGTGGTGCACGTGCATACCGGAACCGTTGTCACCTACCAGCGGCTTCGGCATGAAGGTGGCGGTTTTGCCGTAAGCGTGCGCTACGTTGTGTACCGCGTACTTCAGGATCTGAACTTCGTCCGCTTTTTTGGTCAGGGTGTTGGCACCAACGCCGATTTCACACTGGCCAGCGGTGCCCACTTCGTGGTGGTGCACTTCGATTTCCAGGCCCATGGCTTCCATGGCGGAACACATGGCGGCGCGGATGTCGTGCAGGGAATCGACCGGCGGAACCGGGAAGTAGCCGCCTTTCACGCCCGGGCGGTGGCCCATGTTGCCATCGGTGTAGCTGGCGCCGGAAGACCAGGCCGCTTCTTCAGAATTGATTTTGTAGAAGGCGCCGCCCATTTCGGCACCCCAGGTGATGTCGTCGAATACGAAGAACTCGGGCTCCGGACCCATCAGCACGGTGTCACCCAGGCCGGTGGACTTCAGGTATTCCTCGGCGCGCAGCGCGATGGAACGCGGGTCGCGCTCGTAGCCCTGGCCGGTGATCGGGTCAACGATGTTACAGCGAATGATGACAGTCGCTTCATCGGTGAAGGGGTCCAGGAAAGAAGTTTCGTCGTCCGGCATCAGAATCATGTCGGATTCGTTGATGCCCTTCCAACCAGCGATGGAAGAACCATCGAACATTTTGCCTTCTTCGAAGAACTCGCCGCCAACTTCCTTAGACGGAATGGAAACGTGTTGTTCCTTACCTTTGGTATCGGTGAAGCGCAGGTCTACCCATTTTGCTTCGCTCTCTTTGATGAGTCCGAGCGTTTTCGCTGACATTGCAGTCCTCCAAGAATGAAAATTTATGTATCGCGCCAATTCGCTTTATCTTGTGGCAACAGACAAAGCAAGGAGTGTGCCAAATTGGGGCAAACTGGCCGCTAATTGAATCCGATGCGCGGAACAGGCCGCCAGAGGCGAAAAAAACCAAACGCGAAGCCTGATTCAGCACCATTGCTGGCAACGCAGGCCCACGCTAGTCCCAAAAATGGTGCTCCCAAACCCCATTTTGCACCATTATTGGGCTTGCCAGTCACGCAAAGCACCACTTTGGTGCTGACGTATCAGGCGCGCCGCCGACCTCACAAGCAAATTGCCGGCGGCGAGTTTATAATTCGCCACCTTTGCAATCTTCTCGTCCAACGAAGCACGATTGACCAGACCCAGCAACCCCAAACACCCCTAACCGCGGTATCCGGCACCTTCTATGCACTTCGTCGTCAAATTTTTCCCAGAGATCACCATCAAAAGCAATCCGGTGCGCAAGCGCATGTCGCGCCAGCTCGCGGACAACCTGCGCAAACTGATGCGCCAGTTAGACGACCGTATCCAGGTGCGTAAAGACTGGGAAAAAATTGATGTCACCTTCGATGAAGCACACGCGCCAGACGCAGTATCCCATCTTTCCGAGCGAATAGAAGAGGTATTGGCGCACACTCCCGGTATTGCCAACTTTGCCCGGGTGCAGCAGTTCCCGCTGGGTGATCTGGACGACATTTACCAGAAGACCCTCGCCATCTGGGGCCCGCAACTGGCCGGCAAAACCTTCTGTGTACGGGTAAAGCGTACCGGCAAGCACGATTTCCAGTCCCTGGATGTGGAACAGTACGTCGGCGGCGGCCTGAATCAGAACACCGACGCTGCCGGGGTAAAACTGAAAAATCCGGAGATCACCGTCAAGCTGGAAATCCGCCACGACAAACTGAATGTGATCGAGCAGCTGCACCAGGGCCTCGGCGGTTTCCCGCTGGGCACCCAGGACCCGGTGCTGTCGCTGGTCTCCGGCGGCTTCGACTCCACCGTGGCCAGTTACCTGACCATGAAGCGCGGTATCCGCACCCACTTCCTGTTCTTCAACCTGGGCGGCCGCCAGCACGAGCTGGGGGTAAAAGAAGTCGCCTTTTATTTGTGGGACAAGTACGGCGCGTCGCACCGGGTGCGTTTTGTCACTGTGCCATTTGATGAAGTGGTCGCGGAGATTCTTGAGCAGGTCGACGACTCCTACATGGGGGTCACCCTGAAGCGCATGATGCTGCGCGCGGCCTCCGCCATCGCCAAGGAGCTGGAAGTGGATGCCGTGGTCACCGGTGAGGCCATCGCCCAGGTCTCCAGCCAGACGCTGAAAAACCTGGCGGTAATCGACAGCGTGACCGATACCCTGGTGCTGCGCCCGCTGATCGCTTCGGACAAAACCGACATCATCCGCACCGCCCGCGCCATCGGCACCGAAGATTTTGCGGCGAACATGCCGGAGTACTGCGGGGTGATCTCGGTAAAACCCACCACCCGCGCGAAAATGGAAAAAGTCGTACACGAGGAAACCCGCTTCGACTTCACCGTACTCGATCGCGCTATCGGCAACCGGGTGATCCAGAATATCGACGAAGTAATGCAGGACCTGGGGGAGGACACCCCGCCGGTGAATATCGTGGCCGAGCCGGGCGAAGCCATCGTCATCGACATTCGCCACCCCACGGAAGAAGAGGTGAACCCGCTGGAGCTGGACAACGCTACAGTGGAAACCATCCCCTTCTACCGTTTGAGCACCGCCTTCCAGAAACTGGATAAAGACAAGCAGTACCTGCTGTACTGCGCGCGCGGGGTGATGAGCCAGCTGCACGCGTCGCATTTGCTGGACGAGGGCTACCGGAATGTCGGTGTGTACCGCCCGGTAAAGCCCAAGCACTAAACGCCCCTGAACCAAGGTTAAATCGCACGTCCAAAAGCCCCGGTCGCAGCCGGGGCTTTTCTTTCAGGGACGACGAAACCGCAAATGTTGCTGGACACTTTCGTCTAGTAACCGGCACCGGATACCGGTGTACACTGGTCCCCCACTTCCATACTCAGAAGGAATCACGATGTTCAGCCACATCATGCTCGGTGCCAACGACATTCAGGAATCCAAGGCATTTTACGATGCGATTCTCGGCGTACTGGGCCACAAGCCCGGCGTCATCGATGCCAAAGGCCGCTGCTTCTATTTTACCGACAGCGGCGTTTTTGCCCTCACCAAACCCATCGATGGAGAGGCGGCGAGTTGCGGTAACGGCAGCACCATCGGTTTTTCTGTCGCGAGCCCGGAGCAGGCCGACCTGTGGCATGCCACCGGCGTTGCCAATGGCGGCAGCACCTGTGAAGAACCACCGGGGGTACGCGAGGGCGGTGGCATGAAGCTGTACCTGGCTTACCTGCGCGATCCATCCGGCAACAAGATCTGCGCGCTGCGCCGTATGGAAGCCTGATCGCAAGGCTCTCAGCCATACAGGTGTAAGTCACTGACACATCATAAAAAGCCCGGCCAGCTCGCCGGGCTTTTTTTGTGCCTGCGGCAACCCGCTATGCTGAGGACTGGTTAGCTTGTGTTCTGAACAGGGGAAAGCATGCAGCGCAAACCCGCCATCAATCACCGCGGCAACCCACGGGCGCTTGTGCGGGCAACCTGCACGCCACTGGCATCGATCTTCGGCAGCGGCTTTCTGGTTATGGTACCCATTCTCGCCGGAGCAGTTGGAACCTATGCCGTATTGGCCATGGCGCTGGTATGCGCGCTGGCGTTTTGTGTGGGTAGTGTTATCCGCTTCAACATTCGCCACGCGGAACCCGCGCTCGCGGCAAGCCCCAAGGAATCCACCCTGGCGTTTGAGCGCAGCTCAGACCTCGCGCTGGTCATGGCCTATGTGATCTCGGTCTGTCTCTACCTGCATATCCTCTCCGCGTTTGTACTTGGCAGCCTGCATCTGGATACCGGGGTCAACGAGGATGCTCTCACCACCGCCGTCATCGTATTTATCACAGTGATCGGAGTGACCCGGGGGCTGAAAAGCCTTGCGGCACTGGAGGGAATCGCGCTGGCGGTCACCCTGGTGATTATCGTGCTGTTGATCGGCGGCTTCGCGCTCTACGACCTGCACGCCTGGCGGTCGCCGGCGGGGCTGACGCTTTTCCATCCCAAACCCCACAGCCTGTGGGAAATACTCACCATTGTTGCCGGCACCCTGATCGTGGTGCAGGGGTTCGAGACCACCCGCTATCTGGGGGACAGCTTCCAGGCCGACACCCGTATTCGCGCGTCGCGCTGGTCACAGCTTATTTCCACCGGCGTCTACCTCGTATTTATTGCGGTGGCACTGCCGCTGGTGCATACCTTGAACGGCAAGTACGGCGACAACAGCCTGATTCATCTCGCCGCCGCAGCCTCTTCCGTACTGGTGGCACCGCTGGTCATTGCCGCGGCCATGAGCCAGTTCTCCGCTGCGGTGGCGGATACCCTCGCGGCCACCGGCAATCTCGAGGAAGTGACCCATCACCAGCTCAAACTGCGCTTCGCCACACTGCTGGTCGGCGCTGGTGCCATCGCACTGACCTGGTCCGCGGACACCCTCGAAATAGTGGCGCTGGCTTCGCGGGCATTTGCCTTTTACTACCTGCTGCAATGCCTGGTCGCGATCAGCGTCAGTCAATCCGCTGGGCAGCGCACACTATTTGCCACTGTAGCCGCGGCCCTCGCTTTTATTACCGTTTTTGCGGTTCCCGCCAGCTGACCAATGACACGCCGCTAACGACCATTTCCAGACACAAAAAAGCCCGGGCAATGCCCGGGCTAAACTGGGGGTCCGGCAGCCTACCGCTACCGGGATCTCGACCAAGAGAATTTTTTCAGCTTTCGCTTTCGGTGTTTTCTTCAGTATTTCCTTCGGCTTTGTCTTCACAGGCTGTCGCCGGCTCTTCGCCGTCGCACGCCTTCGGCTCAAAATAAAACTGGTAGCGCCACTCCAATCCTTTCCAGGAGGTTTCCGCAGGCACAAACTGCCAGTTCTTGATCGCCGCCAGCAAGGGCGCCGCGTATACCGCCACTTCCTCGCTGGTTTTGTGCTTGAGTGTCAAACCCGACACCGAACCATTTTTTTCCACGTCGAAAGAAAAGAAGAGGGCACCCTCGACCTTGTCTTCCAACGCTTTTTCAACCGCTTCATTTTCAGAAAAGTCCGGGCGCTCGTAATACCAGAAGGAAAGCCCCTTTTCGCGAAATTCCTGCTGCTTGCTCTGGCGGTAAGCATTTTTTTCCGCGTTGCGGCACTCGCTGAAACTTTCGTAGGCGGAGCAGTCCGGGCGCTGCCAGTCCAGGCTGAAAGCCTGGCTGGCGAACAGCATGGAAGCCACGATCAATACTCGCTTAACCACGCTTCACCTCATCGTAGAAGGTGTAGTCGAGGCCGCGTGCACCTTGCGGTACACAATCAGCGGCGGGCGCGTCGGTGGCCTTGCCGTCGCCAATGTGGCGATTGAAGAAATCGATCATGCGGCAATAGATTTCTTTCTGGCTGTCCTTCTCGCGGGCGCCGTGGAAAGCGCGCGGGGCGACCAAAGTTTCCAGTGCGTGGTCCTGTTTCTCCAGGGCATCGCGCATGGCCCAGTAGTGCTCGATGGGTACGCGCACGTCGCGGGCACCCTGCACCAGGAAGACCGGTGCCTTGATGCGCTCGGCGTTGCGCGCCGGGGAGCGCTGGCGATGCACTTCCGGATCGGTACCGGTGGCTTCCGCCAGGTACTTGCGGCCCGCTTTACGCAGACGGATATCGCCGTGGGTACTGAAAATTTCCATGTCGTATACACCCACGTAGCCGATACCACACTGATACAGATCCGGCTCTTTGGTAACGCCCTGCATGGCCGCGTAACCACCGTAGGAAGCACCGTAGATACAGATACGATCCGCATCGGCGATACCCGCCTGAATCGCCCAGTGAGTGGCGTCAGTCAAGTCGTCCTGCATTTCCATACCCCAGTGGCCGTACCAGTCGAACAGGAAGTCGCGACCATAGCCGCCGGAGCCACGGTAGTTCACGTGCATCACGGCGTATCCAGCGTTGGCGAATACGATGCGCTCCTTGTTGTAACCCCAGTAGTCGCGCGGACCGTGGGGACCACCGTGCGGCAAGATGATCAGCGGCAGGTCTTTCGCTTCCTTGTTCACCGGCAGGGTAAGGTAGCCATTGATCTCGAGACCGTCGCGCGCGGTGAAGCGCACCGGATGGGTCGCCGGGATATTGGCCGGGTCGATCCACTCCGCCTGGTTGGCGAGGAACTTCAGCGCACCGTCGAACTGGTTGTACACGTAGTAGCTGCCCGGGTGACGGTCGTCGCCCACGTGCACCACCCACTCGTTACCGTCGCTGGTACGATTGAGGATCTGGATGTGCTTGTTGGCGAAGGTACCCTGCAAACGCTTGTGGGTCTTGGCGTAGTGGTTGTTTTCATCGATGTAGACCATCTGCGGATAATCGTAATTGATCATCGCGCCCCAGGGGTTGCCGTCTTCATCGTAGAAAATCTTGTCGTAGTCGACCTTCGGGTGACGGTAGACGAGCTTTTTCTCACCGGTTTTCACATTCACCCTGTAGAGACCCTTGGTCGGCGCTTCCACAGTGTCGGAATACCACATCCAGTCTTCGTCTTTGGTCCACGCCAGCGGTGCGAAGACACCGTCTTTGTTGTGGAACACGGTTTCGTCCCAGTCACCGGCAGCATTGCGGCTGGCCACCACGGTCGCATCGAAGTCGTCCGGCAGTTTGCCGACCCAGTGGGTAATTTCGCCTTCCTTATTGAAGATCGCATTCGGCATGCGGATCGGCGAACGGGCGATACGGGTGGTTTTGCCGGTGTAGATATTCAGCTTGTAGATGTACTGCAGCGGGAAGCTCATCGCGGAGCCGGAGGGGTACACGGCGATGCGGTAGTGATCGTCATCGATCTTGCCCAGCAGCTGCGCGCCTTCCGCACCGTCGTAATCGCTGGTGCCGCGGAACACGATTTCCTTGCGCGAACCGTCGATGTTCATACCGGCGATCTGCGAGGTGCTCGCATCTTCCGCCACCGCGGACTTCATGGTGAAGCTGAACAGAACACGCTCTTTGTTGGCCCAGCGGATGCCGCTGACACCCACGTCACCGGACATTTGCAGGGTGGATTTCACTTCCATGGTGCGGCGGTCGATGATCAGGCCATCGGTCATGCCGTCTTCACGCATGCGGCCGGCGGCGAAGTATTTGCCGTCCGGAGAAATGCGGATATTGGTGTAGGCCACCGGGCGGAACAGGTCCTCAAACGGCACCGGCATCTCACCCAGGCTGGCGAAAGGCTTTGCCGCTGATTTTTTTGCCACAGATTCTTTTGCCACTGCCGGCGCCGGCAGCAGGCTCATCGCCGCAATCGCCCCGGTAACCACCGCGGCGCTCAGCATTGATACTATTTTCATTGTTTTCTCTCCTGTGGCCGGCGCCCGGCAAAAAAGTCAGGCACCGACCGACACATCAGCAGGATCTCGGTTATTCGCTCAGGAAGTAGCTGAACGACAGGTTTACGCTGCGACCGTAGGGCTGCTGCAGGTAGCTCCAGTAGTAGGGCCAGCGGTTGGTCGTGTCGTTATTGGGCATTTCATCGGTCAGGTTTCTGATGGTGAGGCCCAGGTTCATACGTGCGTTCGGGCGATAGTTCGCAGACAGGTTGGCGGTGTAGTAGGGATCCATCCGCTCGGTGCTGGCGAAGTTTCTGACACTGCCCTGGCGCTGAATGAACAGGGACGCCCCCACGGAACGGAAACCGGCCAGCGGGTTGTCCCAGGTCAGGGTCAGGTTGCTGTTATTGGCCGGGGTCGCCTGGCCGGGCAGGCCATTGCGCATTTCCACCGGCTCGTCGCCCGCAAACTGCAGCCACTCGTAGGACAGGATGTTCACGTACTTGAACTGGGCGCCAAAGTTACCGAAGCGGGCAGAATCAAACTGGCCGGCCAGGGTCACATCGACACCTTCCATATCGGTGTATTCGTGGTTCTGCGGCTCGATGATGATGCGCTCAACGGCACCGGACGCATCGCGAATCACGCGGTTGTTCACGTCCTGACAAAAGTTGCTGCCGCTGGCGTAAACGCCGGTGGCACACTGCCATTCGTTGCGCATCAGGCCGGCGGCACTCTCGGTTACCACCAGGTCTTCCAGGCGCACGTTGTACCAGTCAACCGCGAGGCTGATGTCATTGGTCGGGGTGAAGACAAAGCCGAAGCCGACATCCTTACCTTTTTCCTCTTCCAGGTCCTGGCTGCCACGACGGGTGGAAACCACGTTGTAAACCGCACAGTCGCTGGTGTCTTCGTCCAGGTAGCAGTTGTTGCCAACCAGGTCGGCGACCACGGTGAAACCGGTGGACTCACCGTAAATGTTGAACATGTCCGGGGCGCGGAAAGTCTGCGCCACGCTGCCGCGGAACTTCAGCATGTCCATCGGGCTGTACAGGAACTTCAGCGAGGACGTGTTGCGGCCACCGATCGCGGTGGAATCGTCGTAGCGATCCATACGGGTGGCGAAGGTCAGCTCCAGGTCTTCCACTACCGGAATCAGGAATTCGGCACCAATGGCGGTGCGATCGCGGCTGCCGCCGGCTTCGATGGCACCCAGGTTCAACCAGCCGTTGCCGTCCAGGTTCAGGGAGCGCTCGTCCGGACTGATCTGGCTGGACTGGGTCGCCCAGTCGGCAATCACCGCCACGGTAACCGGGTTGTACAGGAAGCCGAAATCGCTCAGCTCACCCACCGCTTTGGCGCTGATGCTGTCGGCACTGGAGCTGGCATAGGTGGTGGCCATACCCATCAGTTCATCGATATCACCGGAGGCATCGCGGAAGATATTGTTCACCAGCTGGTTGTCGAAGAAGCTGTTATTCACCACGTAGACGTTGTTCGACAGCTCCTGGGAGTACTGGGCGCCGTCGAGAATCCAGTCGCGCAGCGCGTCTTCACGGATGGCACCGTACTTCTGCACCATGTTGTAGCGCGCTTTGGAGTAACCCAGGTCCCAGTTCCAGGTGGTGTCGCCGAGTACGGTTTCACCTTCGAGGCCCAGCATCAGCGTCCACATTTCCTGGTCGTAGCCGGAAGTGGTGTAACCCAGGTCGTGCACAAAAGAGCGCGCAACATTCACTGCGCGGCTGCCGTCGGCACTGATGATGGTGCCATTCCAGTTGGCCGCCGGCGCGGAGCTGGAAACGTCCTGCTTGGAGCCGAGGAAAGTGGCAAAACCGGAAATGTTGTCGCTGAACTGGTAGCGACCGTCCACGAAGGTAGAGGTGCGTTCCATTTCCGGCTGCATGGCAATGCCACCGGAGGCGTCGAAGTTACACACGGTCTTGCCGTCTTCACCGTAGGTCTCGGTGGTCACCAGGCCAGCCGCTTCACAGTCGTAACCCATCGGAGAAACCGGGCCCTGGGTGCCCGCGTTCAGATCGGTCAGGGTAACGCCAACACCGGTGGTCAGGTATTTGCGGTCGTTCAGGAATTCAATGTCATCGGCGTAGATGGCGTCGGAAGAACGCTGCTCCAAGCTGAAGGTCACGGAACCGCGATCGAACACCTTACCGGTAATGAAGGAGGTGTTCTTGGTCAGGCCGTAGCCGTCTTCGTAAGCGCCGACATCGGCAGTGACAATGGTCTGCTCCATATCGCGCTTGGTGATCACGTTGATCACACCACCCACGGCATCGGAACCGTAAATGGCGGAGGCACTGCCATTCAGAATTTCAACGCGGGAGATAGAAGTAGCGGGAATAGTACCCAGGTCCGCGCCGTTCTGTTCACCGCCGAAGGGCAGCGGATAGTCGGCGATTCGGCGGCCGTTGACTAGCACCAGGGTGCGGCCGGCACCCATGCCGCGCAGGTTGGCTTCGGAAGCGCCCACGGTAAAGCCGGACAGCAGGTTGCCCGCTTCGCCTTCGCGGTAGCCGGTGTTCGCCGCCAGCGAGTCGATCACATCGGCAACGGTGTTCAGGCCGCGCGCCTTCATGTCTTCTTCGCCGATCACGGTCATGGGATCGGGGCCGTCGAAGGTGCTGCGCGGAATCAGGGAGCCGGTCACCACCACGTTTTCCATGGTTTCGGCGGAACGCACCACCAGTCCGTCTTCGGATTTAGCAACCTTCTTGGTTACTTTTTCGGAAACAAGCGTTTCCTGCAGTTCGGTTTTTTCGATTTCCTGCGCTTCGCTGCTCTCTTGTGCCGACAGCGGCATTGCCGCAGAAACACCCAGTACCAGCGCTACGCAGAGCGAGAGTTTCTTTTTTTCAAACATTGTTTTTTCAAACATGGTCAATTCCCGTGGGCGTACACCCATCTGAAATTTTTAATTCTTAAACCGGGGGTGCAGTGCACCCCCAGGGCCAGGACGAACGGATCAGCCGTTACAGGCTGCGGGAGATGGACAGGTGGCCGCTGATGCCATTCTTGTCCACGTCACCGCTGTGTACGCCCAGTCCAGATTTGAAGGTCCACAGCTGGTATTTGCCGTCGATACCGAAGTCCACATTGAAGCCAGTGCCGGACACATCGCTTTCGAAAGCGATACCGTTGGCGTGCAGGTTGTGGATATCGGCGTTGCGACGCTCAGATACACTGAAGGTGGCGTAAGGCATGGCGAAGCCTTCGCTCAACTTGAACGACTTGCGCATGTTCAGGCCCAGGCGCGCGCGCTTGCTGCTGTTCAGTGCGTAGTCGTAATCGAAGTTGCCATCCGCGGTGCTGAAGGAATCGACGTCGACACCGACGTTGTCCCACTGCGCGAACGGGGTCACGGCCATGCCGGAATCCGCCAGGTAGGTCCAGCCCGCTTCCACGCTGACACCGTCGGCTTTACCGGAAGTGGCCGCGGCGGAATCGTGCGCACGCACGCTGGCGTCGAAGCCCACCACCTGGTACATGGCATTCGCGTAGAAGTCGCGCATGCTCCAGCTACCGGTCAGGGCGTAGGTTTTGGTATCCAGTTTGGCGTTGGCGGATTGCTCCAGCTGGCTGCCGTCGGCGGTACCCAGGCCCACCATCGGGCTGATGGACAGCCAGCTGTCGCCTAGCTTGGTGGAGTAAGTCGCACCGGCAACCTGGCCACCCAGGGACTGACTGAAGGTCAGGTCCTGCGCCGCCAGCGCGCCGAGGGCGGCCACATCGCTGTTGGTGGTGAACATGCTGGACCAGGCCTGCAGGCCTTCGATACGACCAGTCTCGCTGCCGTTGGCAGAGCGCTCGCCGTCGAAGAAGGCAGAGGAAGAACGCAGCCAGAAGCTTTCCGCCAGGTGGGAAATGGAGCTGGCCGCGGTGCCCAGATCAGACAGACCCGCGGTGTAATCCACTACCCAGTTGCCGCCGCCGTCCTGGCGCAGTTCGGCGCTGAGGATGGTGTCGGCAAAGTCGCCGCCGATGTTGGCCAGCTGGACGCTGTCCATATCCTGCTCACCGTTGATCACCAGCACCGGGCCGGACACGATGCGGCCCTTGCCCTGGTCGGTCACGTTCAGTGCCAGGCGCAGGTTGGAGGACTGGGTGGTGCCCGCTTCGACGTCGAGGATTTCGTTCGCGGTCACGTCGCCGTGAATCACGATGCGGTCGCTGCCGCGGGAGCCGATGTCGGCCAGCAGCAGGGTGTTCTGGCCCTGGAAGCTGGTGAATTCCACATCGCCGCGAATGGTCAGCTTATCGCCGATCTCGTCGTTCACACTGGAGATGGTGACGTAGCTGCCGCGGTAGGACTGGTTGACCATGGTGCCCTTGGCACCCACGTCGATGCGGCTGTCGCCGGAGAAGACGATGTCACCAGACTGGTTGCTGAAATTGTTGGCACCGGCACCCATGTCGATGCTGGCATCATCGAGGATGAACTTGCCCACGCCCACGATATAGCCGTCGGCGTCGTAGCGGAAACCGTTGAGGATAAAGTCGTCGCCCGCGCCCATGGACACGGAGCCTTCAATCAGACCGCGGTTAACGATGTTCGCCGCAAAGTCTTCGGTAGACTGGATCGCAAAGCTGCCTTCGCCGCTGGCGAGGATAGTGCCCTGGTTCAGTACGGTACCCGCGCGCACGAACTCTTCACCGGTTTCCGCGTCAATCGCATTAAGAATCGCGGAAGACAGCTGCACACCCACGGCGTCATCACCGACCGTCACGGTGCCGGTATTCACCACCTGCGCCAGGCTACCGAAAGCCTGGATACCCAGGGACTCGTTACCCACGGTTATCGAACCGGTGTTGATCGCAGTGGCGTAGTTGGCGCCGTAATTGAAGTTGGTGCCCATGGCCTGGATGCCGGTGGAACCATCGCCGGTTTCGATAACGCCGGCGTTCTCGGCGATCGCCTGGGTCTGGCCGCGCGCTACCAGGCCCGCAGCATTGTCGCCGACGATGATGCTGCCGGTGTCGCTCTGCACACTGCGCGCGAAGAAGGCTTCGGCGAACATGCCAGCCACTTCGTCGCCACCATTAATGTCGCCGGTGTTCAGCAGGGTCGCGGTCAGACCGCTATCGGTGAGGGTGCGCATACCTGCAGCGATTTCGACATCGCCCAGGTTTTGCATCGGGCCGGTGCCGATACTGATACTGCCGCTGTTGTAGCCCAGCGACATATAACCGTTCACGCCCATACCGGTGGAGTAGTCGCCGGTACTGATCACGCCGGTGTTGATCGCCGCCGCGGTGTAGTTGTGCGCAAACTCTTCACTCAGGAAGGCACCAGTGGTGAACACGTTGGAAGAAACCATGCCAAAGGCGCGATCACCAGTGGTCACATTGCCGCTGTTATGGGCCAGGGCGTAGGCATCGTTACCACCGGCAACCACGGAGGAAATACCATTGGCGACGGAACCGTGGGCACCATTGCTCTCAGTCGCCTCCAGCAGGTTGCCGCTGCCAACGGTGACATTGCCTTCGTTGATGACGGAGCTGGAACCGTGCCAGCTTTCGGAACGGATACCATTGGCCAAGTCGCCGGCAATCACATCACCGCTGTTGACCACGTAATGATTCGCCAGACCTTCGATACCGAAGTTGCTGACGTTGATGGCGCTGGCTTTGATTGCGACCGCACCGTAGGTCTCCGGCGCCCGGCCATGCACGCCGTTACCAACGGAGACGGTACCCTGGTTTTCCACCACTACGTCGCCGTATTTCGCCGAGACATTGATACCGCGGGCCATGTCGGACAGGGCGATATCACCGGTATTCAGGATGCTGGTGGTGGTCAGCTCGATGCTGTCATCGATCTCGATTTTGCTGTACTCGTACACCTCATCGATGGTGATTTCACCGGCGAGATACGACTCCATATCCGCCTGGGCGCGGGCGTAATTCGCGGCATTAACCTTGTCCACACTCGCCTGACCGTACTGGGTCCACTTGTTGGCGCTGCCAACCCGGTTTGAGCCCAGCGCAGAAACATTGATACCAAAACTGGTAGTGGCAAAGGATTCCAGCGCGCCGTTTTCGTTGTAAGAGGCCAGATGGCTGGTGTCAGCACCAGTGATGGAACCGGAGCTGGCAATAATCACGTCGCCATTCTCAAAGCCGCCAAATGCTTCCACGGTGGCTTCGTCAATACCGGCGCCGGACTGCTCAACACTGTCCATATCGAATGGAGAGGCCGTCACCTGGATCGCCGCACTGCCGGCACCGTTCAGGTAAATGTTGCCCTGGTTGTCGATCACGGTCTCGCCGACGCCGCGGGTGGCGATGCCCGTACCCAGCGCACCGGCTTCAATATCACCGGTATTGAGGATGGTCTTGGCACCGTGGCCTACAGCAGTAATGCCGGAGGCGCGGTAGGTACCGGACAGGTCGATAGAGCCGCTGTTGGCGATGGCAATATCACCGCGGTCGTCGAAATAGCCGGTGGCGTTCCACTGCACAACGTCCACGTAGTGCTGGGTGACTTCTTCGGTGTAGTTGCCTGTTGGGCGGCCGATAAAGTTCAGTTCCGGCACCAGGTGGGTGTAGTACTCACCGTTGGCATTGTGGCTGTAGATGTTGTCTTCGCGATCGCTCAGGCCGTAGGCCACGTTCAGTTCATTGGCCTCGCCCACTGCCACAGTGAAAGCGTCATCTCCCGTGCAGACATCGAAAAACGGATTGCAGGCTGCAACTTCTGCCTGTTCTTTCTTGGCGCTCAGGCCGGCGGAGGTGGAGGCGTAGATACCAGCACCGCCAACGCCGTCGGCGACTTCGATATCACCGGAGTTGACGATGGTAATGCCCGCACCGGAGGGGTTTTTCGCATGAATGGCGACACCCGCCTCACCCACGGAAATGCTACCGGTATTGCCGATCTCGATAACGCTGTCGGTGCTGTCGACGATTTTCGAGCCGACGGTGTATTCGCGGTAGAAATGGGTGTAGCTCGGGTTCTGGAAGCCACCAAAAAAGCTCAAGCGCCCCGGGGTGTGCTCAACGGCGTAGGCAGTACCGCTATCCTGGGTGTTATAGCTGTAAGAAATACCGGAATCCACAGCCTGCACTGCGCTGCCCGCGCTGATGCCGTAAGAGGCATCACCAGTAGCGATATCGCCGCTGTTGCTGATGGCGATGTCACCACTCTCGGTAAAGACGTTGATGCCCTTGGAAATATCACCCGCGCTGATAGCGCCGGCGTTTTCAATCGCAATATTGCCAGTGGTGCTGCTGGCGCTGATGCCACCGGCGAATACGGTGGCGGTGTGAACGTTGAGCGGATCAACGAAAATGGTGTCTTCACCCGTAAACACGCTGATATCGTCGACGCCGTCGCCATCGACATCGACGGCATTGATACGGCTGAATGGGTCTTCCCCCCGTTTCACCAGCTCGTCGTAAGTGTTCTCGTGTATCTCGGTGAACGCGGAGTAATAGGTGACGGACTGGCCGCCGCCGACACTGATGTCACCGGTGTTGGAGATAGAAATACTGCCCGCTTCGGTTTCCGCGCTAACCAGCGCACTCACGCCACCCTCGAAGGTGCCTTCATCGGCCACCAGGAAAGTGATTTTGTCTTCGGGGCCATTCTTAACCCACTTGCCGTAGTCGGCACTGTTGGGGTCCACCCCCAGGTAGCTACCGAGTTCGTCAGCGCCGACCTTGATCGGGTTACCTTCGGCGTCGCTAAACAGGATACGCTCACCGGTGGGGTCACCGTTTTCATCCAGCTGGACATAGCTGTCAAAGAAATGGCCGCCGTCATTGGAGTTTGCACTGCCGACACGGATACCCATGTCATAACGGGTCTGCTCGACCCCGTCCGGAACCTCGATACCAGCGTCGCCGTCTTGGGCGATATCACCGTGGTTCTCGATCACTATGGAGCCAGTGGCCTCGGTGTCGACAATGGCCGTGGTAACCGAGGTAACGGTAATGCCGCTGGCGCTGCTGCCTTCGGCAACCACCACATTGATGTCGCCGGGGAGAATGCTCTCGGCCGCGGTTTCCGGATCGATGACCGTCGCATCGACCACGTCGTAGTTGATGGATTCATCGAATACGCCGCTGCAATTGACGGTGTCGCCGGCTGCCGGTGTGCCCAGCTGACCCGGTGCGCAGGCAATTTCTGCCGCGGCAGCGTAGCCCGGGGCACCCATGGCGATGGCGGTTACCGCCGCGGACGTGAACAGAGCCTTGCGGACCGCGGAGGTCAGCTGACTCTGGGAACTGGGAAAGCCTTTGTTATCGGCCATAGATTCTCTCCCCAATGTGAATGGTTGCGATCGTGCGCTGTTATCGGAAGTTTCTGAGCAGCGGATAAAACCACGGGCGGAATCAAGGTCTCCAAGGCTTTCACGTAACAGTTTGTCAGCGCACCGGTGTGGCGCGCGCAACAGGGGAAATGCACCATCAGCGGGCAATTCCGTACGGTCGTTCAATATTGAAAATCGGCGGGAGAATCAGACCGGAAAGTCAGTCATTTTTTGTACAGATAATTAGTTGGACTATCGTCCGTTTCTAGGAGATTTTTCCTCACAAACCTGCGCTTTGTAACAGTTTGTAAGGATTCGGTAGAGGCTATGGAGCGGCCAGTTACGCTGTGATACAAACGATCAAAATACAACCAGAACACTGTTCACGCGCTGCCTAGATGACCAGACTTACCCCCAGATTCCTGCTGACTTTCCTCGGCGTTTTTTCCGCCGTGGCGACTTCCCATGCAGCCGTACAGCCCAAGCCGGCGCGCACTACCAGTCTGTCCGAGGTTTCCACCTCCACTTGGGAAATCAGTATCGCCAGCGGCTATGGCTACCTGGAAAATCCCATCGCCGGAAAACGGGATAGCGAAACCTATTTGCTACCTTCCTTCAGTTACTACGGAAAACGTTTCTTTGTCAGCGACCTGACGGTCGGCTATAGCCTGCTGGAAAACAAAAACGTTTATCTGGATCTGGTCGCACGCCCCAATGAAGACGGGCTTTATTTCCAACTGGACAAGAACAAAGCTGCCGATGGCCTGGTGACAAACTGGTTTACGCACTTCCAGGCTCCCAATCCGGAAGATGTAGAGCGCAAGGTTTCCGTTGTCGGCGGCCCCAGTGTGACCCTGGTTTCGGACTGGGTAGACGTTTCCTTTTCCTGGTTTCACGACCTGAGCAATGTGCACCACGGCAGTGAAGCCCACCTGAGTTTCGACAAGCAGTATCCCCTGTTTGCCGGCGCCATCGGCTTCGGTATTGGCGCCATCCAGAAAGACGCAGACCTGGTGAGTTACTACTACCAGTTCAGCGAGCAGGAAGCGGACATTTTCTACAACCGTTACCTCGCCGCTCACCCTGCGGACGATGCCACCGACACCTACGCACGCGTGCATTTTTCCTACCCGCTGGGCAAGCACCTGTCTCTGCGCCTGGCGGCGCGCTACAACGACTTCGATGAGGCAGGCAGAAATGCGCGCTTTATCGACAAGCCCCATACCCTCAGCTGGTTTGCGGGCCTGCAGTACGCGTTCGGTAGCGGGCACTGAACATGAAGCGGCAATTCTTTTTGCTCCTCATGGCAATCGCGCCCGCGCTGGTGAAAGCCGCGGAATTGCGCCTCACCCCAGCGTTTGCGCGGTGGATGAAGGGGAGAGCAGCTGCAACGTGTCGGTCAAAATCGATTTCGATGCGGACGATAACGCCCGCTATTGCCTGTCCATTGCCGGCCGCGGGCTGGTGCGCTGCTTCTGGGGCGACGCCGAAGAGCTGAAGGTATACGTCAATAGCCCCGGCGATCTTCGCTTTCAGGTGACTTCCGGTGAGAGCGGGGAGGGGGTGGCCGCGGCCATTCTCAAGGTCGCGCAATATCAACCAAAACGCCACCGCCGCCGCTACGGCTGGGGGCTGCTGTAATGAACGCCATGTCGAGCCCTGCCAATATCGCATTCCAAGCTGATAACGCCCATCCAGAAACCGAAGGCGTTTCGGGTAAATACCGGATTTTACTGCTGGAAGACGACCAGCAATTGGCGGAACTAATCGTGCGCTTCCTGTCCGATCGGGATTGCGACGTCACCTACGCGGCCAATGGCAGCGAATTTATGCGCGCGGTGCACCACCGCGAATACGACCTGATCATCGCCGATGTGGTGCTGCCGGATGCCAGTGGCTTCCAGTTACTGGAGCAATTCCGCAGCCAGTTGAGCTGCCCGCTGATTTTCCTCAGCGCACTCAGCTCCGTCGATGATCAGGTCGCCGGCCTGCGCCTGGGCGCCCATGACTATCTGGTTAAACCGGTGGACCCCCACCTGCTGTGGGCAAAAATTCAGGCGCACCTGCGCACTGCCAGCAGTCAGGCGTCCTCCGGCGACGCCATTACCTTTGGCCCGCTTCAAATAAACCTCGTGAGTCGTCAGGCCCAGGTACACGAGCAGCCACTGCCGCTCACCACCAATGAATTCGATCTGCTGCAGATTTTTGCCGAACAACCGGCGCGCCTGCTGAGCCGCGAGTATCTGTTCCGTCGGGTGATCGGCCGCGAGTTTGACGGCTTGGATCGGGTAATCGATATGCGCGTGAGCCGCCTGCGCAAAAAGCTGGAAGCCATTGCCGACGGCGTTGCCATTCAGTCCATCCGCGGCCGCGGTTACTCCCTCAACACCGTGCACAGTCACTCCTGATGCGCCTGCAGATGTTGCGTATGGTCAGCGTACTGGCGCTGGCTTTAGTGGTGGTTTACTCATCGGTGGCGGCGCTGTTCAACCTCTACTCCACCGCGCCCCACGAGTACACCATCAGCGCCGAACAGCTGGCGCGAGCGCTGGAGCGCGGCGATGCGCCCCTGGCCCAGAGTTACTCCGCCGACGCCATCCACTTTTCCGGTGCCCTGCGCCAGCGCCTGGACAATGGCGAGGTAGTGGGCCTTGATGCCGGCGACGGACAGATCCTGTTTTACCACCGCAACGGCAATACCGTACTGGAAATCGGCCCCTTTCCCCACGAGCCGGCGCAGAGCGTTACCCAGTGGCGACTGCTGTTTATCGGCGCCATGCTGGTGGTGCTGCTGCTATTGATCTGGCCCATGTTCAGTGACCTCAGTCGGCTGCAAAACCAGGCCATTCGCTTCAGCAAAAAGCCTTTCCATATTCCCGGCCAGTTCAGCCGTCGCTCCACCATTTACCCGCTGGCGGAAACCTTCCGCCGCATGGCCAATATCGTTACCGGCCATTTCCAGATGAACCAGGACCTGGCGCGCACCATCGCCCACGAGGTGCGCATGCCGCTGGCACGGATCAAGTTTCAGCAGGCACTGACCGACAGCGACTCGGAAAGCCGCCGGGTCATCGACAGGGCTACCCGCGATATCGAAGAGCTGGTGGACAAGTATCTGAGCTTTGCCCAGGTGGAAGTGCACGAGCAGTTTCTCGCGCGCAAGGCCGTCGCCCTGGAAACCTTTTTTACCGACCTGGCTTCACACCTGGAAGTCCAGTGTCCACAACTGGAAATTGCCTACTACTTTCCCGATGGCGATGCCTGGCTGGAGCCGGACTCGCTGACCATCGCGATTCAGAACCTGGTAGTGAATGCCGGCAAATACGCGCGCGACCGTGTGGATATCCGTTTCGCGCACGAGGGTGGTTTCTGCCATCTTGCGGTGGAAGACAACGGTCCCGGCCTCGGCGGTGACGCGCTGGAACTGACCGATGCCTTTACCCGCTCGGCGACCGACGACCAGGGCTACGGACTCGGCCTGTATATCGTCAAGAAAGTAATGATGTGGCACGAGGGCGAGCTGCGCCTGGACCAGTCCCCCAGCCTCGGCGGTACCCGCGCCACCTTGCGCTGGCCCAACCGGTCCTGATCGCGGGCCTGATCGCGGGCCGGACCACGGCCCGGATCACGGATAGAAGCAAGCGCCGCGCTGCTCGGGTGTCGGTATTGCCAGATGTCGGTACTGTTATTAAACGTCGGAATTGACTGGCAGACTGGCACCCGGAGAGATCTGATGTTCGGTGACCGATTCATCAAACTTGCGCCCGACAACCGGAGCGCCGCCGGGGCGCAGGCCGAGAATAAAGAAGCCGATCTCGCTGCCCGCCTGCAACTCACTGTCCGCAAGCACATCCGCACCTTGCGGCGAAACAAGCACACCGAACGGCTTGCGCGGCAGGTACCTGGGCTCCCAGGCCTTGAGAATGGTGTAACTCTGCGTCAGTAACGCCCGCCACACTGAGTCGGTTGCGGAATCGGTCTCGCCGCCCGGCCCGAAAAAGGCGCGGTAGAAGTAGTACTGCTGGCCATCGTGCGGGGCGAAGTCGACATGCGCCGAGCTGAGGGCGACGATGGCGCCTTCACGCAACACCGCTACCACCACCTCGTTTGCCCGACGACGCAATTCCATTAACGTCAGGCCCGCTGGCAGCGACCTGTTACGCAGCCAGAAGTCGATGACGGCATTGATATCCGCTGGTGTCAGCTTGCGGTAGACATCCAGCAACTCAACGCCGTCGCACTCCGCCAGGCGCGGATAATTGCCCTGCATATTCAGCCGTTGGCTTGCGCGCTGGCCGCCGCACCGGTGGCGTCTTCAAAGGTCACCATGGTGAGGTTTTCCCTGCTCTGCTGGCCGATGCCCATGGGGCAGCGGGTACCGGCAAGTACCGTGAGGTCAAACAGTTCGCTGACCGGCCCATCGAGGCGGATCCAGTGTTCCACATTGCCGTTGGTCAGGTTGATGAACTGCACCCCGCACCAGGCCTCCGAGTCCTTGTCCGCCAGGTTCTGGTCCAGCTGCAGGCCCTCGAAGCGCTCGTAGCGCGGCTTGGACAGACCGACGATGGCGTAGTTGCCGTGCATGGCCAGGCCGCGGGCAAAGCCCGGGCAGAAGGTGTGTGGTACGAAGGATTTGTTCTCGAAATCCACGTAACCCAGGTAGCCGGTGCCGCTGTTCAATACCCACAGCTTGCCATTCACCCAGCGCGGCGAGTGCGGCATGGACAGGCCTTCACACACGATCTCGTTGCTTTCGATATCGATGATGATGCCGCCGTTATCGCGGCGCTCGCGCCAGCCATCGATGGTGTCGGACTTGCACACCGCGGTGACATATTTTGGCCTGCCATCCACCATCGCCAGGCCGTTCAGGTGGCAGCGGTCTTCCGGCACGATTTTGCTGATGAATTCCGGTTTCCAGAGCACGCGGAAACTGTGGGTCAGGCTCGGCTCTGCCAGGCAGTTGTACTTGGTATTCACAAACACAATCTTGCCGTTCTTCTGGATGCCCAGCTCGTGGATATCCACCTCGCCGGTGAACTGCGCGTTGCGCGGCACATAGCAGGCGTCAAAGATCTTGTTCGCCACCTGCCCCGGCTGCAGTACGTTCTCGAAGCGCCAGATCTGGTAGAGGCCACCCATGTAAATACGGTTGCGGTTGCCCACAATACCCATAGCGCGCTGGAAGATGCGCTCGTGGAAAGACAGCTTGCCGCCGGGCTCAGCACCCACCATGTAAACGCGGCCGGACTGGTAAGAGGTGAAGGCAATGGACAGCTGGCGCTGGTGCATCCACTGGGCCAGGCCGGCGGAACAGGATTTGCGCACTGGCTCGGGCTTGGCCGCCTGCTGCTCGCCGGCGGTCGGTTCGGTGATCTCTTGTGGCTGCTGTCCCTGCGCCGCGGTGTTCCCTTGGCTTGCCTCTGCACTCGTCTCTGAGCTTTTCTCTGGCTGGCTTTCTGCCTGATCTACCGCCGGCATTTGCGCCTCGGCGGTTGCGTCTACTTCACTCATTTCGGTACCACGGAGTTACTTGGTGGGGCGTTACTTTGTGGCCCGCAGCCGCGGACCCGGTCATTATTTTTTTGGCCAGTTTTCAGCCACAGGAGACTGTACCGCGCCTTAAGACGTGACCGGGGGACCGACTGTAACAGTTTGTAGCAAGCGCGCCGGCGCTAACCGAAACTCGCCAGTCGCAGCAGCTGCAGAGCCGATGGAATCAGGGCTACAGGCCGCAAACGCACAAATTTCCGCCAATCCGACTCCCAATTGCCACACTTCACCTCTATAATGCGCGCGCCTTGGCCGGATAGCCGCTGTTTTACCCCTCAGCCCAGCCCCCGCCTGACCCAATTTCCCAGGTGTGACCACGCTTAACCTAGTGCCACACCCAATCACGCAATACGCCCAGAGGCCCCCAGTGATAGACAATCTTCGCAATATCGCGATCATCGCCCACGTTGACCACGGCAAGACCACCCTGGTGGACAAGCTGCTGCAGCAGTCCGGTACCCTGGACCGCCGCAGCGCCGACTCCGAGCGCGTGATGGACTCCAACGACCAGGAAAAAGAGCGCGGTATTACCATCCTCGCCAAGAACACTGCGATCCGTTGGAACGACTACCGCATCAACATCGTCGACACCCCCGGGCACGCCGACTTCGGCGGCGAGGTAGAGCGCGTACTGTCCATGGTGGACTCGGTACTGCTCTTGGTCGACGCAGTGGACGGCCCCATGCCGCAAACCCGCTTTGTGACCTCCAAGGCCTTCGAGCAGGGCCTGAACCCGATCGTGGTGATCAACAAGATCGACCGCCCGGGCGCGCGCCCTGACTGGGTAATGGACCAGGTGTTCGACCTGTTCGACAGCCTCGGCGCTACCGAAGAGCAGCTGGACTTCCCGGTCATCTACGCTTCCGCCCTGAACGGCATCGCCGGTCTCGACGAAACCGATATGGCGGACGACATGACCCCGCTGTTCCAGATGATCGTCGACAAGGTGCAGCCGCCGCAGGTAGACAGCAACGGCCCCTTCCAGATGCAGGTTTCCGCACTGGACTACAACAGCTACGTGGGCGTGATCGGCGTTGGCCGCATCACCCGCGGCACCCTGAAGCCGAACCAGCAGGTCGTGATCCTCGACCGCGAAGAGAACAAGCGCAAAGCCAAGGTCCTGCAGGTGATGGGTTACCTGGGCCTGGAGCGCGTGGAAGTGGAACAGGCCAGCGCCGGCGACATCGTGTGTATCACTGGTGTGGGCGAGCTGAACATTTCCGACACCCTGTGTAATCCAGAGCACCCGGAAGCACTGCCGCCGCTGTCGGTCGACGAGCCCACCGTAAGCATGACCTTTCAGGTGAACGACTCGCCGTTTGCCGGTAAAGAAGGCAAGTTCGTGACCTCGCGCAATATCAAGGATCGCCTGGACCAGGAACTGATCCACAACGTGGCACTGCGTGTAGAGCAGGGCGACTCCCCGGACAAATTCAAGGTATCCGGCCGTGGTGAGCTGCACCTGTCGGTACTGATCGAATCCATGCGCCGCGAAGGTTTCGAACTGGGTGTTTCCCGCCCGGAAGTAGTACAGAAAGTCGTCGACGGCGAAGTACAGGAACCCTACGAGCAGGTGGTGATCGACGTAGAAGAGCAGCACCAGGGTCCGATTATGGAAGAGCTGGGTCTGCGCAAGGCCGACCTGACCAACATGGAACCGGACGGCAAGGGCCGCGTGCGCCTGACCTTCATCGTGCCGTCTCGCGGCATGATCGGTTTCCGCAACCAGTTCCTGACCATCACCAGTGGCTCCGGCATCATGACCAGCATCTTCGACCACTACGGTCCGGTGAAGATGGGTGACGTAGCCAAGCGCATCAACGGTGTGCTGGTGTCCATGACCAAAGGCAAGACCCTGGCCTACGGCCTGTTCGCACTGCAAGACCGCGGCCGCCTGTTCCTGGGCCACGGTGAAGAAGTCTACGAAGGCCAGGTGATCGGTATTCACTCCCGCGGTAACGACCTGGTGGTGAACCCGACCAAAGCCAAGCAGCTCACCAACGTGCGCGCTTCCGGTACCGACGACGCGCTGACCCTGTCACCGCCCATCCGTCACACCCTGGAGCAGGCACTGGAATTCATCGAAGATGACGAACTGGTGGAAGTGACTCCGGAAAGCATCCGGGTTCGCAAAAAAATCCTGCAGGAAAACATGCGCAAGCGTGCGAAGAAGTAATTCTTCGGGAAAATAAAAAAGCGCCCCATGGGGCGCTTTTTTTTTAACCTCCAAAACGGCGAACGGTTTTAGAACTCATAACCGGCTTTCAGGTAGTAGAAGCCACCGCCAATACCGTAGGGCGAAGTTTCGTAGTACTGGCCACCCAGTACATTGTTCGCCTCACCGACAATGGAGCCATCGATCTTTCCGCCTTTCTCATCCAGCAGGTTGGATGCACCGGCGGTCAGGAAAATGGATTCGGTTGCCCGGTAGGAAGCTTCCATATCCAGGGTAAACGCGGAACCCAGCTGCTCACCAAACCAGTCGGCGTGTACACCGACATACTCGCCATAAAAGTTTGCACGCACGAAGGCGCTGAGCTTGTCCCAGTTTTGCGCCATGGTGAAGGAAGCCCGATGCTCAGGCAGCCCGCGCTCCAGACGCACCGCTTTACAGATCTCGCCCTGATTATTCAAAAAGGCCCCACCACAGGTGGCGTCACCGCCATTGACCTCGGTCTTGGTCCAGTTGTAGGCCAGGCTGAAGTCCGTGGCACCACCCATCAGCTCCGCACCGTAGGTTGCCACGACATCGACACCGGTGGTTTCGGTATCGAAGTCATTGGCAAAGTAGTTGATCTGTCCGATCAGCTCCGGATTGGGCACGCCGGCTAACGCCATTGCCGTGCGCTGGGCATCGGTGGGAGCGGCGTTATCGGTCAGCGCAATGCGATCTTCCACCTCGATGTAAAACGCATCGATGGTCACATCGACAGCACCTGCGGACATCACCAGACCCGTAGCGAAGTTGACGGACTCTTCCGGCATCAACTCGGCCTCACCCAGCTTGGTAGCCGGCAGGGTCTGCGCCTGGGTCAACTGGCCGCCTACGATGGAGGTCTGGGTATTCACCACAGAGGCCTGGCCCATGGTCGGTGCGCGGAAACCGGTGCTGTGGGAACCACGCCAGGCGACGTTATCGGTCAACTGCCAGTTAAACGCCAGTTTGTAATTGGCGGTATCGCCGAAGGTATCGAAATTCTCGTAGCGTACGGCCCCGCCCAGCAACAGGTCATCGGTAACCTGGTTTTCAACGTCCATGTACAGCGCGTAGTTACTGCGCTCGGCGGTGCCCGCGGAGTCAATCGAGAAACCGGCAAAACCGTGGGAACCAATATTGAAGCCCTGCTCTGCCAGCGGTCCCACCTGCCAGGACATACCCTCACCGGCAATAATCTGGAAGGATTCTTCACGCCACTCGGTACCCATGGCCAGGCTCAGGGTATCGAACTGCTTTTGCAGGTCGAGGTTCAGGGTCTTTTCCAGCTGGATGTAGGCGCCGGTATCGAAGTCGCGCTTGCTGTCTGGACCAAACGACGGGTTGATGGTGTTGTTCAGACCAAAATTCGCCTCGTTGCGACCGACGGACGCGCTGACGTCATAACCCCAACCCTGCATAAAGCCATCACCAAAGTCACCGCGGCGACCCGCGGTAATCGAGGTGTCGGTAATGTCGCCGACAAAGCGCGGGGTATAACCGCCGGGGATCATTTTGTTGAAGACAAAGCAGTTGTCATCGGCCGTCAGCCCAGAAACCACCATGTCGGAACCATCAGCCACGGGGATGGTGCGGTAGGCATCGCAGCTCGCCGCATTGCCATCCAGAGCACCCACAAGTCGCACCCCGTCACCGTCGGTATATACACCTTCACGGCCGTTCGGGTTGCGGTAATAAAATCCACCGTCGACCATGCGGTTGGAATAGTTGGCAAACGCATAGATTTCGCTGCCGTCTTTCAGGTCGATACCGAAATTACCAAACAGGGTCAGGTCATCTTCGACCTTCGGCGAACCCCAGATTTGCGCCGGCTCCGGCACTGCGGTATTACCGGCGTCGATCATTGCCTGCGCATCCGGGCGCTGCACCGAACGCGAGGTATCGTCGGCATTCTTCAACTGGAAGCTCAAATTCAGGAAACCGGAGTCGGTCATGGGCATGCCGTAGTTGCCCGACATGGTCGTGGTCTGGCCGTCCCCTTCAAAAAACTCGCCGCTTTTGATTTCCAGGGAGCCGCCCTCGGCATCGTCTTTCAGCACGAAGTTCATCACCCCGGCAATGGCGTCGGAACCGTACTGGGCCGCCGCGCCGTCGCGCAGCACTTCAACCTGCTTGAGCGCGATGCTCGGGATCACGGAAATATCAGGACCCTGGGCGCCATCGTTCAGACCTCCACCCTGGAAGGCAATGACAGAGGCGCGATGACGGCGCTTGCCGTTCACCAGAATCAGGGTGGAATCCGATGACAATCCGCGCATATTGACCGGGCGAATCATTGAGGCAGCATCGCTAATCGGTTGGTCGTGTACGTTGAAGGAAGGGACTGAGCCTTTCAGCAGGTCAAGCATATCGCTGCTGCCTGATTTGGCCAGGTCATTCGCGTTGAGCACATCCACCGGTACCGGTGATTCGGTCACGGAACGGGGTTTGGTTCTGGAACCCACGGTAACTACTTCTTCAATCACTTCCTGGGCATCGCCACTGGTCTGCGCAAATGCAGGCATTCCCAGGCTGCCGGCCAGCGCCACCAGGGAAAGCGAAGTCACTATTTGTTGGACCTTCATGGTTTCTCTCCAATGAGTATTTATTATTTTTTGGCGCGAAATTTCATTTAACGTATAAGGATGAATGAAATTTTCGCAATGATCACAAAGAGCTAAAAAATTCTGTTGCGAGCGGAATTATTGGAATGCATTCACGCGATGAAGTCTACCGAAAGGCTCCATGTGGACTTCGCGATAAAATCAGTAGATCCCGAAAAAACACCAGAGACAAGAAAGCAACAAAAGACAGCTTGGAAGGCCAATCACAACAGGAATGATGCTGCAGAAAAGTAGGTAGAAGCGCGCGAAGAAGTAATTCTTCACAAAAATAAAAAACGGGCCTATCGGCCCGTTTTTTATTGCTGGTAAACATCGAGAATTCAGATCAAAAGCTCGCGACGGAGATTTAATCCGATCAACCCTTACCCGGCTATCAATTAAACGTAGGCTCTACTGCCTCAAACTCGCCAGAGCCATCCGCCTTGTTGATCCAGAAGCGTTCTTCCGATGCCGCATCCAGACCGTCACTCCATGCGTTATTAAAGAAAATATCCACGGCACCATCGCCATTCAGATCTCCCACACTTGCGCCATGGGAAAAGCTATTCACAGCACTCAGCGCGGTGCTCGCTCTATTTTCCAACAGACCTTCTGCAGTGTAGAACAGCAATAAATTCGGTGCGCCAGGGAAAGGTTGCTGATCGTAACCGTGATCCGCAATAACAACCTCTTCACTACCGTTGCCGTCAACATCGACTGCATGCCACTCCCGCGCATGAACGACGCCCACACCGGCAGCAGAGCGATCGTGCTCCAGAATGAAAGTACCACTGCCGTCGTTTAAATAGGTGTGTACGGGTACCGTAGTCACATCGTAGGAGATTGCCTTCGACCCGATAAGGTCCGGAAAAGTATCCCCATTGATGTCAGCAAGGATTGCGTTGTGAATCTCAGGATAGCCAAGGCTCTCCTGAACATCGTAAGGAATTCCCTCTGTATACTTGATCGTAAAACTCAGATTGCCCGGCGTGCTGGTATTGATAAAACTCGGCATATACATGTAGTCCAGCGCCGGGTACAGGAGATCGGGCATCCCATCCTGATCCAGATCACCGACCAGAATATCTCCACCGTGGGGCGTAGGTCGGCTTAACGGTTCGCGAACGACATTACCTCGGTCATCCCAGGTGAGAATGTCTGCGGTAAAGGTATCATTTACATCGGTGAAGGTGATCGTAGCTGGAGTCAGGTTACCCTCCGCATCGTTCAAATAAATCCTTCCGCAGATATCTTCACAGGGACCAGAAGTAGACAGGATGAAATCATCGTAGCCGTTGTTATCGAAGTCAGCCACTCTCGCCCGTTCCGGCCAGCCGGAAAACTGGTTTGGAGAAACACCGGCGCTTGCATCCGAAAAACTGCCGTTACCGTCACCGAAGAAAAGCTGGATCTTACTTTCTTCATAACCCGCTGAGACGGCTATTGCCAGAATATCGACATTGCCATCACCGTTGAAGTCGCCACTTTCCATCGCTACTGTGGTGCCTTCCTCTGCAAGGTCACTCTGGCCAGTAAAACGCAGTGGCAGCGCATCCGGGTGTGGCTCAAAGTTCAGATTGCCCTGGTTGATCAGCAGCAGGTCCCGCGTATCCGACTCTGAATCATCGGTATCAACAATTAAATCGTTCAGCCCATCATTATTCACATCAACGATCAGTGAAGCTCGCGGCTGTAGCGGGAACTCCCATTGGCCGGCGCTGCCACCGCCATCATTCCCACCACTACTATTATTGCCGTTATTGACATTATTGCCGCCGTCGCTGTCACTCCCGCCCCCACCACCGCAGGCCAATAGCGCCCCCGACAAGCCACAGACCAGCGCCCGACGTAAAAATTTTGTTCGCATACCTACCCCTGAAAATGCCATCTACGAGTGTAAATATGTCTTATACCGTTCAGGCTATCGGATCTCTATAGCCCTTTTTAGGCATTTTTGGGGAACACCTCGTAATCACCCGAAGACAACCACGTTAATTCCTTGCGCATAAAAAAACGGGCTTTAAAAGCCCGTTTTTTGCCATTAGCTTTACATCAATACACGATCAATAGGGAAGCCCAACATAAGCGGCATAAAGGCCAAACAACAGCGCCGCCCAGATCGCAAAGCCGATGGCCAGCCAGATAAAGTTTGCCGGGGTAAAACTTGCATTGCTGCTTGCCTGCGGGTCATCGCACGCAATATTCGCAGCGACCTGAATCCGGTACAAACACCAGATGAGCACCGGGAAAACACCGAACGCGACAAAGCTTACCCAGATAGACACGCCATCCATACCGGACAACCGGTCTCCGATACTGCTGACCAGGCTAAACACCACATACAGTGTTGCCACCAGCGTCGGTGACCAGCTGTGTTTTTTGTGTGTCGACAGCAGGCTTGCATCAATTTTGCTGCACAGGGAGTGCGCAAAGAACAGGAAAAAAATAGCGCGCATTACCGGCCACATGGCTGCCCGATGGCTGTCGCTGTAGTTTTTCCAGTGGCGATAGGCCCAGTACAGCTCGTAAAGACCAAAGGTACCGATCATCAATACCAGGAATTTGCGCCCCGATACCACATAAAATTCCCGGTCTTCTGCGGCAACCGCCTGCCCCTGGTCGGTGTCCTGCCGCAGGTCGGCTTCCGGCGCCTGATAAATATCACTGGTCATGCTTGGCTTCCTTTTTATTTTTCTGATAGTAATTCAATTGGCACTCACCCCTGCCATAACCTTCACTTACGCCGGCGGTGCCGTCGCCAAGAAAGTGGCATCGTCTCCAGCAATCTGCAGCAGCTGTTGCAGATTGGGGTGCGCGTCGATGGAGAAGCGGTTACGGAACTGCCCCCAGGCGACACCAACGGCCACGCGGTAGTCCGCATCACCCAGCTGTCCGGATTCGGGCAGCGGGGCGGAGTCGAGCTCCTTGAGCACCAGCTCGATACGCTGTTGCTGGCGGCGGGTGTACACATTGGTGTCGATATCCAGGCCACTGCGCTCCAGCAGGAACAGATTGATCGCCGCATCCAGCAAAGTATTCGCCAGGCAGTAGCGGTCGAGATCTACCGCATCGGGAATAAACACGTCACCGGACTTCTCGCGCACATATTTCACGATCGGGGTTGAGTCGGTCAGCTTGAATGCACCGTCTTCAAGGAAGGGCACGCGCAGGGTGGGCGTGCCGGGGTCCTTGCTGGTATGGATATCCAGCTCCACCATTTCCCAATCGAGCCCGGATTGCATCAGGGCGATACGGCAATGGCGCACGTAAGGGGAAGTAAAACTGCCAAATAGCTTCATGTTACGGTTGATCCTTTTCGTTGATGCACAATCCCGGGGACGGGAGATAGATCATGGCGAAAAGGTACTGCTTCGGCAAATAAAACGCGCTTGCAATGCTCAGCGTTACTGAATCACTGCCATCACTGAATCACTGTCATTATTTAAATGTTGCCAAACAGACGCTCCGCGGCCTGACCGACGAAATAGGCAACAGATGCGGCACAGCTGCCAAGCAAGAGTGTGGTCATGCCCGCACGCAGGGGGGAGCTGTCGTAAACCCAGCCTTTCAGCAGGCCGATGGTAAAAAACACCAGTGCCGCCAGTAGACTGCTGGCAATAAACTGCCGGGAAAAGTCGAGCACAGGAACAAGAAAGGGCAGTAGGGGAATCACGCCCACCACAATAAACGCGATAAACGTCCACCAGGCAGAGGCAAGGGGGTTGGGGGCGCTACCGCTGAGGCCGTATTCCTCGATCAGCATGGTGTCGATCCACAGGCCGCGATTGGCGGTAACCGTTTCGACGATATGCTCCAGGTTCTCTCCGCTGAAGCCCTTGTTGGCAAAAATCTGCCGGATCTCCTCGCGCTCGCCTTCGGGCACCAGGTGAATATGCTCTTCTTCCGTGCGGCGGGCGTTCTCGGCAAACCGCTGCTGCGCATTCACCGCCTCGTAGTTACTGACCGCCATGCTGATGCCGTCTGCCAGCAGGTTCGCCATGCCCATGGCCAACACCACCAGCGGCGAAAAGCCCGCGCCAAAGGCGCCGGAAGCGATCGCAAAAGTAGTAACGCAGCCGTCGATGGCCCCCAGCACCATATCGGACAGCCGCTGGGGCCTGGGTGTTTTCGCGAGGCGGCGCGCGATATTTTCCGGTCGGTGTTCGCGCTGTAACTGTCGGCGCCTGGAGGCTTTCACGAAAACCTCACGGTTGCTGTTGCCGGCCGAAAAAGCGCGCGTCCACCTTGCGCCACTCCGCCAATGCCGCCGGTGAGTGCAGGCACACGGTCAGCAGTGCAAAGTCGTCGAGCGCGCCGCGCAGTACTTCCAGCCCCTGATGGGCGGCGATCTCGTGGGGAAAGCGGTTGGTGCCGGCCCCCAGGGCGGGGAACAGCAAGCGCTGCAATTGCCGTGTTTTTGCCAGCGCCAGTACGCTCTGGTAGCACTGGCGCAATTCGACCACCGCCCTGGCGCCCCACTGGTCGCCACTGCTCCATTGCGGGGTCACCGTATGCAGCAGATAGTGCACCGGCAGGTTGGGTGCGCTGGTGATACGAGCCTCGCCCACGGCGCACTCGGGCAGCTGTGAGCACTCACTGACCAGCGCCTCCCCGGCGCGATCGTAGACCTGTGCCGACAGCCCGCGCCCCCGGATCAGGTGTTTGTGAGCCGGGCACACCAGTGCATCGGCCTCAATTGTGAGAACGTTGTCACAAATCAGTTGCAGTTGCCCCATGCAGGTCTCCGCGCCAAAGCTGTTCGCCATTACTATAGTTCGCTCGCCTCCAGTGCACTGGGAAACCGTGGATTGAGGCGCCCGTGGTCGCGGACAAAGCTTCGCCGCCCGGGAGAAATACGGCCGAGGGACGCGGTCGCAACGACAATCTCTAACGACATAGAGAAGATGGACATCACAGCAGAACACAATCACACCGCCGGCTATCGCGGCACCGAAATCGCCGATCCGGTCGCCCAGGCGCGCAACCTGGATCTGCGCCGCCGTATCCAGGCCTCGGGCTATATGCTGATCTTTGCCCTCGCCATTACCGGCGCCATGGGTGTGATCGCGCTGATGGCCGCGGATCTGTTCCTGGCCGGCACCCTGTTCAGCGTTGCCGGGGTGATCCTGCTGGCCTATGTGGGTGTCAATATTGCCGGCTCCAGCCGCAAGACACCGGTACTCGTCGGCGCACTGCTGCTGGTGCTGTATTTCTATCTACTGCTGTCCGGCGGCGTAAACAATACCGGCCTGATGTGGGCGGTGATGCTGGTGCCCGGATTCATCAACCTCTATGGCTACAAGTGGGGCACGGTCACCCTCGCTGGCGTCGGCGCCATCACCGCACTGATCCTGTTTTACCCCGAATTCCCCGGCCTGCTGGCACAGTACGATACCGCCCACCGGGCGCGCTTTATCGCCGTGTTCGGCGCGCTGACGGCACTCACCGCGATCCTCGACAGCAGCCGCCACCAGACCCAGCAGATGCTGCACAAACTGACTGCGGAACTGGAAAGCCACGCCTGCACCGATGCCCTCACCGGTCTCGCCAACCGCCGCGAGGCCTACAAGGCCATCAGCGAGCTGGAGCGGCGCAACCGCGATCTGGCCGGGCGCTATTCGGTGTTGATTGGTGACCTGGACAGTTTCAAGGCGATCAACGATACCTTCGGCCACAGCTTTGGCGACCGGGTGCTGCAGGATGTCGCCGAGGTGCTGCGCAACAATACCCGCGCCGACGATGTGGTGGCGCGCTGGGGCGGGGAGGAATTTTTGATCCTGCTGCCGAACACCGATGTGGAAGGTGCCGGCGTGCTGGCGGAAAAGCTGCGCCGCAAGGTGGAAGCGCTCACCGCGCAGTATCAGGAAGACGTGAATATCTCCATCAGCTTCGGCGTCGCCGAGGGCGGCTCCGGCCAGGACGGCCAGAACCAGATGCTGACCCAGGCGGACTCCCGCATGTACCGGGCCAAGGATGCCGGACGCAACCAGGTTGTCTGCGACTGAGACAGGCGCAGATTAGCGCCCGCCTGTCGCTAAACCTGGCCCACCCCCTGGATCAGGCGAGGTGCTGCAATAACTTCTCTTTGACCTCGGGCG
This sequence comes from Microbulbifer sp. ALW1, assembly GCF_009903625.1. Taxonomy (NCBI): domain Bacteria; kingdom Pseudomonadati; phylum Pseudomonadota; class Gammaproteobacteria; order Cellvibrionales; family Microbulbiferaceae; genus Microbulbifer; species Microbulbifer sp. ALW1. Next base: position 840,399 of record NZ_CP047569.1, on the reverse strand, counting down.
GAATCGGCGCCTTGGCCTGCTGCTCGTAGTCAAAATGCACCATCACGCAGTCCCCCTGGGCCACCAGCTGGCCCTTCTGCCATACCTCCTGGTGAATGGTCATCGAGGTGTTACCCACCGCGCTCAGGCTGGTGCGGATCTCCACCGGTGAATACAGGTAGATCTGGGCGACGAAATCCACATCCATTTTCTTCAGGATCAGATTCCATTTGTTCAGGCTCAAGTCCGGGTTGAACAGCTGGAAAATAGGCGTGCGTCCCTGCTCGAACCACACGGGTACCACGGTATTGTTAATGTGCCCCAGGGCATCGGTTTCGCTAAAGCGGGGCTCGACCTGATAGGTGAACATACAACTCCTCGGATTCATTGTTCTGGCTTGTGTGTACCTGGAGCATTTAACCAGCGTTGCGGGTTTTCGGCCACTTGGGCCGACACTCGCGCCGAATATCCGGGCACTTTTGCCAATTCAAAAGACATCTGCGGTCAAGCCGGCGTAAAATGCCGCACCCTGATCCGCTACGCTTCCTGTAGCGCTGCTGACCGTATCGCCTGTCACTGCAAAGCCAGCCGATACACATCGCACTCGTACAATGTCGTACACAGCCCCAAACCGTTTCCAGTTTTTGTTTTATGAGCCAGAAAGACAAACGTCCCCTGTACATTCCCCACGCCGGTCCCTCCCTGCTGGAGATTCCCCTGCTCAACAAGGGCAGCGCCTTCTCCCTGCAGGAGCGCATCGAATTCAACCTGATCGGCCTGCTGCCGAACAATGTGGAATCCATCAGTGAACAGGTGCGCCGCGCCTATCACCAGTACCAGCAGTGCCGCACGGACCTGGAGCGCCACATCTACCTGCGGGCGATTCAGGACGACAACGAAACCCTGTTTTTCCGCCTGATCGAGCAGCATATCGAAGAGATGCTGCCGATCATCTACACCCCCACCGTGGGTGCCGCCTGTGAAGAGTTCTCCAATATCTACCGCAACCACCGCGGGCTGTTTGTGTCCTACCCGGACCGCAAGCACATGGACGATATTCTGCGCAGCGCCACAAAAGAGAATGTGAAAGTGATCGTGGTCACCGATGGCGAGCGCATTCTGGGACTGGGCGACCAGGGCATCGGCGGCATGGGCATCCCCATCGGCAAGCTGTCCCTGTACACCGCCTGTGGCGGCATTAGCCCGGCCTACACCCTGCCGGTGACCCTGGATGTGGGCACCAACAACCGCACCCTGCTGAACGACCCCATGTATATGGGCTGGCGCAACGAGCGCGTTTCCCAGGAGGAATACGACGAATTTGTCGAGGAGTTCATCGCCGCGGTCAAACGCCGCTGGCCCAAGGTGCTGATTCAGTTCGAGGATTTCGCCCAGACCAACGCCATGCCGATTCTCAATCGCTACCGCGACGAGGTGTGCTGCTTCAACGACGATATCCAGGGCACCGCGTCCGTGGCACTGGGCACCATGCTCGCCGCGTGCAAGGCGAAAGAAGAGAAACTCAGCAAACAGAAAGTGCTCGTGGTTGGCGCCGGCTCCGCCGGCTGCGGCATTGCCGAGCAGGTGGTTTCGGCCATGGTCAATGACGGCCTGAGCGACGCCAAGGCCCGCGAGCGTATTTTCATGTTCGACCGCTACGGCCTGGTCACCAGCGATATGAAAGGCCTGCACGATTTTCAGGAAAAGCTGGCGCAGAGCACCGACAAATACCCGCAATCCCCGGAGTGGGATCTGCAGACCCTGATTGAGCAGGTGAAACCGACCATCCTGATCGGCGTATCCGGCCAGGGCGGCCTGTTTACCCAGCCGGTGATCGAGGCCCTGCACAAGGGCTGCAAGCGCCCGCTGGTGATGCCGCTGTCCAACCCCACCTCCCGCGCGGAAGCGACACCCCAGGAAGTACTGGAGTGGACCCAGGGCGAAGCCATGGTGGCCACCGGCAGCCCGTTTGAACCGGTGGAGCTGAACGACAAAAAATACCCCATCGCCCAGTGCAACAATGTGTATATCTTCCCGGGCATCGGCCTCGGTGTGATTGCCGCCAACGCCAACCGGGTGACCGAGAATATGCTGATGGCGGCCTCCAATGCACTGGCGGAACACGCACCGGTGGTGCAGAAAGGCAGCGGTGCACTATTGCCATCGCTGTCCGATATCCGTGAAGTGGGTAAGGCGATCGCCATGGCGGTGGGCCTGCAGGCACAGGAAGACGGCGTGGCACCGGGCATCACCCGGGAGAAACTGGAAAAAAATATCGAGAAGAATTTTTGGTCGCCCAATTACCGGCGCTACCGGCGAGTGGCTTTTTGATTCGCCGGCCAATCTCTTAGCCAGACATAAAAAACCCATGCAATCGCATGGGTTTTTTATTTGGATCCGGATCACCAGTGTATATACCTAGGGCACCATCAGCGGCGCCGGCCGCGCCGGAATCCTCTGATGAAACACGTCGAGGCTTAGTCCGGGGCTAAGAACCGGAGTTTTGTGAAAGAATCCCGCGGCCGTACCAAACAGGCCACTTCCGTTTTTCCGGTGATAATGACCGACTATCTCTTCTTTTTGTTGTCATCGTCGGCTTCGGTCGCCTTGCTCAGTGAATGGTATTTTTTCCGGATCTCGTCGATATCCACCGAAGGTGCGGGGAACTTCATTTTCAGTGACTCCAGTGCGCGCACCACTATGTGGGAGATGGCAAGGTTGCGGAACCATTTGTGGTTGGCGGGAATAACAAACCAGGGCGCGTGCTCGGTGCTGCATTTCTTCAGCACATCCTCGAAGGCAGCGGTGTAGTCGTCCCAGTAGTGCGCCTCGGAATAGTCACTATCGCTGATTTTCCAGTGCCGCGCCGGGTCGTCGATGCGCTTTTTGAAACGCGCCAATTGCTCCTCAGGATCTATGTGCAGATAAAACTTGAGTACCGTAGTGTCGTTATCGGCGAGCAGCTTTTCAAAATTGTTGATGTGCTGGTAGCGCCCGGACCAGATTTTTTTCGGCACCATTTTGTGTACCCGCTGGATCAACACATCTTCATAGTGCGAGCGGTTGAAGATGGCAACATGCCCGCGCCGCGGTGTCACCTTGTGACAGCGCCATAAAAAATCGTGCTCGCGCTCCGCAGTGGATGGCTGCTTGAACCCGGTTACGGTGCAACCCTGGGGGTTCATGGCTCCAAGCACATGATTGATGGCCCCATCCTTGCCGGCGGCGTCGCGTCCCTGCAGGCAGATCAACAGCGAGCGTTTGCGCTCTGCATACATCAGGTACTGAAGCTCGCGCAGTCTTTTCTTGTATTCCTCGATCAGCGGATATGAAGATTCTTCATCATGTTGTTCACCGTGAAAGGATGCATCAATTTTTTCCAATCGAACCTTGCTGCCGGGCTTCACTCTGAATTCGTCAAAATAGTCCATCAGTGCCCCGCCTCTCGAGATGCTGGATACGTCATAAAAATTTTGCTTAATCAATTTCCGATGTTCAGCGCACACGCCGTATCAACAGGCGACAGCGGCATCGGAATTTCTTTGAAACCACCTCTTCAATCTAGCAGCTGGCCATTTCGGAATGGAGCAGGGTGAACTCGCCCGCGCAGTGAAAACCCGGGAAAAGAAAAGCCGCCTGGAAGGCGGCAAAGCGGGGCAACTCAGAGGTACGCAGGAAACTGCGCCCCCAGATGAAGGCATTGGATTGGACAAGGCGTCCCGACCTTGTTCAACCCGGGATTCGACAGAAGAATGCTCTCAAGGCTTGAAGTGCCAGCAACGTCTGGTTTCGGGAAAAATGACTCATCCCTGTTGGTGATTGGGTACATGCTAAGTTACGGTCTGCCACTCGAATCGGATTACATTTTTTCACCCGCCGTTGTTATACGCGCCCCTTTTTCGCCGCTTTCAAGATTTGGCGTAATTCAGCTCATCTGAGTTTTCACTCCCTGCGCTTGGTCACGCCGGGTTTTTGCAGGCAAAAAAATAGCGGGCATTGCCCGCTATTTTCTTCGTCTCTTTTAACGTCTCAGGTCATCCGTTTTTTACGCTGTCGACCCAATTATTCACACGCTTCTCCAGCAGTGGCAACGGCAGTGCACCACCACCCAGTACGGTGTCGTGGAAGCTGCGGATGTCGAACTGGTCGCCCAGTGCCTCTTCGGCGTTGCCGCGCAATTCTTCGATCTTCAGCATGCCGATCTTGTACGCAGTGGCCTGGCCGGGAACCGTGAGGTAACGGCGCACCTCGGAACGCACCGCGCCTTCCGGGATCGCGGAGTTATCCAGGAAGTACTGTACCGCCTGCTCCTGGCTCCAGCCCTTGGAATGCATACCGGTATCCACCACCAGGCGGATGGCGCGCCACATTTCCGCGGTCAGACGTCCGAAGTCCCGGTAGGGGTCGCGGAACTGGCCCATTTCCTTGGAGAGTTTTTCCGAGTAGAGCGCCCAGCCTTCCACGTAAGGGGTGAAATGCGCCTGGGTGCGGAACTGCGGAATATTTTCCAGCTCCTGGGCAATGGAGATCTGCATGTGGTGACCGGGGTTACCTTCGTGGTAGGTCACCGTTTCCATATCGGTAGTCGACAGCGCACTCATGTCCGACATGTGTACATAGTAAGTGCCGGGACGGGCGCCGTCCGGGGTACCGGGCACATAGTGCTGGGCGCCACCGGGCACTTCGCGGAAGGCCTCAACGCGCTTAACCACCAGATCCGCTTTCGGCAGGATGCCGAAATACTCCGGCAGTTTTTTCTGTACATCGGCGAGGTAGCTGCGGGTTTCTTCCAGATACTTCTCGCGGCCCTCATCGGTGTTGGGGTAGTAGAACTGCTTGTCGGTGCGGATAAACTTGAAGAACGCCGGCAGATCGCCGTCAAAACCTACCTGATCCTTGATACCTTCCATTTCCTTGCGGATACGCGCCACTTCGTCGAGACCGATCTGGTGCACGTCATCGGCGGTCAGCGGCAGGGTGGTGTAGTTGGCCAGGCGGTTGGTATAGAAGCTGTCGCCGTCCGGCAGGTTGGAAACACCCTTGGGCTCTTTATCGGCGTTGACACGGTCTTCCTGCAGCCAGGCGATATAGCCATCGTAGGAAGATTTCAGGTCACCGGTGAGGGCTTTTTCCACCTGCGCCTGCAGGTCTTTGGCGGTGGCTTCGTCGATCTTGCCGCCGTCTTTCAGGGCGGCAATTTTTTTCTTGGCATCGGCCATCAGCGGCGCGTCATCGCCCTCGCCAAACGGCTGGCCAGTGGTCACCTTCTGCGCGCGCTCGATCGCCAGATCGTAGGCGAACTGCGGCGGGCGAATGCCTTTCTTGGCGGAACCCTGGGCGCGCTCCAGCAGCTGGCCGAGGGCGACGCTGATACCGCCGATACGGGTGATGTAATCCCGCATATCCTGCTCGGTATCCACTTTGTGCTGGTTGATCAGGAAGGTGGGGAACTGGGCCTCTGGGCCACCCAGCTCGCTGGCGAAGTAGCCGTAGTCGGAGAAGGGCTGGTTGGCCTTTTCCTGTTCATACTGCAGGATCCACAGGTCGTAGGATTCCTTGCCTTCGGTGGTCAGCTTGTCGTAGTCGAACTGGCTTTTCATTTCCTCGACGGTGGCTTTTTTCCAGGCCAGCTCGCGCTCATCGGCGGCCTTGGTCATATCGTCGATTTTGTCGTACTGCTCCTTGCGACCCAGGTAGCTGAGCTGGATCGGGCTGAACTGCAGCTCTTCTTCGTATTTGCTGTCGAACCATTCGCCCAAGCGCTTGGTTTCCGCTTCCTGCTCCGCACTGGCCGATGCGGTTTCTGAAACCTGCTGCTCGACCTGCGCCGCACCGGCATCTACCTGTGTATTCTGCTGCTTGGGTTCTTCTGCTTTCTGGCAGCCGGCAACCACCGACGCGATAACCAGACTCAGGAGCGCTTTGCGCATAGCTTTCGCCTCTTTACTGTTTTAAAGAAAATACGTTTATGAACGCGTTATTAAACAACCAGCTTTGATACAAAGCCGAATTCATTCCTGTTCCAGGGCATCGGCCCCGACCATTTTTTTCTCGGTTCCGGTGATGATGTGCAGATCCCGCTGCGGGAAGGGGATTGTCAGCCCCTCGGCTTCCAGCGCCGGCTTGAGCTTTTTCATCAGCGCCCAGTACACATCCCAGTATTCATCGGTTTTTACCCAGGCCCTCAGGTGCAGGTTCACCGAACTGTCCGCCAGCGCCCGCACCGCATAGGCGGGTTCAGGGTCCGCGAGAACCCGCGGCTCGTCCGCCACCAGTTTTCGCAGTACATTCATGCCGGTTTCGATATCGTCACCGTAGGCAATGCTGGCAATGATCTCGATTCGGCGGCTGGCGTTGCGGGTGAAGTTGGTCAGGGTCTCGCCCCAGACCTTGTCGTTGGGGGCCGAGATGCGCAGGCCGTCCGGGGTGTCCAGCTCGGTGGTGAACAGGCCAATCTTGCGCACGGTGCCAATAATGCTGCCGAACTGAATGGTCTCACCCACACGAAAGGGGCGCAGACCCAACAGCACAAAGCCCGCGGCAATACTCTGCAGGGTGTCTTTCAGCGCGAGGCCGATGGCGAGGCCGGCAGCACCCAGCAGCGCCACCAGCGAAGTGGTATTCGCACCAAAGATGTCCAGCACCACCAGGCCGCCCACCACGTAGGTGCCCCACACGGCGAGGGTTTCAAGCACCGGCACCAGGGTTTCGTCAATTCCGCGCTCGGTCAGGCGGTTGACCGCTCGCGACACCAGTTTGGCGGCAACCCAGGTGATGACGAGTGCCAGTATCGCCCAGAGCACATTCAGCCCGACGTCCATCACTACCGGCCAGAGTTCCTCGAGCTGTGCTTTGAGTCCTTCCACGAATACATCTCCTGTGCGTGAATTTATTTGACGGAATTTATGACAGTAGGACGCAAGAATATGACAAGGGCAGCGGCCAGGGCCAGCACACTAGTGCGCCAGGCCTCCGCGACCGACAATCCTGTTTAGCGGAATGCCAAAAATGCCAGTTGGTTCCGGGTTTTGGTGGAACCCGTCAGGCCGGGCCGGAAAAGAAATAGTGCTGGATCAACTGCAGCACCAGCAGCGTCATCACCAGAATAAAGACCAGATTGCGCCGATTCACCTTATCCCCCGCTTGCGCCCAGCTCGTCCGACCGGGAGCCGGACAGCTTGAGCAGCCCCTCAGCCACCAGCCAGTCCCGGGATTCCCGCAGCATTTCGTCGAGACTCACCGTGTCGCGGTAGCCCAGCTCGCGCTTGGCCTTGTCACTGCTGGCCACCACCCGCCGGGTGATCATCGCGGCCTTTTGCGGGGTTAGCGCCGGTTCACGGCCGCTCAAGCGCGCCGCAAGATCCTGCAGCTGTGCCATGGCACGAATCAAAAGTGCCGGCGTAGTGCTGGTGGGGGCCGGCTTGCCCACCAGCTCGGCAATTTTCCCGAAGAATTCCAGGAAGCTGGCATCAGTTCCGGCGAGAATATAGTTTTCGCCACACCGGCCTTTATGGAAAGCATCGATATGGGCGCGCGCCACCGCACCGGCGTGGCAGAAAGAACCGGAGCCCGGCGGCACACCCGGTAGCCGATCCTGCTGAATCATAAAGAAGGTCTGCGCCCAGCTGGACACATCGTACTTGCCGACAATGCCACAGGGGTTCAGGAATACCGCATCCAGTCCCTGCGCAATCTCCTCACGCACAGCAAGCTCCGCACGCTTTTTGCTGTAGTGGTAATGGTGCTTCGGATCGTCCGCCAGCTTCGCACTTTCTTCATCGATGGGGCTGGTGTGGTAGCCATAGGCGGAAATAGAGCTGGTGACAATCAGGCGTCCGGGCGCGCCCTGGCTGGCAAACTGCTGGCGCGCAACCCGGGCAATATTGCCCGCGCCCACCACATTGTCCTGCCACTGCTGCCTGTCACCACCGCGCCACATGCTGGTATTGGCGGCCAGGTGAAAAATCGCATCGACCTTTTTATCCACATTCGCAGTCATGGCGCGCTGCAGGGAAGCCACATCATCCAGCGAGGCCTCGACCGGGGTCGCTCCCAGGGCCTGCAGCCGCTGGATATTGGAGCCTGGGCGATGCATGGCGGTTACCTGCCAGCCATCGGCAATCAGTTGCTCAATCAGATTGGCACCGAGAAAGCCGGTACCGCCGGTTACAAAAGCGTGCATATCACCCCCATTAACCGGGCGGCACAAGCCGCCCTAAAACACCCAGACTACCGAATTTCCAGCCCCAGTTCATTGGCCAGGAACGCATACTGGTTGGTGAAATCTTCCACCTGCATCCACACAGGCTTGCCGGCGCCGTGACCCGCGCGGGTTTCCACCGCGAGATAGATGGGATTGTCACACCCCTGATCCCGCTGCAGTACTGCGGCGAACTTGTAGCTGTGCCAGGGCACCACGCGGTCATCGCGATCGGCCGTGGTGATCAGGGTAGCGGGGTAGCAGCGGCCTTTCTTGGTGTTGTGCACTGGCGAGTAGGCGTAGAGCGCTGCGAACTCTTCCTTGTTTTCCGACAGGCCGTAGTCACTGGACCACTGACGCGCGTTGGCGGAAGCGGTGTGGTAGCGCAACATATCCAGTACGCCGACGATGGGCAGGGCAACCTTGAACAGCTCCGGGCGCTGTACCTCGGTGGCCCCCACCAGCAGGCCGCCGTTGGAGCGCCCCATAATGCCGAGCTTTTCCGGTGAGGTGACTTTTTTTCCGATCAGCCACTCGGCCGCGCCGATAAAATCGTCGAACACATTCTGCTTCTGGAGCTTGGTACCGGCCTTGTGCCAGTCACCACCGTACTCGCTACCGCCGCGCAGGTTCACCATCGCGAAGGTGCCCCCCATATCCAACCAACCGGCAAAACGGGTGTAGAACTGGGGCAACTGGGCGGCGTTGAAGCCGCCGTAACCGTAAAGCAGGGTCGGGTTGCTGCCGTCATTTTTCATTCCTTTTTTATGCACCAGGAACATGGGCACCTTGGTGCCGTCCTTGCTTGGAATAAAATGCTGGCTGACGGTGTAATCAGAAAAATCCGCCGGGTAATCTGGCTGTTTTACTTTTTCACTTTTCCCGCTGGCAACATCCAGTTTGTAGATGCTGGGCGGCGTCAGGAAATTACTGAAAGCGTAATAGGTTTCGCTGTCGCCCGGCTCACCGTAAAAGCCTTCCACCGTACCCATGCCCGGCAGTTTCAGTTCGTACTGCTGTTTGCCATCCAGGTCCGTCACCACTACTTTGGAGGTGGCGTCTTTCAGGTAGTGCAGCACAAAACGTCCGCCGATCAAGCTGGCACCTTGCAGTGCCTCTTTCTGTTCCGGCACCAGGGTTTTCCAGTTGGATTTCTGCGGCTTGTCCAGATCAATGGCAACAAGCTTGCCGTTGGCGGCACCGGCATTGGTCTCGAAATAAAAGGTTTTTCCGCTGTTGCCGAGATAGGTGTAGAGCCCATCCCAGTTATCGAGCAATTTCACTAGCGGCACCTTGTCATCGCGCAGGTCCCGGTAATAAACCCCGTTGCTGTCGTAGCCATCAAAAATACCGAAAACCAGGTAGTTGCCGTCGTCGCTGACCTGCGCTTCCGGGTTGCGGGTTGCGTGATCGGTGATTTCGTACACCAGCTGATCGCGGCTCTGGGGCTCGCCAATTTTGTGGAAATACACCGCCACCTGTTTGCTGTCGTCCGCGCTGCCGTCGGCGTTAAACGGATAACGGCTGTAGTAAAAGCCGGATTCGTCCTTGGCCCAGCTGGCGCCACTAAACTTGATGCCGGTCAGGCGATCGGGAATCAGGCGGCGGGTTTTCAGGTCGCGCACCTGGTAGTCGGTCCAGTCAGTGCCGCCGTCGGAAGTGCCATAGGCCAGATAGCGGCCGTTGGGGCTGACCGAATAACGCTTGGCGGCGATGGTCCCGTCCTTACTCAGGCTGCGGGGGTCGAGCACCACGCCGCCTTCCTTGTGGATATCCCGGGTGCTGTAAAACACACTCTGGTCCCAACTGCCGTCGTTGTACTCGTAAAAAACCTGTCCGGCTTTTTTGTAGGGCACCCCGTACTGTTGGTACTGCCACAGTTCGGTGAGGCGGTCGTTGATTTTCTGCCAGCCCGGCAGTGCTTTCAGTTTCGGCAGGGCGAAGTCATTTTGTGCCTTGACCCAGTCATTCACCGGCTTGGAGCCCTGATCTTCCAGCCAGCGGTAGGGGTCGCTCACACTGGTGCCGAAATAGTCATCTGTCTGCGGGACGCTGGCGGTCTCCGGGTACTTGGATGGTGACTGTTCGCTGTTGGCGGCAATCGCGGCAGCGGCAGCAATACCCACGGCAATCAGGGCCAAGGCGGTTTTCTTCATGGGGGTTTCCGGTTTTTTATTGGCGATCAGTGGGCTAATCTAGGGAATTCGCCGCCAGGCATCCAGCGACTAGTAGCATTTTAGAAGAGGTTATCGATGAAAGGCCTGATTCAGCGGGTAAAGCACGCGAAAGTGGAAGTAGACAGTGAATCTGTCGGTGCCATCGATCACGGGATTCTGCTGTTGCTGGGTGTGGAAGCAACGGATTCTCCGGAGACTGCGGACAAGCTACTACACAAGGTATTGCACTACCGCATTTTCAGCGATGACCAGGGCAAGATGAACCTGAATGTGCAGCAGGCGGGTGGCGGCCTGCTGGTGGTGAGCCAGTTCACCCTGGTGGCGGATACCGCCAAGGGACTGCGCCCCAGCTTCAGCCGCGGCGCCACGCCGCAGCAGGCTGAGGCACTGTATGAATATTTCCTGTCCCAGGCGCGCGCCAGGCTGCCCGAGGAACTGCCCGTGGCCGGCGGTCAGTTTGCCGCCGACATGCAGGTGTCGCTCTGCAACGACGGGCCCGTGACCTTTTTGCTGGAAGCCTGATTGTTTGCCGTTTGGCGGGCAGCAGCCTGAGCGCGCTGGCTCAACGCCTCGAGCCGCGCCTTGCGCTCGTCTTGCGGGCGCGCACCCAGTTGCTCCACCGCCATATAAAACGCATCCCAGTCTTTACCGGTGTCTTTGAACAGCTGTACAAACGCCGGCACCTTGGATTGATACTCGCTCACCAGTGCCAATGTAGCGTTATTGGTCTGCTCCACCAGACTGGAAAATTTCTTGTCCTCCACCCAACCTTCGGACATTTTCCGGTAGCAACTACGCAGCTGCTGCAGTGTCTGCGCTTTTTGCACGCGCTTTTCCGCATCGCTCTTGTCCGAGCTGTACAGCGCCTGCAATTGTTTGCGCGCGGCCACCATCAGGCCATTGACGCGCCTCGCCTGTTCGACACTTTTTACCTTGGGCGCAGGAATGCCCTGGCGCCGGCGCCAGTCCGGTAGCGCCAGTTGCGATACCGCGGTGGCGAAACTTTCGTTGAAGGCAGTATCCCCGCCGATGTACACCCGCCGGTGTGCCAGCTCGTGAAACAGCAGGCTCGCCAGCCGCTCCGGCTTCCAGTTCACGAAACTGGACAGCACCGGATCATCGAACCAACCGAGGGTGCTATACGCCGGTACCGGCCCCAGGTAAACGTCATAGCCTTCAGCGCGCATGCGCCCGGCCTGGTTTCTGGCGTCCTGCTTGTCAAAATAGCCGCGGTAACTGGCACAGCCGGCAATCGGGTAGCACCAGCGTTTGGGCGACAGGGAAAACTCCGGTGCCGCCACCAGGTTCCACAACGCGTATTCGTCTTTGAGCTGGGTAAATTCGCTGTAAGCGGTTCCCACCGGCAGGTGCAGCTCGGCGGCGGCGTAGGCGCGGATGGATTGCACCAGTTGCAGCTGTTTTCTCAGCTTGGGATCTGTCTGCTCATCCGCCACCAGTCCATCGATGGATTTGCGCCCGGCGAGAATTTTCAGCTGTCCGGTAGCCGCCTGCGAGTAGAAGTGTACGGTTTCACACCCGGAAACCAGCAGCGCCAGCAACAGCAGCAACAGTAGCCCGCCATGCTTCAGGGCAGATTTACGCCATCTGGATACACGCCCGCCAGAAACAGCTAACTTTATTTTTGCCAGGCACTTATTCGGTAAAGTGTTCTGGAGAGTGTTCGGGAAGGCGTTCGAGAAAGTATTTGGGAAAGTTTCCATGCAACCTGTCGCGGCGGTTTCACTGATCTTCACGCTGGTATTGGGCGTCGTGCTGTGGATTTATCTAATGCGGCTCGCGTTCCGGGATTCCACACTACTCGGCGTGCTCGCCATTGCACTGCCCCCACTGGCACTTCTCATCATAGTGGCACAAGGTGCACACAATCGGGAGCTGATCGCCGTGACTGTCGCGTTTTTCTGCGCCGCGTGTCTGTTCCTCACTGCACACTGACCCACCTGTCACCTCACCCCACCTACACATCGCACTTTATATCGCGACTTTTTGTCGTGGCTTTTTGTCGTGGCTTTTTGTCGTAATTTTTTATCGCGACGTATCGTTGCCGCAACGGAAGTACTCCACCTGCTCACCGGCGAATGTTCCGGATTGCAGGTAGTGCACCACCTGATCAATAACACGCGGGTCATCGGTCAGGTTGTCGTGGGTAACGGGGTACTGCACCCGCGCACAAACACCTTCCACATAAGTGCTCGGCAATCCCACAATGCCGTCGTCGTCGCCGTGGATGATCGCCGAGAACAGCGGGTTGAATGAGCGGGTTCCGGCGACAACTCCCAGAGGGAACTTCACCGGGCCCAGGCGGCTGGGCACACTGCGCTCATCCACCCCCATCTGCTTGCCCGCGGGACCGTTGACGTCTTTGATCCAGGGAATACAGGACAGGAAGTTGCCCAGGCGGCTGCCCCGGTTGGGTGGGCCCAGCATGACGACGCCAGCCAGCTGACTGGTGTCGCGGCTTTCGTAATACTGCCGCACCAGCAAACCACCCATGGAGTGCGCAACCATATACACCGGTGCTGCATTAGCTTTTTCACAGGCTGCAAGGCCGCGGGGAATGGTCTCTACCGCCAGAGTTTCGATCGGGAATTTTCGTGAGGGGTAGTCGAGGTTTATCGCAAAAAAGCCTGCATCGACCAGGGCTTTTTCAATGGCGACCATGGAGGAGGAATCCTTGGTGATGCCGTGGATCAATATCGCGCAGGGGGGCTTCGTGTTGGCCCCATGGCTAACAGTTGCCGGCAGCAAGCCGAGCAGGCTCAGCAGCAGCGCGACTCTTAGCGCGACTCTTAAGGTTGGAAAGGTCGGAAAGTTCAGGCACTTCCCGGACGGTATCCTCGACTCCTGCATCTGCTCTCCGTGCCAGGCCCCAGAAGTGGCCCGGCAGCCTTGCCAGCTTAGGCTTCGCGTTCGGACGCCTCTTCGTCGCGCTTGCCGCGCTTGATCCAGCGCCCAAAAAAGACACCAATCTCAAACAGCAGCCACATGGGAATCGCCAGCAGTGTCTGGGAAATGACATCCGGCGGCGTCAGCAGCATACCCACAGCAAAACAGGCGACGATGACATAGGGGCGTTTTTTGGCCAAATCCTTGGCGGAGATGGCGCCGCTCCAGATCAAAAGAATAGTCGCGATGGGAATTTCAAAGGCAAAACCGAAGGCGAAAAATAACTTAAGCGCCAGGTCCAGGTAACTGCGGATATCCGGCATTACTTTGATATCGGCATCGGCAGAACTGATGAAAAAATCAAAAATCAGCGGGAACACCACAAAGTAGGCAAACGCCATGCCCGCGTAAAACAGAAAGATGCTGGAAAACATCAGCGGGGCGATCAGGCGCTTTTCGTGCTTGTACAGGCCGGGAGCAATAAACGCCCAGAACTGATAGAGCACAAAGGGAATGGCGACGAAGAACGCCAGCACAAAGGTGGTTTTAAAAGGCGTCAGGAAGGGCGAGGTGACCTCGGTGGCAATCATGCCGGCGCCTTCGGTCAGGCGCGCCTGCAGCGGATCGGCAACAAAGTCATAGATTTCGTTGGCAAAAGGCACCATGCAGGCAAAGATGGCAATAACCACCAGCAGGGTTTTCAGCAGGCGGTCCCGCATCTCGATCAGGTGTTCGATAAACGGCTGGTCTTTTTCACTCATTGACGCTTGTCTTCCGCCTCGGTGGACTTGTCGCTGGGGGAGGGGCTTGCGGTGTTGGCAGCACCCTCTTTGCTGCCCCCATCACTACTGCCACCTTCACTGCTGTAAGATTCTGCCGGATCCAGGCGATCCACTTCCGCCCAGGCCTCATCCTCTTCGTGCTTGAAATGATCCGGGTGGTGCGGATTGAATTCCGGTTCGCCGTGATCGTGCAGGTGTTCGGGGTATTCGGGATCTTCCAGATCCTCGTCTTCTTCCTCTTCCTCCGGCAGGTACTCGTCCGCCGGTTTCACCACATCGTCATCTGGCAGGTAGTCGGCGGCGCGACGACGCTGATCCGCTTCCGGGTCTGGCGCTGAAAGGGATTCGGGTGATGCGGAAACGCCGGAGCCGGTCTCGTCGCTGGCGGCCGATTTCTTGAGGGCCTCGGCCTGCTCGGTAACCGCCTTCAGGTCCTGCTCGAATTTTTTCTCCGCTTCACTGAAGGTGCGTTGCATCGCCTCCTGGCTCTCGCGCAATTCCTTGAGCACCCGCTCGTTGTGCAGTTCACGGCGAATGTCATCCGCACCGACCTCGCGCTCCAGTTCTTCCTTGGCGCTGCCGAGGGTCTGCTTGATTTGCGTCCACCAGCGCACCGTGGTGCGCACGGCATCCGGCAGGCGCTCGGGGCCGATCACCACCAGGCCGACGATACCGATCAACAGCAGTTCAAAAAATCCGATATCAAACACGCGGGTTTCGCTCTATCTGTTACAGAGGATTACTTGTCCTGGGACTGCTTTTCTTCGCTGGAGGTTTTCTGCTGCGGCTTTGTGCTGTCGTCTTTGCCCAGCAGCTCCGGATCCTTCTCGTCCTCTTCTTCGCCGTCCTTTTTGCCTTCTTCTTTCATCGCTTTCTTGAAGCCCTTGATGGCTCCGCCCAGGTCGCCGCCGAGATTGCGCAGGCGTTTGGTGCCGAAAATCAGCAGTACGATGACCAGCAGAATCAGTAATTGTTGCCAGCTAATGCCCATGTGAAATGCTCCTGATTAAATATTCTGAATTCGTCGTTTGTACTTTTTACGCGTTGTTGTTTTTACGCGCTCTTGTTTTTACACGTTCATGCGCGGCCGACAAGCCGGCCTGTGCGTTTCAGCTATTGCCGCGAGAAGCCTTCTCTTCCAGCCCGGACAGGCCAAAGCGGCGACCCAGTTCATCCAACACCTCGCGGGAGTCTGTGCCAAGGTGCGCCAGCATCACCAGGGAGTGAAACCAGAGGTCGGCGGTCTCGCCGATCAGTGCCTTGTACTCGTCGGAGTCCTGGGCCTTGCCTTCGGCATCTTTGGCAGCCAGCACCAGCTCGGTGGCCTCTTCGCCGACCTTTTCCAGAATCTTGTTCAAACCTTTGTGGTGCAGGCTGGCAACATAGGAAGACTCAGCGTCCCCCTGCTGCATCCGCAGCCGCAGTACCCGATCCAGTTGTATCAACATATTACTCATGGCGCGGTCTATTTCTCTCCTGAATAGATCTCTTTCGGGTCGGTGATCACCGGCTGGCGAATCTGCCACTGACCGTTTTCCAGTACCTGATAAAAACAACTGGTGCGCCCGGTATGACAGGCAATGCCGCCCAACTGTTCCACCAGCAGCACGATGGTGTCGCCGTCACAGTCGAGACGGATTTCCCGCACCTGCTGCACATGGCCGGAGGACTCGCCCTTGCGCCACAATTTGCCGCGGGAGCGCGACCAGTAAACCGCGCGGCCCTCTTCGGCGGTGAGACGCAGGGACTCTTGGTTCATCCAGGCCATCATCAACACCCGACCGGTTTTGAAATCCTGCGCGATGGCGGGCACCAACCCGTCGCTATTCCAGCTGACCGCTTGGGTGAAATCGGTATCGCTCACGGTATGCGTCCTTACTGCATTCGTTATTGTAGGCTGGCCTCAGGGCATCCCCTGTGGCCTTTGCCGTCTTGTCTGTTGCGGTTATGACCTTGTCCGCGACGCGCACACTAGGGCCACAGCAGCAGTGCCAATGCCGCGGCACCCAGCGCCCAGCTTACCGCCGGCACCTGTGCCAGCAGGCCAGGGGAGGCCAACAGGGCTGCGCCCGCCGCCAGCAGGCCGCCCACAATCATCCGCGCATAGCGCTTGCGGCCGCGCCGCTTGCTGCTGGCCAGCTGCTCACTGAGATGTTGCAGTTGCGGCCCCAGCTCCCGACCCTGCTCCAGGGCGGAAAATGCCAATTGTGGCAATTGCGGGAATTTTTCCAGCCATTCCGGCCCATATCGCCGGATTTCGCCGACGATGGTTTTGGGGTGAACGCGCTCGCGCATCCACCGCTCGAGAAATGGATGGGCAGTCTTCCACAGATCCAGTTGCGGATAAAGCTGTCGCCCCAATCCCTCGATATTGAGTAAGGTTTTCTGCAACAGTACCAGTTGCGGCTGCACCTCCATATCAAAACGGCGCGCGGTCTGGAACAGACTGATCAACACCCGCGCGAAGGAAATCTCCCCCAGGGGCTTCTCAAAAATCGGCTCACACACCGAACGGATCGCCGCCTCGAATGCATTCACCGGCGTATCCCGCCGCACCCAGCCACTTTGCACATGCAGCTCCGCCACCATGCGGTAGTCACGCCGGAACATAGCCAGCAAATTACGCGCCAGATAGTACTGATCCTCGCGGGTCAGGCTGCCGACGATAGCGGTGTCGATGGCGATGTACTTGGGTCTGTCGGGGTGCTCCCGGGACACAAAAATATTGCCCGGGTGCATGTCGGCGTGGAAAAAATTGTGCTCGAACACCTGTTTGAAGAAGATCTCCACCCCGCGCTCCGCCAAAAGCTCCATATTGGTGCTCTGGGCGCGCAACTGCGCCAGGTCGGTCACCGGGATACCGTCAATACGCTCCAGTACCAGCACATTCTCGCGGGTGTAGTCCCAGTGAACCTCGGGAATGTACAGCAGCGGGGAATTGGCAAAATTGCGCTTCAGCTCCGAGCCGTTGGAGGCCTCGCGCACCAGGTCCAGTTCGCCCTCGATGGTGTGGCGGTAATCTTCCACCACCTCCACCGGGCGCATGCGACGGCCATCCGGCAGATAGCGCTGAATCCAGCGGGCAATAAATCCCAGCAGCTCCAGATCCTGCTGGATCACCTTGTCGATGCCGGGGCGCAATACCTTAACCACCACCGACTCACCCGGCTCGCCGTTTTCACCCTTCAGCCGCGCCCCGTGTACCTGGGCAACCGACGCCGATGCCAGCGGCTCGCGCTCAAACTCCGCAAACAACTCATCCACCGGGGCACCGAGCGCCGCCTCGATACGCGCAATGCACTGGTTCGCGGGGTAGGGCGGCACATTGTCCTGCAGCTGATTCAGCTCCAGCACCATATCCGGCGGCAACAGATCCGGGCGAGTGGACAGCAGCTGCCCGAACTTCACATAAATCGGCCCCAGATCCTCCAGCGCCCGCCGCAGCCGCTCACCGCGGCCCATATTCCTCGTCTTGCTGCCCTGCGGCAGCAACCTCGTCGGAGCCCACAGCGCACGCAGCCACAGCGGCTGATGCTCGGCGGGAATCAGTTCGTTCAGGCGATAGCGCAGGAACACCCGCGCAATGGTCAGACTTCTCGCTATTGGCACTTCAGCGTTTCCCCTGGCCTTCCATCTTCTGGCGCAATATCTCAATCCGCGCCTCCAGCCGGTCCACCCCCTGGGCAAACTCGGCTACATCTTCGGCAAACGCCTCAAACTGCGCCTGTGGTGGCGTCATCCGCCACTCCTCAGTCACCGCCTCAGCGCCCGCCTTCGGCGCCGCACCCAGCGCGCCTTTCAGCCAGCTCGCCGCCATACGCATGCCGGTACCCAGCTGGTGCGCCGGAGAATCCCCGATCAACTTCGCCAGCGGCTCCTCCCAATCGATATCCAGATCCCGCAGGATCGACTGCAACTCCGCCAGTAGTGCACTGGAACCGCGCACCGTCACCCCCAGCTTTGCCGGCGTGGCATCGCGGTTTTTCAGCAACTGCAGAAACGCCAGGGCAGAGCCGGACAGCTCCGTGGTCACCTCGCCGCCCCAGCGGCTGTGCACTTCGATACAATTTCCACCAAAATCAGCACCCTCATCTTCGTCATCGATGACCAAAAACAGGGTCATGGCCGGCGCGGTGAGACTCACCCCCAGCGTCTTGCCCGCCAATTTACTCAGGCGTGCACGGCTACCCGGGTCGTAACGCAGGGCAGTGTTGATGGCGGTTTCCAGGGTGGCGTCGAAGCCGGCGCGGAAGGTGGGATCGGTCATTATTTTGAGGTTTATCCGTGCGATTTACGCTGAGGCGAAGGTCCGGGCGGCGGGAACCCCTCGCGAGACCTTCTAAAACAGGGATGTTTTAGAAGAGCCCCCAGGGATGGGTTCACGGCGTGTCTCGCGAGGGGTTACCGCCGCTCGGACCGCCACGGACTGCGAA
The DNA here is from genome assembly GCF_009903625.1 of Microbulbifer sp. ALW1. Lineage (NCBI taxonomy): Bacteria > Pseudomonadati > Pseudomonadota > Gammaproteobacteria > Cellvibrionales > Microbulbiferaceae > Microbulbifer > Microbulbifer sp. ALW1. The sequence goes on along the minus strand of NZ_CP047569.1, from coordinate 821,924 downwards.
CAGAACTATCGAAATGGGCTATCGATACGATCTAGGGCTTGATGCCCTTGTGCAAAGCCACGATGCCTCCGGTCATATTGTGGAATTCGCAGTCCACAAAACCGGCTTCGCCCATCATGTCTTTCAGAGTCTGTTGATCCGGGTGCATACGGATACTTTCAGCCAGATAGCGATAGCTGTCCGCATCGTCCGCCACCAGCTTGCCCATAAACGGCAACAGACGGAACGAATACTGGTCGTAGACCTTCTCCAGCAGCTTCGACTGCGGCTTGGAAAATTCCAATACCAGCAGGCGACCACCGGGCTTCAACACCCGCAACATCGAGCGCAACGCCAGATCCTTATCCGTCACATTGCGCAGGCCGAACGCAATGGTGATGCAATCAAAGGTGTTATCCGGAAAAGGCAGGTACTGGGCATCCGCCTGCACCGTCTCCACATTCCCGGCAATGCCCCGATCCAGCAGACGATCGCGCCCCACCTTCAACATCGACGCATTGATATCCGCCAACACCACCTTGCCGGTGGGGCCCACAATGCGGGAAAAGCGCGCCGTCAGATCACCGGTGCCCCCGGCAATATCCAGAATCGTCTGCCCCGGGCGGGCCGCAGAAAGCTCGATGGTGAAACGCTTCCACAGGCGGTGAACACCTCCGGACATCAGATCGTTCATCACGTCGTAGCGGGCCGCCACCGAGTGAAAAACATCCGCCACCCGTCCGGCTTTTTCTTCCACCGGCACCTGCTGGTAACCGAAATGGGTCGTCTTGCGTTCCGTCATTTTAAACCTGCTGGGGTAAATACAGGGGCAGTATTGTACATGGCGGAGTGACCAAAGGCAGTCACATCCCGCTCAACTCATCATCTCGATCGCTGGCGTACCCGGCCCCCCACAAAACGCACTATCAACACACACCAGAGAACTGAGACCACGAGACAAGTCACAGGAAAATGACATTTTGTTACAAATTTAATGATGAATTTCGCGACACCATCGTCATACCTAATACAGCACAGGCATGGAAGCAGTGGTGAATTCCTAAATAAGCTTCCCAAGGGGACCATAAAAATGAAAGGAAACCTGCTATCCAACGCCATCCGCGGTGTCATCCTGGCAGCCGTAGGCGCGACTCCCGCATTCGCACAGGAAGACAGCAAGGCCGTTAACGCCGCTGCTATTGACGACGGAACCATCGAACAGGTCACCGTCACCGGCTCGCGTATTGCGCGTCCGAATTCCATCAGCCCGACCCCGGTAACCTCGCTGACCGCAGAAGACATCAGCCTCAGCGGCGAAACCAACCTGGGTGATTTCCTCAACGACCTGCCGGCACTGCGCTCTACCTACTCCGGCCAGAACTCCGGACGCTTTATCGGCACCGTGGGCCTGAACCTGCTGGACCTGCGCGGCCTGGGTACCTCCCGTACCCTGGTACTGCAGGACGGCCGCCGCCACATCGCCTCTGCCGTTGGTACGTCGGCGGTTGACGTCAATACCATCCCGGAAGACCTGATCGAACGCGTCGACGTGATTACGGGCGGTGCCTCTGCGATTTACGGTGCCGACGCGGTCACCGGCGTGGTCAACTTCATCCTCAAGGATGACTTTGAGGGCGTGAAGCTCAGCGCCTTCGGCAGCGACACCGAAAATGGCGGTGCAGAAACCACCGAAGTATCCGTCACCTTCGGCCAGAATATGTTCGACGGCCGCGCCAACATCGCCGGTAGCTTCTCGCACACCAGCCGCGGCGATGTTTACGGCACCGACCGCGACTGGATCACCCGGGGCTACGGCACCCTGCGTAATCCAAACGATACCGGCCCTGAAGATGGCATCCCCGATCGCTTTATTGTCCAGGACTACACCCTGCCGATCATCAGCGATGCAGGTATCGCCTACTTGCCGATGGGCAATCACACCTTTGATGACGACGGCACTGCTCGCCCGGTCATCCCCGGTGACTTCTGTGACACTGCCGGCCGCTGTACCGGTGGCGACGGATACCGCTGGATCGGCCAGTATCAGATGTATCCGCGCATGGAGACCAACAACCTGTTCGTGAAAGGTCACTACGACCTCAACGACTCCACCCGCGTCTTTGCCGAAGCCAAATACGTATCGCACGAAGCCGAGAGCTGGGGCCAGGCAAGCTTCAGTTACAACGGCTACTCCGCTACCAACCCCTTCCTCGACAAATCCCTGTCCGATGAACTGGTTGCCGCCGGTGTAGGCTCGTTTGGCATGTACCGCATGCACTCCGACCTGGGCTACCGCGGCGACCTGGCCGAGCGTGAAACCCAGCGCTACGTGCTGGGCGTAAAAGGCGATCTGGGCGGCCGCTGGAACTATGAGGCGAGCGTGGTCTACGGCCAGTACGACGCCGATATTTTCTACCTAAATAACCGTCACAACGAACGCTTTGCGCAGGCGATCGATGCGATCGAAGTCGACGGCACCATCGTGTGTGCCGACGAATCCGCACGTGCAGCCGGCTGTCAGCCGCTGAACCTGTTCGGCCAGAACCTGAACTCCCAGGAGGCCGTCGACTGGGTAATGCTGGATAACACCGGCTCCGTAGAACAGATGACCCAGCTCGTTGCATCCGGCTTTATCGGCGGCGACATTATTGACCTGCCCGCCGGTCCGCTGTCTGTCGTGGGTGGCTTCGAATACCGCGAAGAAACCAGCTTCGTGGACTTCGACGAAATCATCAAAAGTGGCGCCACCTTCATGAACGCGCTGGCGACCACCGATGGTGAATACGACGTTTCCGAAGCCTACGTGGAACTGTCTGCACCGCTGCTGTCCGACCTGCCGGGCATCCAGAGCCTGGTGTTTGACACCGCCTATCGCGCGGCGGACTACTCCACCATCGGCAGCACCGGCGCCTGGAAAGCCGGCCTCGACTGGGCGGTGATTGATGACGTGCGCATCCGCGCAACCACTTCTCAGGCAGTGCGCGCACCGAACATCGACGAACTCTTCGCGCCACTGGGGCAAAACTTCTTCAATGTCGACGACCCCTGTGACGCCGATGAAGTGGCTTACGCACCAGACCCCGCCCAGCGCGCGGCCAACTGTGCCGCTCTCGGCCTAGCAGCGGATTACCAGTCACCGTGGAACGAAGGCCCGACCCTGCCCGGCTTCAGCGGTGGTAACGTGAACCTGCAGGAAGAAACCGCGACTACCATGACTTACGGCCTGGTAATCACCCCGCGTTTCGCCGAGGGCCTCACCATCACTGCAGACTACTGGGACATTGAAATCGAAGATGCCATCTCTTCGTACAGCGGCCAGACCATCCTGGACAAGTGCGTCGACGCAAGCTCCATCGACAACCAGTTCTGCGGCAACATCCAGCGCGGCGCCAATGGTGATCTGGTTTCCCTGACCAGCTCCGCCCTGAACGCTTCCAAGCTCACCGCCAAAGGTGTCGACTACGAAGTGCGTTACGAAATGGCGCTGGCGGACCTGTTCAAATCCGAACTGGGCAGCCTGACCCTGAGCCTGCAGGGCACCCACCTGCTGGAGCGCGATGACTACTCCTTCCAGAACGAACCGGACAGTGCCGACCGCGAAGATGGCGAGCTGGGTGACCCCACCAACGCCTACAACATGAACGTCACCTACCGCTATGGCGACCTGTCGGTAAACTGGTCACACCGCTACCTGGATGACATGGCGCTGTACGCACTGGAGTCCGCCGAGCCCGAAAGCGCCGCACCCAGCTCTACCGGTGAGATCCGCTACAACGACATGCGCGCCGCCTACCTGTTCAAAGAAGGCTTCGAAGTGTTCGGCGGTATCAACAATATCGAAGACCAGGACCCGCCGGCCTACCTGTCCGGAACCAGCGGTGACTCAGGTATCTACGATACCCTGGGACGCAGCTTCTACGTGGGTGCCAACTACACCTTCTAACGCTGTCACCAACGATCTCTCTCAAGATCAACAACAAGAACCGGGGAGCCGCAAGGCTCCCGCTTGCAAAGCCGCATCACTGATGCGGCTTTTTTCGTTTAAGGGGGCGCGACCTACACTGGTGGAATACCCCGGCCCAAATCGGCAAAGCCATGGCTTATTCCTTCCAGCGCAAACCATTACCCGCCGACGAATTGCACAGAATCTTGTGGGAGCAACTGACATCTGCCCAGGTAGCGGGAGAAGAATTGCCTGTCGCAGAGGCCAGTCACCAGATCCGCAAGCACTGCAAAAAAATACGCGCACTGATGCGACTGGTACGGAATATGAATGCGCACAGCGAGCGACTCTACCAATTCGAAAACGCACACTTTCGCAGTATCGCGGAAGCCCTGTCCGGCAGCCGCGATGCGGTGTCCCTGTACGATGCGCTCACCAAGCAACTGGGAAAAGAACACTTTCCGGCGACAGCAGCGCTGCTGGCGTCCCGGATCAATACGGCAGATGCAGAGATCGCGCTGCTACAGGCCACAGAATTACTGCGGCAAGCACAGCAGCATTCCGATAATAGGAATCGGCAATCGCTAAATCGAAAAGCACTCAAGCAAGGGTATGCGCGCAGTTACCGGCGCGCTTTCCGGGCCATGGAAAGCGCATTCACGCGAGAAAATGAGGAGAGCTTCCACACTCTGCGAAAGCGGGTAAAAGATCAGTGGTACCACACCCGCCTGTTGCACCGGCTAAAACCGCAAAAAATCGGCCACCGCCGCGAGCCGCTAAAAATTCTGGCCAGCGCACTGGGCGACTGGCGCGATCTGCGACTGCTGTGCGCCTTTCTGGCAAATCAAAAACAGGCGATGGATCCGGAAATACAAAAAGAAATGATACCGCTGCTGGATGCTGCCCAGCAGCGGCTGGCGGAATTGCGCAGCGTGATCAACCGTCAGTGTGATCTGCTGTTCCACCACCGACATTGGCCGCGGCAGTGCAAACACCGCCATGCCATTGCCAAATAACTGGGCATTACTTTTCTTCCAATAACCCGCCAGCGTGGGCCATCACGTGGAAAATAAAGCTCTGTTCGTGGGTACCTGACAGCAGGTGCGCACCGGGACCGCGCGCCCAGATACCCACATCCTCACCACCGTGGGTTTCTCCAGACGTCGGCACCATAGCCTCCTGGAAAAAACCGGGCTGCTCGGTATTCACCTTGGTCAGGTCGGCGCGGCCGGCGTGGGTATGCACATCTTCGCGCACGTCGGAATTGGTCTCGTCACCCAGGTCGGCAAATCCCTGCCCATTGGCGTAGCCCACTGTGGTGTAGGGTTTGCCATCAGCGGCCAGGTAGGGGGTTTTCATCGGCTCGCCGCGCTCATCGTTACCGACCACCTTGCCCAGGATCGGATTGCCGCGGGTGGGGTAGCCGGCAATGGTAAAGGTGTGGCTGTGATCGGCGGTGACAATGATCAGGGTATCTTTGGGGTCGGTGTTATCCATCGCCACCTGCACCGCCCGGGCAAATTCCACCGCATCATTCAGTGCATTAAACGCATTGCCGGCATGGTGGCCGTGGTCAATACGGCCACCCTCGACCAGCATGAAGTAACCGTTTTCGCTCTGCGCCATCAGCGCCAGACCTTTGGCGGTCATGGCGCTCAGGGAAGGCTCACCGGCCTTGTCACTGTTGCGGTCGGATTCGTAGCGCATATGCGAGGGCTGGAACAGGCCCAGCAGCTTGTCGGTGGTTTGGCTGTCCACCTTGTCGAAGCCGGCCTGGTCTTCGATATACACCGCGTTTTTGCCGTAACGGTCTCGCCACTCCTGTACCAGATTGCGGCCATCTTCACGCCGGCCGGCACTGCCTTCCAGATCGGTCACGTCCGTCGGCAAAAAACCGCGGCGTCCACCACCCATAATCACATCAATACCGTCACCAATACCGTCACCGGTATTCATTTCCACCAGTTGCGCGGCGATATCGCGGCAACCTTCCGGCGCGATGTATTCCCAACCACGCTCCGGCACTTTTGCATAGGTGGTCGCAGGGGTGGCGTGGGTGATGCGTGCGGTACTAATGATGCCGGTGCGCTTGCCCTGGCCCTCGGCCAGTTCCAGTGCGGTAGTCAGGCCATGCGTGAGACTCGCCGGGCAGTCGCCGCGGGCCACACTTTCATCCACACTGATAAAACCGGCCTTGGTTTTGACACCGGTCACCATAGCGGTCGCGGTACCGGCGGAGTCCGGGGTCTGCTGGTTGGTGTTGTAGGTTTTGATCAAACCGGCGAAGGGCATTTTTTCAAAGCTGAGCTGGTATTCCTCACCGTCGAGCCCCTGTTGCTGGCCGGCGAGAATGCGCGCGGCGGTAACGGTAGAAACACCCATGCCGTCGCCCACAAACAGAATCACGTTTTTTGCCGCACCACGCTGGTTGTTGATCGGCCGCTGTATCGCCTGCTGCAGCGCTTTTTCGCCATCGCTGAACCACGAGCTTTTACTCTGACTGGCAGGAAGGCTGTCGGCATGACTGCTGCTGACAATCAATAAAGAAGAGGTGAGTACCGATGTGAGTGCTGTGGCAATGGACTTGCGGATCATTCTGTTACCCCGAACGCTGTCTGGCGAAGAAATGCGCCATTAGATCCGGGGCATATTACAGAAGCGTGACAGCTTGTTCAGCTATCCGGCAGAACTCGAACTGACGTTTTGCGTGGAAAAGCGACGCAGCGATCGCTCGCTGCGCCGAACAGCTAACGGTGTTATTCCTCGCCCAACAAGCCGCCGGCATGAGCCATCACGTGGAAGAGATAACTCTGCTCATTGGTACCAGACAACAGGTGCGCACCGGGGCCGCGGGCCCAGACACCGACATCTTCACCCGCGTGGGTTTCACCACCGCCCATGGGCACCAGCGCCTCCTGGTGGTAACCCGCCGCCTGGGTATCGTCCGCCGCAATATCCTGGCGACCGGCGCTGACCGGATCCTCGTAGCGATCATCCGCATCGGTACCGCTGCCGTAGTGGGCGTGGCCCAGGCCATTGGTGTAGGTGATGGTGGTGTAGGGCATGCCATCATCTGCCAGCGCCAGACCCGGCTGCGGCAGGCCGCTGCCGTCATTGGTAACCACTTTGCCGAGAATCGGATTGCCGCGGGTGGGATAGCCGGCAATGGTCATCACATGACTGTGATCCGCGGTGACCACAATCAGGGTGTCTTCCGCATCGGTGTTGTCCATGGCCACCTGAATGGCATTGGCAAACTCGATGGCATCGGTGAGCGCGCTGTAGGCGCTGCCGGCGTGGTGACCGTGGTCGATACGGCCGGACTCCACCAGCATGAAGTAACCCTTGTCATTTTTGCCCAGCAGCTCGATGGCCTTGCCGGTCATTTGCGACAGGGAAGGCTCGCCACCGATATCGTTGTTACGGTCCGCTTCATAGCGCATGTGCGAACTTGCAAAGAGGCCCAACAGTTTGTCGGTGCTGGCCACGTCGATGCCGTCAAACGCCTGCTGTTCTTGTATGTACAAGGCGTTGGTCACACCATCGCTGTAACGCTGCTGCCAGGTCTCCACCAGGTTGACGCCATCGCTGCGGCGACCGGCACTGCCTTCGGCATCGATCACCTCAGGGGGCAGGAAACCGCGACGGCCACCGCCCATGATCACATCGATACCGTCGCCCGCTTCCAGCGCCACCAGCTGGGTCGCAATATCTTTACAGCCATCCGGGGCGCTGTATTCCCAGTTGCGCTCCGGGACCTTGGCGTAAGCCGCAGCCGGAGTCGCGTGGGTGATGCGCGCGGTGCTGATGACGCCGGTGCTTTTGCCCAGCGCTTCCGCCAGTTCCACCGCGGTGGTGAGCGGGCGCTCGAGGCTGGCAGCACAGTCGCTGCGATCTACGGTTTCATCGACATTGATCACACCGGCCTTGGTTTTTACCCCGGCGAGCATCGCCGTGGCGGTACCGGCGGAGTCCGGGGTCTGCTGGTTGGTGTTGTAGGTTTTGACCAGGCCGGCAAAGGGCATCTTTTCAAAACTGAGCTGGTACTCCTCGCCGTTCTGGCCCTGCATCTGGCCGGCGAGAATACGCGCAGCGGTAACGGTGGAAATGCCCATGCCGTCGCCCACAAACAGGATCACGTTTTTCGCGGCCCCGGCTTCATTGTTGACGCTCACCTCACGGGTATTGCTGACGGCCTGCTCGCCATTGACATACCAGCTGCTGCCGCGCTGGGATTCCGGCAGGCTCAGGCTCTGCTCTTCCGGCTCCGGTTGCGGCTCCGGGGTCTGGTTGTTCGAGTTTGAGTTGTTGTCACTGCAGGCGGCCAGGGTGATACCAAAAGCCGCGGTGAAAGCGATAAAGAATCTGTTCCGTTGCATGATTTGCCCCCAATTATTCCGCGCTGACCGGCAGCCCGGTGGCGCCGATCATCAGGTGAAATATCGCGTTCTGTTCCAGCGTGCCCTGTACCATTTCGGCACCGGCGCCAATGGCGTGCAGACTGATGTCTTCCCCTGCGTGGGACTCACCGCCGGAGAAAGGCACCATGGCTTCCTGGTGGAAACCCGGCGCCTGGGTGTTGACGTCGGTTAGGTTCACGCGCCCGGTGTCTACCGGCATGCCGTAGCGCACGTCCGCATCGGTTTCGTCGCCGAGATCGGCAAAGCCCAGGCCATTGGCATAGGACAAAACCGTGTAGGGCTGGTCATCATCCGCCAGCGCAGGCTCGCCCACCGGGGCACCGGTGCCATCGTTGGTCTCCACTTTGCCGAGGATCGGGTTGCCGCGGGTGGCATAGCCGGCAATGGTCATCACATGACTGTGGTCAGCAGTGACCAGAATCAGGGTTTCTTCCAGATTCACTTTTTCCGCCGCTGCACGAATGGCATCGGAGAAAGCAATGGTGTCGTGCAGCGCGTTGTAGGCGTTGCCCGCGTGGTGGCCGTGGTCGATGCGGCCGGATTCCACCATCAGGAAATAGCCATTGTCATTTTTTGCCAGCAGGTCGATGGCACTTGCGGTCATTTGCGCAATGGACGGTTCGTCTTTGGCGCTGGCAATGCGGTCGGCGTCGTAGCTCATGTGCGAGCTGGTGAAGAGGCCGAGCAGTTTGTCGGTAGTGGCGAAATCGGTGCTCGCCAGTTCAGTGCCGTTCTGCACATACACCGCATTCTGGTCGCTGTAACGCTCCTGCCATTCGGCGGTCAGGTCGCGCTCGTCGGTGCGCTTGCCGCCGTTGTCGGCGGTGATGAAGTGACGGCGACCGCCACCCAGGATGGCATCAATGCCATCGCCCACATCCAGGCTTACCAGCTGGGCGGCGATATCACGGCAACCGTTCTCTACCGCTTCGGTACTCAGGCCGTCGTTGGATTCCCAGTTGCGCTCGGGCGAGCGGGCGTAGGTCGCCGCCGGCGTCGCGTGAGTAATGCGTGCGGTGGAGACGATGCCGGTGCTGCGGCCCTGGTCTTCCATCAATTCAAGAAAGGTGCGCAGCTCGTTACCGGCAACACCGGCGCAGTCCGAACGCAGGCCGTCGCTGTCCACATTGATCACGCCCGCGCGGGTTTTTACCCCGGTCATCATCGCGGTCATGGTGCCAGCGGAATCCGGTGTCTGCTGGTTGGTGTTGTAAGTTTTTATCAGCGCCGTGTAGGGAAATTCCTCGAAGGAAAGCAGATTTTCCTCACCGTTTTCGCCGCGCAGCTGGCCCTCGAGAATGCGGGCCGCGGTGAGGGTGGTAACCCCCATGCCGTCCCCCACGAACAGGATGACATTTTTTGCGGTGCGCTCGCTGCGTTGATCGGCGAGCTTGGTGGCGAGTTGCGCTTCACCGGCGCTGAACCATGCACTGTTTTTTTGATAGTCCGGCAGTTCGGCGGCTGCGACTATGGAAAATGTAGCGGAAAAGGTGGCGGAAAACGCCACTGCTGCACTCGCTGTAAACGAGCGCAGCCTGCAATTGACCTGCTTGACCATTCTGTTTGCCCCCCTGGCAGTTTCAACAAAGAGGGCGCATTAAATGCGTCAGTAGGTGACGATGGTGTTACAGCTTTTTCACATCTTTATGAACAAAAGAAGAAATGGGAAATGATTGGCATTGAGGAGGCGACGACTGTCGTTATGATCATGACTGCGCTGCGAACATCAGCCGCGCGTCAGCCATTCAATTTTTTCAGCCGATAAATTTCACGGCACTCTCATCCGGATCGCGGCCTTTGCCCTGCTGTTGCAGGCGCGTCAGATAGGCCTGCCACTTCTGCGCATGTTGCTCGCACAGTTCCCGCAGATAGGCCCAGGTATAGATACCACTGTCGTGGCCATCATCAAAAAATATCTGCAGTGCGTAGCGGCCGGCGGCAGCTACCTTGTCGATACCGACATGGATTTTCCCACTCACCAGGGTGCCCTCGCCGATACCGTGGCCGCGCACTTCGGCGCTGGGGGAATAGACGCGGAGATATTCGGCGGGCAGGGAAAATTCACCGTCGGAATATTGAAGATTGAGTTTCCTTTCCGATTTATCCAGGCGGATTTTTTTAGGTGGGGACATGATCGATTCCGGATACAGGTGTGCTGCAGGGGCCGGGTTCGGCCCTTGCAGCACTGGGACATTAAAGAATAAAGCGGGAAAGATCTTCGTCCTTGCTCAACTCTCCCAGTTGCTTATCCACATAGGCCGCATCGATATTGAGTGCCGTTTCGCCGTCGCCACCGGTGAAAGAAATTTCTTCCAACAGTCGTTCCAGCACGGTGTGCAGGCGGCGGGCACCGATATTCTCGGTGGTTTCATTCACCTCAAATGCCACTTCGGCGATACGGCGGATGCCGTCTTCGGAGAAGCTCAGCGTCACACCTTCGGTGCTCATCAGCGCTTTCTGCTGCTCGGTCAATGACGCGCTGGGCTCGGTGAGAATGCGCTGGAAGTCATTGGAGGTGAGTGAACTCAATTCCACGCGAATCGGCAGGCGGCCCTGCAGTTCCGGGATCAGGTCGGACGGCTTCGACAGATGGAAGGCACCGGAGGCGATGAACAGGATATGGTCGGTCTTGATCATGCCGTATTTGGTGGTGACGGTGCAGCCTTCGATCAGCGGCAGCAGGTCGCGCTGCACACCTTCGCGGGAAACGTCGGCGCCACCACTTTCCTGGCGCTTGGCCACTTTGTCGATTTCATCGATAAACACAATGCCGTTCTGCTCGGCAGACTGGATGGCTTTGGTTTTGATTTCTTCGTCGTTGACCAGTTTGGCGGCTTCGTCACTGGTGAGCTGCTTGAGCGCCTGCTTGACGGTGAGCTTGCGCTTCTGGGTTTTGCCTTTGGACATATTGGAGAACATGCCCTGCAGCTGGTTGGTCATTTCTTCCATGCCCGGGGGGGCCATGATTTCGACACCCATGGGGCTGGCGGAGACGTCGATGTCGATTTCTTTGTCGTTGAGTTCACCTTCGCGCAGTTTCTTGCGGAAGACCTGGCGGGTGCTGGAGTCGCGGTCGCCGGGTTCGGTGCTGCGTGCGGGGGGCAGCAGGGCGTCGAGTACGCGCTCTTCGGCGGCATCCATGGCTCGCTGTTCTACGCCAGCCATGGCGCGTTCGCGTTCGAGCTTGATGGCCATTTCAACGAGGTCGCGGACGATCGATTCAACATCGCGGCCGACGTAGCCGACTTCGGTGAATTTGGTGGCTTCGACTTTGATAAAGGGTGCGCCGGCGAGTTTGGCGAGGCGGCGGGCGATTTCGGTTTTACCGACGCCAGTAGGGCCGATCATGAGGATGTTTTTCGGGGTAATTTCCGCGCGCAGTTCTTCGTTGACCTGCATGCGGCGCCAGCGGTTGCGCAGGGCGATGGCGACGGCGCGCTTGGCGTCGTTCTGGCCGACGATATGGCGGTCGAGTTCGTGGACGATTTCTCTGGGGGTCATATTGGACATGGTCTTTCTCGGATTCTTTTCGCTTCGTTCCAGCATCGTAAGCTTCGAAGCTGGTGCGGTGGCGGCGGGGCACCGGGTACGGGTTTTTGAAACCGCTGTGAATACGTCCCTGTACGCTGCGTCGGCGACATCCTTGTCGCCGACGCTTTCAAAAACCCGTACCCGGCACCCCACCTTCAATTCGTGGCGAATAACTTCGTTAGAAATTTTTCGCTCAGTAACTCAGTTCTTCGATGGTGTGATTCTGGTTGGTGTATACGCAGATATCACCGGCGATTTTCAGCCCCTGCTCTACGATGCTGCGGGCATCCATGTCGGTGTTGTCGAGTAATGCGCGCGCTGCGGACTGGGCAAAGGGGCCGCCGGAGCCGATGGCGATGAGGTCGTCTTCCGGTTGGATGACGTCGCCGTTGCCAGTGACGATCAGGCTGGCGGTTTCGTCGGCGACGGCGAGCAGAGCTTCGAGACGGCGCAGGGCGCGGTCGGTACGCCAGTCTTTGGCGAGTTCGACGGCGGCGCGGGTGAGCTGGCCGTTGTAGGCCTGGAGTTTGGCTTCGAAGCGTTCGAACAGGGTGAAGGCGTCGGCGGTGCCGCCGGCGAATCCGGCGATGACTTTGTCGTCATAGAGGCGGCGTACTTTGCGGGCGTTGCCTTTCATGATGGTGTTGCCCATGGAGACTTGTCCGTCTCCGCCGATGACGACTTTGCCGTTACGTCGGCAGGAGAGAATGGTTGTGCCGCGATATTGTTCCACGTGTGCCTCTGTGTTTTGGTTTCAGTTGCACTAAGTGTGGTCGAGGGGGGCAAATTTCAACTTCTGGTTTGACGGCCTATAATGCGCGCCTTCTTCTGAGGTTGTGTGGAGATTACCCGTGGCCCGCATCAAGCGTCGTTATTACACCCTGGTTTTTGCCCTGTTTATGTCGTTTTTCATGTCGACCATGATGTCGGGGGTGGTGACGGTGATGAATACGGGTATTACCGAGGGCTTTCTGACCCGCTGGTTACACGCGGGGCTGGTGGCCTGGGTGATTGCATTTCCGCTGGTGTCGGTGATTGCGCCGGTGGCGCACTGGATTACCCGCAAACTGGTGGAGACTGAATAGTCGCCAAGCGAACCTGAATTGCCGCCGCTGCGCGACAGCAATCCAACCTCTCTTCTCTTTCTTATCCCTTCGCTGGACGCTTCAATACCAGCGGCATCAGGCTGTGTTCCGCCAGGATACTGCGGGCTTTGGCCACTTTGGAGCGATTGTCGTAGGGGCCGACGAGGACCCGGTGCCAGGTGCCGCGACTGTCGGTGGCGGATTCCACTTTTGCCTCGAGGTTGGCCAGCATCAGCTGGGCGCGCAGGCGCTCGGCTTCGGCGGCGTCGCGGAAGCTGGCGGCCTGGAGGATATACACCAGCTCGTCTTTGGGCGCTGCGGCCTGGGCAGTGGTTGCGCTGCTGTCACTACCACTTTCTCCACGAGAGTCCCTTGCCCGGGTCGACGGGGTCTTGGGTTTGGGGACTTTGACTTCGTTTTCTTCCAGCAGGGTGTAGAAATCGAAGCGCGGCTTGGATTCTTCCGGCGCCCCCCGTTCTGCAGCGGGCTTGCTCGCTTTGCTGGCAACCCGCACCTGCTCGGTTTTGAGGTCATTGAGCAGGAATACGAAGACTGCGAAGCCGCCGACGAAGTTGCCGAGTACAAACCAGACCCAGGCGGGTTTTCCGGTGGATTGTTGGCGGCGGGTATTGCGGCGGGCCATGACTCTTCTCTCGAACTTTGCGGATGTTTTACTGGCGGCAAATTGTAACCCCTGCGCCGGGCCTGTGCGCGGGGTTTAGGATAATTCCTGGGCGTCCATATCCACCGCCCAGCGCAGGCGGCGGTTTTTATTGCTTTCGGCCCAGTGGCAGAAGTTGGCCAGCAGCTTCTGCAGCAGGCCGCGTTTTTCCGCGGTGATCTGGATATAGAAGCGGAAACGGCCGGACTTGCGCTCCAGCAACGCGGGCACCGGACCCAGGTACTGCAATTCCGGCGAAGGCGGCGCCAGGGCTTCGAGGTACTGGCGGGCGTTGGTGAGAAACTCTTCCGCCCAGCGGGGCTCTTCGCATTCGGCACGCACCAGGGCCATGGCGCGCACCGGCGGCAGCTGGGTGATCTGGCGCTCTTCCAGCAGCTGGCGCGCAAAGGCGCCGTAGCCTTTGTTCAGCAGCAACTGCAGCATGGGGTGCTCGGGGTAACGGCTCTGTACCAGCACGTGGCCGGGCAGGTCGCCGCGACCGGCGCGACCGGCCACCTGCTCCAGCAGCTGCCCCATGCGTTCGGGCGCACGGAAGTCGGCGCTGAACAGGCCGCCGTCGGCGTCCTGTATTACTACCAGGGTCACTTTCGGCAGATGGTGGCCCTTGGCCAGCATCTGGGTGCCCAGCAGCAGGCAGGGCTCGCCATTGCGCGCCGGCTCCAGCAGCCGATCGAGGGCCTGTTTGCTGCCTGTGGTATCGCGGTCGACGCGGATCACCGGGAACTGGTTGAAGGTGTGGGTAAGGAAGTCCTCACTGCGCTCGGTGCCAGCGCCCAGGGCATTGAGGTTGCGGCTGTGGCACTGGGGGCAGGCGTGCACCTCTCGCTGGCGATAGTCGCAGTGGTGACAGCGCAGGTGGCGCTGGCGCCGGTGCAGGGTGAGCTTGCTGGAGCAGTGGGGGCAATCGGCGAGCCAGCCGCAGTCTTCGCAGGTAATCGCCGGGGCGTAACCGCGGCGGTTGATAAACACCAGTGCCTGCTCACCGCGCTGCAGGGTATCGCCGATATGGCGCAGCACCTGGGGTGCAAAGCCCTCCTGCAATTGCTGGTGCAGGGTGGGTACCAGGCTGATTTGCGGCGGGCGGGCGTTGCCGGCGCGGTGACGCAGTCGCAGGTGCTGGTAGCGGCCGGAGAGGGCGTTGTGCAGGCTTTCCAGGGATGGCGTGGCGCTGCCGAGCAATACAGGTACATTGGCGCTGCGCGCCAGCACCAGGGAGAGATCCCGCGCAGAGTAGCGCACACCGTCCTGCTGCTTGAAGGAGCCATCGTGCTCTTCGTCCACCAGTATCACCCCCAGGCGCGGCAGCGGGGTAAAGATGGCGGAGCGGGTGCCTATCACGATATCCGCGACGCCACTGGCGGCCGACAGCCAGGCGCGGGCGCGCTCGCCATCGGCGAGGCCCGAGTGCAGCGCAGCGATACGAAAGTCGGGAAAGCGCGCGGCAATACGGCGCAGGGTCTGTGGCGTCAGGCCGATTTCAGGCACCAGCAACAGCGCCTGATTGCCCTGCTGCAGCGCGCGCTCCATCAACTGCAGGTAAATCTCGGTTTTGCCACTGCCGGTGGTGCCCTCCACCAGCGATGCATTGAATTTGCCGAATTCGACGGCAGCGATGACCTGGCGCTGTTCGTCATTCAGTTCCGGTGCCGGCCGCGGCGCCACCTGTTCCAGTGGCGGCGGCGCGGTGGGTCCGGCAACCCAGCGGGCGAGGTTGCGCTCGATCAGCGCCTTGCACACCGGCGCGTTGAGCCCCTGGGCATTCAGGGCGGTGCGACTCTGGCGGCCTTTATTCAGCAGCAATTGCAGCAGCGTCTGCTGCTTGGGGGCGCGGGCGAGGGCGGTTTCCGGCAGGCCCTTGCCCTCGGTGGTCAGTTCCAGCCACGGCTCCGCCCAGTGGTCCGCGGGCTTACCCTTGCGCAGCGCCACCGGCAGGGCGGCGGCGTAGAGCTCACCCAGAGGGGCCTGATAGTAGTCCGCAGCCCACTGCAGGAACTGACGGCTGCGGTCATCAAAAATGGGAAGGCGATCGATGCGTTCCAGTGCCGGCTTCAGTTCCGCCAGCGGCGACTCCGGTACCAGTTCCACCAGCACTGCCACCAGGCTGCGGTTGCCGAAGGGCACCCAGAAGCGCTGCCCGGGACGCAGGTCATCGGCGCTCAGACCTTCCGGTGGCAGGTAGTCAAACAGGCGGCGCAGGGGCACTGGCACAGCCAACCGTAAGATGACTGATGGTTCCCGAACTGGATACTTCTGCCCCCCGATCACATCCAAAGCGCATCTCCCTACTACCGGCGCAAAAGGGCGATGATAACGCAGAAGGTTCCGCTTGAATCAGCGGGCTAATCTGATAGTATGCGCCGACTTTTTAAACAGCCCGGGGAATCCTCCCCTGCTCCAATGACGATTCCGTGCTCAGCGAAAGATTGGGTGGCGGTGTCGAGAAGAGGCCATCATGAAGACCGATATCCATCCGAACTACGCCGAAATCAATGCGACTTGCTCCTGTGGCAACGTATTCAAAATGGGTTCTACCCTGGGCAAAGACCTCCAGCTGGACGTCTGCTCCAACTGCCACCCGTTCTACACTGGCAAGCAGAAGCAGGCCAGCACCGGTGGCCGCGTAGACCGCTTCAAGAAGCGTTTCGGCAGCCGTATCTCCAAGTAACGGCCGCGTTTCGCGCAGGCATCGCACAGGCCCTGGCCATGTGTGCTGCAGCAAAGGCACCCTGGGTTTCCCTCGGTGCCTTTTTTTATGTTCCTTTTTACGCCATTACTCTTCTGCTGGCACCGTTTAGTGCCGCAGCGGACTGCGTTATGGGAGAGGCCGACGAAGTGGTCGCTCTCAAAAAGGTGGTCGACGGCGACACTCTGCGTCTCAAAGATGGCCGGCGAGTTCGCCTTATCGGGGTCAACACCCCGGAACTCGCCCACGGCCAACACCAGGCGCAACCGCTGGCGCGGGAAGCGAAAGAGTTTACCCAGCGCTTCCTGGCCGGAGGTGATCTGGAGCTGGTATACGATCGCGACCGGCGCGATAACCACGGCCGGGTGCTGGCGCACGTCTACAACCACCGCGGCGACAGCCTGGAATCTGCACTGCTGCGGGCCGGGCTCGCCTTCCATATCGCCGTGGCCCCCAATCTCACCCTCGCCGAATGCCTGGCCAGCCGCGAACAGGAGGCCCGCGAGTACCAGCGCGGCGTCTGGGCACCCGGCGTCTGGCCACTGGTCCAAGCGGCGGATATCGTCGCCGGCGACGGCGGTTTCGTGCGCCTGGCCGGCACCGTCAAGAAGGTCGACCACAACCGCTTCCTGTGGCTGGAACTGGACGGCCCGGTGGCCGTGCGACTGGATCCGAAACGGGATTATGGCCACTTTATCGGGCGCGATTGGCAAGGTCGCAAAATAGTAGTGAAAGGCTGGCTAGTTGACCGCGGTGCGAGATATGTATCCGCAAACCCCAAAAATAAACGATGGTTTATTGCATCAGATTCCGAATTTACTATCGAAATTAGTAGAAAATAACTGAACAGCTCAGTTTTTGAGCTTGTGAATATTCAGTCGTCTCGGTTATTCTTCACGCCCCGGATAGGGGGTGAATTGGCCCCCACAATAAAATCAAAAACATCCGCTGTAACCCTGCCGCCAGTCGCAGATTTCTGGCCGCATTCCAAACCCAAGAGATGACATCCCAATGACCGATTCCCTGCGCCAGGCCGCGCTCGATTACCACGCCTTGCCGACACCGGGCAAACTTTCGGTGGAGCTCACAACCCCCGCACAGACCCAGGAAGACCTGTCTCTGGCCTACAGCCCCGGCGTCGCCGAGCCAGTGCGCGAGATCGCCAAGGATCCGGAGGCCGCCTATCTCTACACCGGCAAAGGCAACCTAGTGGCGGTCATCTCCAACGGCAGTGCCATTCTCGGCCTCGGCAACCTGGGTCCGCTGGCTTCCAAGCCGGTAATGGAGGGCAAATCCCTGCTGTTCAAGCGTTTCGCAGATATCAACTCGGTGGATATCGAAGTCGAATGCCCGAGCCCCGAGCGCTTTATCGAAACCGTCGCCGCCATCGCCAACACCTTCGGCGGCATCAACCTGGAAGACATCAAGGCACCGGAGTGTTTCCACATTGAAGAAGCGCTGATCGAGCGCTGCTCGGTACCAGTGTTCCACGACGACCAGCACGGCACCGCCATTGTGACCGTCGCCGGCATGCTCAACGCGCTGGAAATCCAGGGCAAACAGCTGGCCGATGTACGCATCGTCTGCCTCGGCGCCGGTGCCGCCGCGACCGCCTGCTGCAAACTGCTGCTGGCGGCGGGCGCCAAGAAAGACCAGATCACCATGCTCGACAGCCGCGGTGTCATCCACTCCGGCCGCAGCGACATCAACGCCTATAAAGGGGAGTGGGCGCGCGACACCGAAATGCGCACCCTGGACGACGCCATCGAGGGCGCCGACGTATTCCTCGGCGTATCCGGCCCGGACCTGCTCTCCGCCGAGCAGCTGGCACATATGGCCGACAAGCCGGTAGTTTTCGCCTGTTCGAATCCAAACCCGGAGATTTCCCCAGAACTGGCCCACGCCACCCGCGATGACCTGATCATGGCCACCGGCCGCTCGGACTACCCGAACCAGGTAAACAACGTGCTCTGCTTCCCGTTCATCTTCCGCGGTGCCCTGGACGTGCGCGCCACCCGCATCAACGAAGATATGAAACTGGCGGCAATCGAAGCCATCCGCAAACTGGCCCGGGAGGAAGTACCCGAGGAAGTGCGCGCCGGTTACGGCGGTGTGGAACTGAGCTTTGGCGCCGACTACATACTGCCAAAGCCCACCGACCCGCGCCTGCTGCCGGAAGTAGCGGCGGCGGTAGCCCGGGCCGCGGTGGACAGCGGTTCCGCGCGTTTACCCTACCCGGCGCACTACCCGCTGAAAGCGCTCTGAATCCCCGATAGAGCCCAGTGGCGGTGACGCTACCGGGTACTGCTTTGCGAGACACACCGTGAACCCATCCCTGGGGGCTCTTCCGCGAGGTCCCTCTCGCGGAAGGTCTCGCAAAGCAGTACCCGGCATCGCCACCTTCTCATCAAGTTCGCCAAGCGCTTTCCTGCCCCGCTCATACAGCAGGATACTGCCCTCAATCCTTGAGCCTCCCCCAAGCCACCGCTAAACTGCCCCCATGTCTGAGCAACGTTGTGCCCCCGAATGAGCCAAGTTTATGTGCTGACCAACCAGCACCAGCAGTTTTTAAGCAAAAGTAACGAGTGGATCGACGGCCGCGAGAACACCAAGCTGTTCCGCACCGAGTATAAGGACGTCGCCATCAACCAGATGTTCGAGGCCAACACCCGCAACGTCGCCCTGCGTATCGAATTGCTCGAATGCGAACTCGACGCCAAAAAGCACCCCCAGATCCCCGCCGACGCACTGAGCCCCGAACCCCTGTTCAGCGAAGCACAAAGTGCCGGCGACCCGGACGAACTGCCGCAACCGGATCCCAACGAGGCCCCGCCGCAGCAGAACCCGGAAGCCGATCCCCAGCCGGCCCCTGAAGTAGCGCCACAATCGGAGCCGGAAATCGCACCGGACCAGTACCCGGGTACCACCCCGGAGATCGAGCCTGGCCAGCCGCCGGAATCCGCCACCAGCCAGGCCTAGTCCGCCGCGTTTACAGGGCGCCGTATACCACGAGCAAAATTGCACGCTTGAGTTCACTTATTGCGCCCCCATTTAGGCCGGATATCCGCGCGAGACTGACATCGCAAAACCCCCCTGGCGGAAACCCATACAAGGTGCGCTGCACAGATCCACCCTAGGATTCACAGCGCCAGCTGCCGGCAGCTCACAGGAGATTCGAGTGCCCACTTTCAATCTGGCCGAACTGGCCAAACCGGAGGCGTTAAGCCTGCTCAAAGGCATTCGCCGCGGCATTGAAAAAGAGAGCCTGCGGGTCTCTCCCGAGGGTGAGCTGGCGCAGACAGAGCACCCGGCCGGCCTCGGCTCGGCGCTGACCCACGACTGCATCACCACCGATTTTGCCGAAGCCCTGCTGGAGTTCATCACCCCGCCGGTGGCCACCCCCGAGCAGGCGCTGGAAAAACTCGACCAGATTCACCGCTTCACCTACAGCCAGATCGGCGACGAGCGCCTGTGGGTCAATAGCATGCCCGGGCGTATCGGCCGCGATGAGAATATCCCGGTCGCCCGTTACGGCAGCTCCCACAGCGGCACCATGAAAAGCATCTACCGGCTCGGCCTCGGCCTGCGCTACGGCCGCGCCATGCAGACCATTGCCGGTATTCACTACAACTTCTCGCTGCCCGACACCTTCTGGCAATGGCTGCAGCAAAAAGAGAGCGGTAGCGATGAGGGAACACAAGAGTCCCTGCAGGAATTCAAAACCCGCCGCTACTTCGACCTGATCCGCAACTTCCGCCGGCACTACTGGCTGCTGATCTACCTGTTCGGCGCCGCCCCCGCGGTGTGCGGCACCTTCGTGCAGGATCGGGAACACAAGCTGGAGCCCTTCGACGGCGACGGCCGCAGCCTTTTCGCCCCCCAGGCGACCTCCCTGCGTATGGGCGACCTCGGTTACACCAGCGACGCCCAGAAATCCCTGATCGTCTGCTACAACGATCTGCCCAGCTACCTGTCCACCCTGTGCGCGGCCATCAGCAAGCCCTATCCGCCCTACCACAAACAGGGTGTGAAGGACGCCAACGGCGACTACCAGCAGCTGTCTACCGGCCTGCTGCAGATCGAAAACGAGTTCTACTCCCCGATCCGGCCGAAAAACCCCGCCGGCATGGGCGAAACCGCGCTGTCGGCCCTCGACGCCCGCGGTGTCGAATACATCGAAGTGCGCTGCCTCGACCTCAACCCCTTCGTGCCACTGGGCATCGAAGCCCCGCAGATGCGCTTCCTCGACGCCTTCCTGCTGCACTGCCTGCTTAGCGACAGCCCCCTCACCGACGACGCCGACTACCGCGCGGTGCAGGAAAACCAGAGCTGCATCGTCTACCGCGGTCGCGACCCGGAGCTGCGACTGGTCCACAACGGTAGCGAGCGCAAACTCACCGACTGGGCCGGCGAACTGCTGGACCAGATGGCACCCATGGCAGAACTGCTGGACCAGGCCTGGGACAGTCACGACTACCAGCGTGCCGTCAGCGCCCAGCGCGAAAAAGTGGACGGTAAAACCCCCACCCCCGCGGCGCAGATGCTGGCGGAAATGCACGAGCACAAACAAACCTTCTTCCAGTGGGCCCAGGCCAAAGCGGAACAGCACCGCCAGTATTTCCTCGAGCGCCCGCTGGACGATTCCGAGCAGGCCGAGTTCGTGCGACTCGCAGCAGAGTCCCTGCAACAGCAGAAAGCGGTTGAGGAAGGGGACACCGGCAGCTTTGAAGATTTTCTCGGCAAGTATTACGCCCAGTATGTGTTCTGCCAGAGAGATCTCTGAAACCTGACGCTAAGGTGCCACAGGACTAGCGCACAGAGCACGATTATGAATTACCTAGCCCACTTGGTTCTGTCCGGCCCCGATCCAGACTGGCAACTGGGCGGCCTGTTGGGCGACTTCGTCAAAGGGCCATTGAAAGGCGAAAGACCCCCGGCCATCGAAGACGGCATGCGCCTGCACCGGCGTATCGACTTGCTGAGCGACCAGCACCCCGCGTACAAATCCGCACTCGCCCGTCTCGGCCCCCAGTGGCGCCGCCTCGGCGGTATCGCCCTGGATATCTGGTTCGATCACGCCCTCGCCAGCCAGTGGTCTAACTGGCACCCGCAGCCCCTGGAAACCTTTGCCGCAGACTGCTGGTCCAACTTCCGACAGCGCCAGCAATGGATACCCGAAAACGCCCAGGCATTTATTCAGCGGGCCGAGCAATTTAAACTGCTGCCCGGCTACCGCGAGGTAGAAATAATCCAGCGCACCCTCGAGCGCGTAGGCATGCGCCTGCGGCGCCCGCAGCCACTGGCAGACATACTGCCGCTGCTGCAGGAAGACAGCGATGCGCTGGCACAGGACTTTTATTCACTGTTTACCGAATTGTCACAACAGGCGGCCCTGTTTCGACAGCAATACGGACAATAACCACATGACCCTGCCAAGCCCCCGCACCACCTTCCTGCTCATGTTCCTCGCCGTCATCTTCGTACTGGGCGTGGCCTTTTATATGGAATATGCGATGGGGCTCGAGCCCTGCCCACTGTGCATCACCCAGCGCGTGATGTTCCTCGGCGTTGGCCTCACCTCACTGATCGCCTTCCTGCACAACCCACGGGGCGTCAACAATATCGGTCGCCGTATCTACGGCCTGCTCGTTTCCCTGTGGGCCATCGGCGGCCTCTACTTCTCCGGCCGCCAGCTGTGGCTGCAAAGCCTGCCGGAAGATCAGGTGCCCGCCTGCGGCCCAGGCATCAGCTACATGGTGGACGTCTTCCCCATGGCCGAAGTCATCAAAACCCTGCTCACCGGTGATGGCAACTGTGCCGAAGTGCAGTGGACCATGCTCGGACTCTCCATTGCCGGCTGGGCCGCCGTGGGTTTTGTCGGGCTGATCCTGTTTGGCCTGTGGCAGGCGTTTCGCAAGCACTGATTGCCGCCATACTGTGATCGCGCTCAAGACTGTGATCGCGCTTAAGAAAGCCGCCCTGTGGATAAGCGGCGCAGTACTACTGCTCGCCTTCGACCTGCTGGGGCGCACCCTTGTCGGCAGCCTGTCGCTGCCAGTGCCAGGCCCGGTGCTGGGCATGTTGCTGCTGTTGCTGGCACTGATGCTCTACGGCCGCGTACCCCGCGGGCTGGCGTTGGTCGGCGAGCAGATACTGCGCTTGCTGGTACTGATTTTTCTGCCCGCGACCGTGGGTATCTACTTTTTACGCGACCTCGCCGGCGGTGACTGGCTCGCCCTGATTGCCGCCATGATCATCGGCACCCTGATCAGCCTTACCCTTACCGCGCTGCTGCTGGCCCGGCTGATCCGGCGCAGCAGCGGCGCGCAAGCGCCTTCGGGAGAACACCATGAAAGCTGAGTTGCTGTCCTGGCTGACCCAGCTGCTGCAGGTGCTTGAAGGGTTTCTGCAACCGCTGTCTGCATCCCACCCCCTGGTCATTCTGCCGCTGAATATCCTCGGCTTCTGGCTCGGCCTGAAACTCTATCGCCGCCTGGGCAGCCCGCTGCTGCACCCAGTGGTGGGCGGCAGCCTGCTGGTGTTTGCCGGGCTATTGCTGCTCGGGGTGGACTTCCCCGGCTATCAACAGGGCAGCGGCCTGCTGTACCTGCTGCTGGGTCCCGCGGTGGTGGCGCTGGCCATTCCCCTCAAACAGAATCTGGGCGTGGTGCGCAGGGCCGGCTGGCCTTTGATGCTGGGCCTGTTGATCGGGGCCATACTCGCCCCACTGGTCGCCGTGGTGATTGCCACACTTCTGGGAGGCAGCCGCACGGTGCTGATCGCACTGACCACCAAGTCGGTAACCACCCCGGTGGCCCTGGCACTGGCCCAGGAAATGCACGGCGTCCAGAGCCTGGCTGCCGGTGTAGTCGCCTTTACCGGTATTGTCGGCGCCGTGTGCGGGCCATCGCTGCTACGTTTCCTGGGCATCCGCGATGAGCGGGTTATCGGCTTTACCCTGGGGATTAATGCCCACGCCATAGGTACCGTGCGCGCACTGGAAATCAGTGCGCTCACTGGCGCTTTTTCCGCCCTGGCCATGGGTCTCTGTGGCGCCCTGACCGCGCTGCTCCTACCGCTTTTTGCCGGTGCCTTTTAAAGACTGATTAAGGGTCTGATTAATGGCCTGCTGAAGGCCTGGCAGATTTCGCTTTCTGGCGCATTTTTGTGGCGTCTTCCTTGCCCGCGGCGGCATAAGCTTCTACATTCCTAAGAGCAGTTGTAAGAGTTCACAAAAGGAAACTTGGAGATGTTGGAAAACTGTAAGAACGCACAGGAGCGCTGGGGTGGCGTCAGCCAGATTATCGACCGCTGGCTGCAATCCCGTCAGGCGCTGCTGGTCAGCTTCTGCACCCTGTCGGACAAAAAAGACATTGGCGACAGCAACTCGGATAACAGCCGAGAAGCGGAAGCCAGCGTACGCATCCTGTGCCAGCAACTTGTGGATTATATTTCCGCCGGGCACTTTGAAGTCTACGACCAGCTGATCCAGGAAGGGCAGGCGTTCGGCGACACTGAAGGACTGCAACAGGCGAAAGCCCTCTACCGGGAAATCGACGCCACCACCGATACCGCAGTGGACTTCAACGACAAATACCAGGAAACCGACGATCTCAGCGCACTGTCCAAAGACCTCTCGGAGCTGGGTGTGGCACTGGAAACCCGCTTCGCCGCCGAGGATCGTATGATCGACACACTGCACACCGCGCACAAAAACCAGTTGGCCTGAAACCCGGCTGCATACCGCTAGCGTTTCAGACAGACCATAAAACAGACCACAAAAAAGGGGCCGATGGCCCCTTTTTTGTGGTGAAGAACCGGCGCTTATTGGCTTTGCGCGTCAGTCGCCTGGTCTTCTTCTACCGCTTCTTTTTCTGCCGCACCAGCATCATCATTGACGTCGGCTTTGTGCAGTTCCACCTCAAAAATCAGAGTGGAGTTGGGGCCGATCAGACCGCCGGCACCACCCGGGCCATAGGCCAGGTCAGAAGGAATATAGAGTTCCCATTTTGCGCCTTCTTTCATCAGCTGCAGGGCTTCGGTCCAGCCCTTGATCACGCCATTGACGGGGAACTGAACCGGCTTGCCGTTTTTGTAGGAGCTGTCGAATTCAGTTCCGTCAATCAGGGTACCTTTGTAGTCCACTTCAACCACGCTGGTCTCGGAAGGGCTAGCGCCGCTGCCTTCAGTAACAATCTTGTACTGCAGGCCGGAGTCAGTGGTCTGCACGCCTTCTTTCTTGGCGTTTTCTTCCAGGAACTTCTTACCGTCCTGCAGGTTTTTGTCTGCGGAGGCTTTGAACTCCTGCTCCTGCTTGGCCATCAGCTCTTTCTGCTTGGCCTGCATGTTTTCCTGGAAGACAGAAATTACCTGCTGCTTCTCGTCGTCGCTCAGGCGGGATTCGCGATCGCTGGCGACATCATTCAGTGCCATGGCGACAATTTTTGGATCCAGCGCAACGTCCTGGCTCTTCAGGCGCTTGGCCATATCTTCGGCGATGATATAGCTGACCTTCTGCTCCTGGGATTCGAGCTTGATGTCTGCGGAGCCGGCGGACTCCTGTTTGTTACAGCCGACCAGTGCAATACCCAGTGCAATCGCAGCAGCCAAAGAAGTTTTATTCATGAGAATCGTCTCTTTATTTCCGTGAAGCATTGTATTCGTTAAGCAGGTTGCATAAACCCCGGTTGTATAAGCGCAGGGTTTCCCCTGTCCTGCTGTCTATGTACCCGAGCGGCGCACTCAGTTCGTGAACCTCGGCTGCACAGCCCGTTGTACACCCAGACCACTGCCTGCTATGTGCTGCAGATCACAGTTACAACTCGTCCGGCCAGCGACAGGCAAGTCTACCCCATGCGAGTTCGGGCTGCACACTGCCGAGTAAGACGCCGGTGAGGCCCAGTTGTTTCATTTCCCGGTAATTTTTTTGCACCGGTATATCGCGTCAGAAGCGTGCCCGGGAGCACAAGCACAAAATCTGCTGGGAAATGCGTGAAATGGATAGATGCACAGGGATGCACTTACCAAATAGTAGCGCTATTATCAGCTTTCACCCTGAAACATTTTCTCCCGCAGAGAGGTGGATCTGCTGTCCGAAGGAGGGCGTTCAGGGCTAGAACCAACCCGATTTCGACAACCCCGATTCAACCGCAGGATTTCTCTCATGGCCGCCAAACGCAAAGCCGCTCTTTCCGTTTCCGATCTGGAAAAGCAGATCGCCAAGATCACAACCCAACTCGAAAAAGCTCGGACCAAGGAAGCAGCCGATGCTGGCAAAGCTCTGAAAAAGGCCAGCCAGGAAGCCGACAAAGCCCAGACGCAGGTAAAGAAAGCCAAAGACAAGCTCGCGGCTGCCCGCACTTCTGCAACCAAGGCCAAAACCCCCGCGGCCAAGAACGCCGCGAAAAAGAAGGTCGATACAGCCAAGGCTGCGGTGGCCAAACTCGAGAAGACCGCTAAAGAGGCAGCCAAGGCAGCCAGCGAGTCCAAAGTGGCCGAGGCCGCTGCCAAGCTGGCGGTGAAGACGGCTGACACCGTCAAGAAAGCCGCAGAGGCGGCCGGCAAGAAGGTCCTGGCAGCCGGCAAGCCCAAGAAGAAAAAAGCCGCAGCCAAAAGCGCCAAGAAAGCAGCCTCTACCAAAAAGGCAGCGGTGAAAACCGTCGCGGCAAAAGCCACAGAAAAAAAGACCACCGCGAAAAAAGCCGCGGTGAAAAAGACAGCGGCAAAAAAGGCAACCACCAAAAAGGCAGCCAGCGCCAAACCGGCCGCGGACAAGGTAGCGACCAAACCAGCCAAGAAGGCCGCCGCTAAAAAAGCGACCGCCAAGAAACCGGCAGCCAGCAAGTCCGCCGCTGCCAAGGCACCCGCAGAAAAGACACCAGCGAAAAAGGCAGCGGCCAAAACCCAAGCCCCCAAGAAAACTGCCGCGAAAAAGCCAGCCAAAACCAATGGCAGCAAGCCCGCAGCGGCACCGCAAACGCCAGCGGTAGAAGCCAAGCCGAGTCAGGAACCGGTTATGGGCAAAACATCAGAGCCAAAACCTCTGGTGCCGGAATCCAGTGCTGCGGCGGTAACGCCGGTAGTGCCGAGCATTACCCCCAGCACGCCGCCCAACAGCCTGTTTGCGACCGAGGAGAATCCGCATTACGGCCCGGAAGAGCACAAGCACAAGTACTGAGTCCGGACAGGTGTTTCGGCAGCCGTCAGGAGCCTTCTCTTCCGGCTGCCCCTGCGCCAGCGGCCACCATGTCGCTCGCCGGGCTCGTTGCCGAGCTATAGGCATCAATCAGGCCCGCCCAGCGGGCCTGTTCTTTTTGTAACAAACCGTATTGCTGCCCAGCCAGCTCCAGCGGGGAGCGGGTCTCCGGCCAGGTTTCGCCGTGTAGCTTCCACAGTGCCGCCAGCTGTCTCTGTTCCATGCGTATCTCACAGCGCTTGCACCACTCGTAAAACCCATTGCCCTTGTTGATTCGACCCAGCCAGCGGCGCAGGTTGCGCACGCTGTTGATCATGCGTCGGCGCGGCGCCAGGCCGCGATCCGCGACGCGCCAGCTCTCATCACTCAACTGACGTCCGCAGGCGCTGGTGTAGCTGGCCCACAACAGCAGGCAGACATCCGCCCCCTTGGCGTCCTGGCACTCCAGCAGAAAGTCGGCGACCTGGGGCTGTCTATAGAACTCCAGACTGAAATGCCACAGCGGATTTTGCAGGGGCGAGAAGGGCGGTGATGGAGGTGCGGTATCTGTCACGTTAGAATCCCGGCAAAATAGTTATGCCGATAGCCTAGTCAAAACTGGGCGATTTCAAAGAGGTTTCCATTGATTAATCTGCAAGGCGTCTCACTGCAAGTGGGCGGACGCGATCTGCTAAACAATACCAGCTGCCGTATCTTCCCCGGCCACAAGGTGGGTGTCATCGGCGCCAACGGCTGCGGCAAGTCCACGCTGTTCAAACTGCTGCTGAAGCAACAGGACAGCGACGCCGGCTCGGTAGAAGTGCCGAGCAACTGGGAAGTGGCGCACATGGCCCAGGAGGTGGACGCCAGTGACCAGAGCGCGCTGGATTACGCCCTCGACGGCGACCACCGCCTGCGCGAACTGCAGCGGGCGCTGGCGGCAGCTGAGGCCGATGGCAGTGATGGCAAGCGCATTGGTGAATTGCACGAGCAGATGGCGGCCATCGACGGTTACAGCGGTCCCGCGCGCGCCGCGCAGCTGCTTGATGGCCTGGGTTTTTCTCACGCCGACCAGCAGCGCCCGGTGAAGAGCTTCTCCGGTGGCTGGCGTATCCGCCTGAACCTGGCGCGGGCGCTGATGTGCCCGGCGGACCTGCTGCTGCTGGACGAACCCACCAACCACTTGGACCTGGATGCCACCCTGTGGCTGGAACAATGGCTGCAGCGCTTTCCCGGTACCCTGTTGATCATTTCCCACGACCGCGACTTTCTCGATGCGGTGGTGGGCGGCATCATCAGTTTCGAACAGCAGGAACTGGTGCTCTACAGTGGCAACTACACCGCTTTCGAGCGCGCCCGTGCCGAGCGCCTGGCACAGCAGCAAGTGCAATACGAGAAGCAGCAGGCCGAGCGCGCACATATGGAAGACTTTGTGCGCCGCTTCCGGGCAAAGGCCACAAAGGCCAAGCAGGCCCAGAGCCGGCTCAAGGCACTGGACCGCATGGCGGAAATCGCCCCGGCCCACGTGGACTCACCATTCCGCTTTCGCCTGCCGTCATCCGACAAGGTATCCAACCCGTTGATCGACCTGCGCGAAGCGCAAATCGGCTATCCGGGGAAAGTCATTTTGCCGCGCGTCGAACTGGGTATTCAGCCCGGCCGCCGCATCGGCTTGCTGGGACCCAACGGTGCCGGCAAGTCGTCCCTGATCAAATCTCTCGCTGGCGAGCTGCCGCTGCTCGCCGGCGAGCGCCAGTGTGGCGAACACCTCAAGATCGGTTACTTTGCCCAGCACCAGCTGGAGGCACTGGACAGCAACGCGTCGCCGATGCTGCACGTACAGCGCCTCTCTCCTGACGCCAGCGAACAGCAGCTGCGGGATTTTCTCGGTGGCTACGGCTTTGTGGGCGACCGGGTATTTGAAACGGTAGGCGGCTTCTCCGGCGGCGAAAAGGCCCGTGTCGCACTCGCGCTACTGGCGTGGCAGAAACCCAACCTGTTACTGCTGGACGAACCCACCAACCACCTGGACCTGGAAATGCGCCACGCCCTGACCCTGGCACTGGCGGAATTCCCCGGCGCAGTGGTGCTGGTATCCCACGACCGCCACCTACTGGCCAACACCACCGATGAATTTATCCTGGTGGCCGAGGGCCGTGCCGAGCCCTACGACGGCGATCTGGAGGACTACAAACAGTGGCTACTGAGCTTCAAACGCGATGAGAAGCGCAATGAAAAGCAGCGCGATGAAACCGGCAGCCAACCGCTCGACGGCAAACCCGGCGAGGATAAAAAGGCCCAGCGCCGCGCCGCGGCCGCACTGCGTGAGCAACTGAAACCGCTCACCAACAAGCTCAAGAGCATCGAGCAGAAAATGGCGAAGGCGGAAAAGCAGGTGGCACAGCTGGAGTCGCAGCTGGCGGATGAAAGCCTCTACAGCGGTGGCCAGCAGGAAGAGATCTCCCGTCTGACCCAGGCCCAGGGGCAGGCGCGGGAAGAGCTGGAGACGCTGGAAATGGAATGGCTGGAAATTTCCGAGGCGCTGGAGGCAGCCCGGGGAGAATAGACTAAGCGGCAAAAAAGTATAGGTTGCGGGCAGGAGCTGCCCGCACTCTGGCTTGGAACTGGCTTGGAATCTAGCCTGTAAAACGATAAGAAACCGGGGTTACTTGGAAAGATCCGCCGGGTCGTAAGGCTCATGGGCACAGCCATCGTAATTCACCGGCATGCCCATGGCCGTCATCGGACACTGATCGAGGTAATCCGGCACACCGTCACCGTCGCCATCGATCGGGCAGCCCCGCGCATCCACGTCCAATCCGGCCGGTGTTTGCGGGCACTGGTCCACATCATCGAAGACTCCGTCGCCATCGCGATCGTACACCACCGGGTCCGCACCCCACTGGTAACCGATGCTGAAGTTCAGGAAGCTGTCCAAGCCACCTTCTTCCACACCCTGAAAACCGCGCAGGTCGCCGCGGGCCTGCCAGCGCGGACCGAGGCGGTACTTAATACCAGCACCGAAGTTGACCATAGTCTGGCGCCGGTGCCAGTCATCGGGGTAGCCATAAGACGTTTCGTCGACCCGCAATTCGCCGGCACCCAAGACCACATAGGGCTGCCAATCGTAATTGCCACAGAAACGTCCGGCGAACTGGTACATCAGGTCGAGGTGGTAATTCTGCACATCCACGTCTTCCAGGGTGTCCTGCACATTGACACTGAACAGGTCGTAAACCCCCTCGACTACCCAGCGGTCGGTGACGTTGTAGCCAAAGCCGATACCACCACCGGCACTATCGTCCAGTTCAAAGCCGACATAGGGGGTGCCGTCCAGACGTGCGTCATCGAACCAGTATTGGCCGGCATTGAGGTAGAGGTTGAGGGTGCCTTCGCGATCGGCCAGGGCCTGGCCACTCAGGGCCATACCGGCACCTGCGAGCAGCAAGAGTCGGGAGATGTTGCGGATTTTTGTCATTCTAGCTCCGGAGCTTCCGTTTACCGGCGGTAGTGTGAAGATAGCATAAGGGGCCCGCGCACAGCGGATTACAGGTCACACTGCGCGCGGCCGGAGTGCGGATTATTTCCGGGTATACAGCAAATCCCAAACGCCGTGGCCCAGGCGCTCACCGCGGCGTTCAAACTTGGTCTGCGGGCGGAATGCGGGGCGCTCGGCGTAGTTGCCTTTGCCCGCAGTATTTTCCAGCATGCTTTCTGCTTCCAGTACTTCGAGCATCTGTTCCGCGTAGTTTTCCCAGTCGGTGGCCATGTGCATCAGGCCACCGGGCTTGAGTTTACTGCACAGGAGTTTGACGAACTCGGGCTGCACGATGCGGCGCTTGTTGTGTTTTTTCTTGTGCCAGGGGTCGGGGAAATACAGCTGGAAGCGGTCAAGGCTGGCGTCGGCGATGCAGTCGTTGAGCACGTCGATGGCGTCGGCCATATATACCTTGAGGTTTTTGACTTCGGCTTTACCTGCATTGTTGATCAGGCGGCCAACGCCAGGCGGGTGTACTTCGATGCCGATAAAGTCTTTGTCGGTTTCTGTTTCAGTCATTTCCAGCAGGGAATCGCCCATACCGAAACCGATTTCCAGCACTACCGGCGCTTCGCGACCGAAGATTGCCTTCGGATCAATAGCGCCGTCATACAGTGACAGGCCGTAAGGACCCCAGTAAGTATCGAACGCCTTGCGCTGGCCTTCGGTCATACGACCGCCGCGAATCACGTAGCTGCGGATGGATTTCTTTTTAAATTCGGTGCGGTAGGGGAAGTCTTCTTCCTCGTTACCTTGTTCGTTGTTGGGTTCTTCTTGCATCTTGGTTTTGTTACCTCTTGGCTCGGAGCACAGTTCTTGGGTGCTTCGTAGCTCGTCTTGTGGCGGCCAAGCACCGGGTATAAGTTTTCAGAACCGCTGTGAACCCATCCCTGGGCGCTGCGGCGGCGACATCCTGTCGCCGACGCTTCTGAAAACTTATACCCGGTGCTTGCCCTGCAATTCGTAGTTTTTTGCTTCGTAGTTGCCAGTGCTTACTTTGTATAGCCGAGTGCAGCGATAAACAGTGCTATCCAGCCGCCGATCATCAGCGTGCCGCCTAACGGCGTAATGGGCCCCAGGATTCTTGGGCCGCCAAATGTCAGGCCGTAGAGGCTGCCGGAGAAAAACAGGATGCCGATGGCAAACAGAGCACCGCTTACGATCAGTGACGTTTTTGCGCCGATCTGATGAATCAGAATTGCCACAGCGATCAGTGCCAGGGCGTGGATCATCTGGTATTGCACACCGGTTTTATAGGCATCCAATAGGTTTTCCGCGACTTTGTCGCGCAGGCCATGGGCACCGAATGCACCGAGGATAACGCCGGTGCCGCCAAAAAACGCCGCGAGTAGCAAATACAATTTAGCCATCTTTATTCCTTTCATTCGCGCTTACGGAGTGCTGCGGTCAGAATCGAAGGGGAGGTGCCGGGTATCTGTTTTCGGAAGCGTCGGCGACAGGGACGTCGCCGACGCAGCGTACATGGATGTATTCATAGCGGTTCCGAAAACAGATACCCGGTGCCTCTCCGCCACCGGACCAGCTTCAGAACATCAACCCAATTCCACAGCCCTGCATATACGAAAAAACCGCGCCATAAGCGCGGTTCTCGAATCCGGTTGGATCAGAAGGCGATCAGGCCTCCATCGCTACCCGGACTTTTTTCATGGCGTTCTTTTCCAGCTGGCGGATACGTTCCGCGGAAACACCGTATTTGTCGGCCAGGTCGTGCAAGGTCGCCTTGCTCTCGCTCAACCAGCGCGCCTCGATGATATCGCGGCTGCGGTCGTCCAGCTGCTCCATCGCAGCGGTCAGATTGTTGACGCTGGTTTCCTGCCAGTTGTCCTGTTCCAGCATGGTAGCCGGATCGTAACGGCGGTCTTCCAGGTAATGCGCCGGCGCCTGCCACGCGGAATCTTCATCGTCATCCACGCCCGCATCAAACGCCGCATCGTGGGCCGCCAGACGGCCCTCCATATCGTGTACATGTTGCACATCGACGTTCAGCTCAGCTGCCACGCGCTTGGCTTCATCGTTGGTCAGCCACGCCAGTTTCTTCTTCTGGCCACGCAGGTTGAAGAACAGCTTGCGCTGGGCCTTGGTGGTGGCAATTTTCACAATGCGCCAGTTGCGCAGAATAAATTCGTGAATCTCGGCCTTGATCCAGTGCACCGCAAAGGACACCAGGCGTACACCTTTCTCAGGATTGAAACGCTTTACCGCCTTCATCAGGCCCACGTTACCTTCCTGAATCAGGTCGCCCTGGTTCAGGCCGTAACCGGAGTAGGACTTGGCGATGTGCACCACAAAACGCAGGTGGGACATAACCAGCTGACGGGCTGCGTCGAGATTTTCGTGATAGTAGAGATCTTCCGCGAGTTTCTTTTCTTCCTCGGCAGAAAGGATCTCAAAGCCGCTTACTGTCTGGATGTAGGCGTTCAGGTTGGCGCCCGGCGACAGTGTGTGGATCGGCTGCAGGTTTGTTCCCATTCAGGATTCTCCTCGTAACTCAGTTGCCCCGCTTGGCACTTGCTGCCCGGACTCTTTCTTACCGGAACCAGTAGTTTGCGGCGGCTTTGCCCTCCGGCCCTTTACATCAGGCATCCGGAAGTGACAAGAATGGCCACAGTGTAGCACTCGCAACGGGAAATGGAACCCCATCCACGAGTGGCCGGCACACCGCGCCAGCCCTTGATTTGCGGCTATTTAGAACAGTTATCCACAGGGGAAGTTCCGGGCTTTACGAAACTTGACCGACTCACTGGTCAACGTGGCTGAATTGCCGAAATATGCCGCGCCACCGCCAGCCAGGCACCGGTCAGCCCCAACAGCGCCGCGCCACCCGCCAAACCAACCAGATAGGTGAAGCCCGGGCCATCGAGCCGGAAACCACTGCCGTACAGATTTGCCAGCCCGCTTACCGGGCCCGCCAGCAACCAGACACCGAAACTCACCAGCAACCAGGCAATCAGCCCGCCCACCAGACCGTACACCAGACCGGTGTACAGGAAGGGCCTGCGCACAAACGCATCGGTCGCGCCTACCAGTTTCACCACCAGGATCTCCTGGCGGCGATTTTCGATATGCAGGCGGATACTGTTCACCACCACCAGCAACACCCCCAGGGCCAGCAAACACGCCAAGCCCAGGCTCATGCGCCGGCCCAGCTCCGTCAACTGCGCCAAGCGCTGTACCCAGGCCATATCCAGTACCACCGAATCCGTCAGCGCGCTCTCCCGCAAACGCTCCGCCAGCGCCTCCAGTGCCAAGCTGTCGGTACCCGACGGGCGCACCAGTAGCACCGCCGGCAGCGGATTGCTTTCCATCCCCACCAGTGCATCACCCAGCCCCGAGGCCTGCTGGAACTCGGCCAACGCCTGTTCTGGCGAAATGTAGGTCACACCCGCCACCAGCGGATCTGCGCGCAGGTCATCCGCGTAGGAAGCTACCGCGCCCTGTTTCGCCCGCTTGTGCAGGAATACCGAAATCTGTGGTTGTCCGTCCCAGCCGGCAACGGCTTTCTGGAAGTTGGTGAGCCCTAACTGCAGTGCCGCCGGCAGCGCCAGGGCGATGGCAATCACCAGTGCGGTCATGCCACTGGACATGGGTGAGGCAAAGAAACGCACCCAGGATTCTCGCCACATTTCGCGGTGGTGACCCAGCCAGCTGCTGAAGCGGTCGCCGGCGCCGGTACGGGCGGTGACCGCGCCGGCTGCGCGTGGGCGTTCGGTCACAGGGGGAGAGGGCTTAGTACGCTGGTTCACGGCTGGGATATCCGTCGTAGATCAATTGCCCGGCTTGCAGGGTCAGTACCCGCTGGCGCATGCGCGCGATCAGTTCGAGGTCGTGGCTCGCGATCAGTACCGTGGTGCCCACGGCGTTGAACTGCCGGAACAGGTCCATGATCTCCTGCGAGAGTTGGGGGTCGAGGTTACCGGTGGGCTCATCGGCCACCAGCAGGGCGGGCTTGTTCACCACCGCGCGGGCAATACCCACCCGCTGCTGCTCACCGCCGGAGAGCACGATGGGGTTCTGCTTTTCCTTGTGCAGCAGCCCCACCTTGTCCAGCGCGGCCCGTACCCGGCGGCCGACTTCGCGCTTGCTGCAGCCGGAGACCGACAAGGGCAGGGCGACGTTGTCGAACACGCTGCGATCAAACAGTAACTGGTGGTTCTGGAATACGATGCCGAGATTGCGGCGGTAGTAGGGAATTTGGCTGTTGCGCAGGCGGTTCAGGTTCTGGCCGCCGACGATGATGCTGCCGCGGGTAGGGCGCTCGATGGCGGTGAGCAGTTTCAGCAGGGTACTTTTACCGGCACCGGAGTGCCCGGTGAGGAACACCATTTCCGCGCGCTCGATCTCCAGGCTGACGCGACCCAGCGCGTCCTGCCCGGACTCGTAGCGTTTGTTGACGTTATCGAATTGGATCATGAGCGCGTTTTTGTTGTTCTTGGTTTTCAGGACGCGAAAGTACTTTTCAGGTGCTGTGGCGGTGCCGCTACCGGGTCTCACAAAGCTAGACCCGATATCGACACCTTCGCATCCGGTTTCAGATGCTTGTACGGGCCATGGAATTATCTGCTATTTCAACCTTGGCTTCTGTTAAACAGCGCCGCAACAAAGTCCTTGGCCACAAACGGCTGCAAATCTTCCGCCTGCTCCCCCACACCGATAAAGCGTACCGGAATCCCCAGCTTCTGCGCCAGCGCGAAAATCACCCCGCCCTTGGCGGTGCCATCCAGTTTGGTGAGCACCAGTCCGGTAACACCGGCAGTATCGCGGAAGGTCTCCGCCTGGGACAGCGCGTTCTGGCCGGTACCGGCATCCAGTACCAGCAGCACCTCGTGGGGTGCACTGCCGTCCAGCTTGCCCATGACCCGGCGCACTTTCGACAGCTCTTCCATCAGGTTGGACTTGTTATGCAGGCGCCCTGCGGTATCGGCAATCACCACATCCACACCGCGGGACTGGGCGGACTGGATGGCATCAAAGATCACCGAGGCACTGTCGGCACCGGTGTGCTGGGCAACCACCGGCACATTGTGGCGCTGGCCCCACACCTGCAGCTGCTCCACCGCCGCCGCGCGGAAGGTATCGCCGGCTGCCAGCATCACGGATTTACCTTCGTTCAGGAAGCGGTGGGCGAGCTTGCCGATGGTGGTGGTTTTGCCGACGCCGTTGACGCCCACCACCAGAATCACAAACGGCTGTTTGCCCTGGTCAATGGCCAGCGGGGCTTCGACCTGGTCCAGCAGGCTGGCCAGCTCTTCCTGCAGCGCGGCGTAGAGGGCTTCGCCGTTGGACAGCTCGCGACGGGAAACCCGGTCGGTGAGTCGGTCGATGATTTCGGTGGTTGCGTCCACACCCACGTCCGCCATCAGCAGCTGGGTTTCCAGCTCTTCCATCAGGTCTTCGTCGATCTCCTTGGCACCCAGGAACAGGTTGCCCATACCTTCGGCAAACTGGCTACTGGTACGGGAGAGTCCGCGGCGAATACGGGCGAAGAAGCCCTCTTTTTTGGGCTTTTCCTGCACCGCAGGCTCGGCGGGGGCCAGCTCTGGCTCTACGACAGGCTCGGGCTCTGCCACTGGCTGCGGGCTGGGGTCGAACGCGGATTCCGGCGCTTCTTCTGTGGATAACTTTTCATCGGCCACCGGTGCCTCTTCGACCACTGGCTCCGCTTCAACCACCGGCTCCTCTTCGACCACCGGCTCCGCGGGCGCTTCCGGCACTGGCTCTGGCAGCTCGGCCTGCGGTTCCGGCTCCGCTCGCAGATTGTCGGGAATCTCGAATTCCGTTTCGGCGGCCTCCGGGGTGGCTACCGGTTCGGCAGCCGCTTCTTCGCCTTCTGGCTTTTTCTTGCGCAGGAAATCAAAAATCATCGTATGCGGATTCTGTAACTGAGATTCAGTAGTGATAGCCGCTGACTGGCGGTCAGCAGCGGAAAGGCGCTAATCTTAGCACCGCTGGCTGTTTAACACACAGCCATCCCCAGTCTAATTGATGCCTATTGATTCCTGCACAGAGACCCCCTTGGCCAGAAACCACAACTCCAGATCATCGCCACGCCACACTTCCCAAAAAGCGCCGAAGCAAGCCTCGCAATTGCGGATCATCGGTGGCCGCTGGCGGGGCCGGAAGGTGGCGTTTGCGCCCATCGAAGGACTGCGCCCCACCGGGGACCGGCTGCGGGAAACCCTGTTCAACTGGCTCCAATTCCATTTGCCCGGCGCCCGCTGCCTGGACCTGTTCGCGGGCTCCGGCGCCTTGGGTCTTGAGGCTCTGAGCCGCGGCGCCGAAACCGTGGACTTTGTGGAGCTGGATCGCGGCGCCGCGCAGATGCTGCGCCAACAGCTGGAATTGCTGCAAGCGGAAGGTGGACGGGTCCACAACTGCCCCGCAGAAGTCTTCCTGTCACAGGCAGCAGCCAGTCATCAGCCTTTCGATGTGATCTTCGTCGACCCCCCGTTTGCCGGGGATCTCTGGCAAAGCACCCTTGCGGCGCTGACCGAAGCGGGCCTGATCGCCGACAAGGCGCGAATTTACGTGGAATCTCCGCGGGATACCGCCATGCCGGTGCCGGCAGATTGGGAGCTGGAGAAGGAAAAACGGGCAGGACAGGTCTGCATGCGGCTTTACGCCACCTGAACGCCACCTGAGATTCTCCCAGCCGTTAAGGTACCGCCAAATCAAATAAGGTACCTCCAAATAAGGTACCCCCCAAACTAGCGCTAAATTAGCCGTAGATCCGCGCACTTTTGAGCCTTAGCGCTAAATTGTTTAAGATGCGCGTCCCTTCTGGCCGGCAAGGCGATTTGGCTTATGAAAAAAGTGGTTTACCCGGGTACCTTTGACCCCATCACCAACGGACATATGGACCTGGTCGAGCGGGCCTGCCGACTGTTCGATCACGTTATCGTCGCCGTGGCCGCCAGCACCCGTAAAAACCCGCTGTTTACCATGGAAGAACGGGTGGAGCTGGCCCAACAGGAGCTGTCTCACCTGGACAACATCGAGGTCATCGGCTTCGATATCCTGCTCGCCGACCTGGTGCGTCAAGTTGATGCCTACGGCGTAGTGCGCGGCCTGCGCGCGGTATCGGACTTCGAGTACGAGTTCCAGCTCGCGAACATGAACCGCCAGCTGGCGCCGCAGATGGAAAGCCTGTTCCTCACCCCGGCAGAGCACCTGTCCTACATTTCTTCCTCTCTGGTGCGAGAGATCGCCTCTCTCGGTGGCGATGTCACCAAGTTTGTACCACCGGGCGTGCAGAAGGCGCTGGAAGAAAAATACAGCCAGCGGACTCCGTAACTTCGGTCCCAGCACCGCACTTTTATCAGGTCTGATACACTCGGGCGTTCCAGCCACTCTCCGGCCAAACCGGTAAATGGATCGCCCGTGAACAGACTCCTGCAGTTTTCCCTCTCTGTTTTCTTTATCTCGGCCACCGCCGTCGCCGCCCCCCAGGGCGAAGTACAGCCGGAGTTCGCTACCGGCCGCACCGAGATCAAGTCCGCTACCGCCGATCGCCACATGGCGGTTACGGCCAATCCCCACGCCTCTGCAGCCGCGGAAACCATCCTCGCCAAGGGCGGGACTGCGGTGGATGCCGCCATCGCCGCACAACTGGTATTGAGCCTGGTGGAGCCGCAGTCCTCCGGCATCGGCGGCGGTGCCTTTATGCTGAGTTATCGCGCTGACGAGAAAAAGCTCTTCTCCTACGACGGCCGCGAAACCGCACCCATGGCGGTGGATGAAGACTACTTTATGCGCGATGGCCAACCGCGAGGCTTTCTCGAGGCAGTGATTGGCGGCAACTCGGTGGGTGTGCCCGGTGTCGTGCGCATGCTGGAACTGGCCCACAAACGCGATGGCAAACTGCCGTGGAAAGAGCTGTTCCAGCCCGCCATTGCACTGGCCGAACAGGGCTTCAATGTTTCGCCGAGACTGCATCAGCTGCTGGTGCAGATGCCGCGGGTGGCCGTGCGCCCGGCAATTCGCGATTACTTTTTTGATGAAGGCGGCAAACCTCTACCGGTGGGCCATCTGCTGAAAAACCCGGAATATGCCGACACTTTGCGTCAGCTGGCTGAAAAGGGCAGCAAACCTTTTTACGATGGCGACATTGCCGCCGCTATCGTCGAAGCGGTGCGCAATGACCCCGAAAACCCGGGCGTAATGACCCGTAAAGATATGGCGGACTACCAGGCCAAGGTGCGCGAGCCGGTGTGCGCGGCATTTCTGGTGTACGACATCTGTGGTGCCGCGGCGCCATCCTCCGGCGGCACCACCGTGGGCGCGATACTCGGCATGCTGCAGCAATTTCCGCTGGACAAATATGAAGTGGGCAGCGCAGAGCTCACTCACCTGTTTGTGGAAGCCTCGGAGCTGGCGTTTGCGGATCGCAACACCTACAGCGCCGACAGCGACTTTATCCCGGTGCCCACCCAGGCCATGGTTGATCCAGATTATCTCGCAGCAAGAGCCAAGCTGATCGATCCAGTAAAAGCGCAACCCGCAGTCGCCGGCGACCCCGCCGGCTTTGCCACCGTGCGCCGCACCGCCAAGTCCCCGGAACTACCCAACACCAGCCACCTGTCCATCGTCGACCAGTACGGCAATGCCGTGAGCATGACCACGAGTATCGAAACCGGCTTTGGCTCGCGGCTGCTGGTGAAAGGCTTTCTGCTGAACAACCAGCTCACCGACTTTTCTTTCGTGCCCACCAATGCCGACAAGCAGCTGGTGGCCAACCGCATCCAGCCCGGCAAGCGCCCGCGCTCCTCCATGTCACCGACTATCGTATTCAATGAAGACGGCAGCCTGCGGTTGATTGTGGGCTCCCCCGGCGGCTCGCGGATCATCGACTACACCG
The DNA here is from genome assembly GCF_009903625.1 of Microbulbifer sp. ALW1. Classification (NCBI taxonomy): domain Bacteria; kingdom Pseudomonadati; phylum Pseudomonadota; class Gammaproteobacteria; order Cellvibrionales; family Microbulbiferaceae; genus Microbulbifer; species Microbulbifer sp. ALW1. The sequence goes on along the minus strand of NZ_CP047569.1, from coordinate 783,013 downwards.
CGCGCACCATTCTCTATCACCTGGCCAAAGGCATGCCCATTGCCGAAGCCATTGATGCCGGCAATATCGGCGCAATCGGCTATAGAGTGGAAGTGGAACCCGGGGCGCTGAAAGAAGCGGAAATCAAACAACTGGAGGCAATGGGCCACAAACTTGTGCAAAAGGAACTGAACAGCGGCATCCACGCCATTGCCCTGATCGATGACAAGCTACAGGGTGGCGCCGACCCCCGCCGGGAAGGCAGCGCGCTCGGCAAATAGCTGCTTATCTACCGGGCAACCACTGTTAATTCGTGAAGTTGCCCGGAAGGTCGACTAAACGCAGCCCACCAGCCTGGCCACAGAACTTAAAACCAGTCGTCCAGAAACCTGCCAAAGTAATCGCCTGACCAAAAATCTGCAAAAAAACCGGCAGAGACAACTTGAGGGCGATTGCCGTGTTTTACGACCGACGCACTCGGAGCCTTGGCATTAGGGAGCACCTTATTGAGTTGCGGTATCTCCAAATGCCAGCACTTGTCTTCGATTATCAGCCTAGCCATATACTCTTCTGCTTTCGCCGGCTGCCGATATCGCAAATTTTTGACCTCCGTGGACATTCCCATCAAGGCAATTTCAAAATCTTTGCGCTTACCAGCATCAATGCTGCTATATGGTATATCGAGAATATTATTTTTTTTGCAATCTGCCTCAGGCACACAGTGCAGGGATACTCTGACTCCCGCAGTGGATACAGAGGCAATTTTCTGCTTCATCAAAGAAATAACGTCTGCCCGGGGCTTTGACTTGTTGGCAAAGAAAACCTCCTCCACCTTCCTACCAGCCGCTGCATAACCCCACCCTCTTGCCGCCCTCAGACTAGCGACAGAGGTTGCAGCAGGAAAGCCGGCACAGTTGTCATACATAATCCGCGCCTGATCATCCATCGTGCGTATGGTGCTGGAAATGTCACACTTAGTGACCCCACCAAAACCCATGGCCAATTTCACTATATTTTCGGTATACGTACTCAATACTTTCTTGGCATTCGGGCGATAGTGAATAGTGCGGGGACCAGCTCCAGATTTTGCCGGTGTTTGACGGCGAAGCCCATGCTTTCTAACTAGAACAGGTATCAGATCTTTGTCTATCTCAATCGCTTTGGCCACCAGCATTTTTTCCGTTCGACCATTAGGATCAATGCGAGAATCTGGCCTTTGCAACTTTACATAGAACTTTTGAAATTTAGCAATAGCGTCTTTTGTTTGTGGACCAGATACTCCATCCACCTCTATTTCAGGCATGCGTAAATCTTGCTCAGAAAGCAGCTTAAGTAAATCCTGAACAAAACCAACACCATCCTTACCATTGTTTCCATTCAGCCCGACTGAACCGACGATATACATTACAACCTCCCTGTAATGCCAAACTCAATTTGAAGCGTAACTAATTACATAGAAACCATTTTCAGTATCACTAATGAAGTTGAACCGATATACCTTTCCATCAAAGTCGGTGAGAGGCAGAGAAAATTCCTCTTTACCCAAAACACGATTTCTTTGAAGTCGCGACCCCATTTTTTGAATGAATTCGCCATTTATTTCTACTACCTTCATCAGCTCTATAATTCGATTAGCGAGATCCTCCCTTGTTGGGGGATAAGTTAAAACATAACTGGCATCTATAGTTCCGGTCTCACCTCTCTTTATAGACAGAATATTTCCGTGATCCTTAAGCTCAGTTTTAATTTCACTATCAGGAAAAATCTTTTTTTCTAAATCAGTACGCGAATTATTTTTTCCACTAGAAATACTTTCGGCACATCCAGTAAGCGGAATAAATAAAAGTGTAACTAACCCCACCAACATTGAAAATTTCATAGCACTGCCCTTAGTGTTCTGGAGGAATCCAGCGATAGTGAATGACAGCTTCATATACAGGGCTTGGAAAGTCTTTTACCTGCACCCAGTGATCCCCATTTGAACCCGGCAAGGTCACCCCACCGCGAAAGTCATCTTCTGTGTGAGCCGCCACCTTTGATGAAATGGAGTCGGCTGCACTATCAGGTGGCATTACCTTCAAAAGAAGAAAGCTTATATAGTCTGGTAAACCATTGTTTTTATGCTCAATCAAATAACTCGCTTTAAGTCCCAGACCGCATAAATCAAATCGCGCAGTGATACTGCTGCCGTCCTTTAACGTTGCACTATATTCTCCCCGGTCAGGCGCGAACTTTTCATCAGTAACTTGCACAAGACCCGAAAACAAGGCTCTAGGTGTTGTAGATACCAGACATTCATTTGCCAGTAAGCTTGACGAAATGACGAATAATCCAATCGCCATCACGCCTTTGAATAACTGCATAAGATTTCCCTTGCGGTTTCAATAGCCAATAGTTCACACGATTCTATGTTCAAAACCGGTGAATTTCTATACAAGGTATCACGGGATAATTGCCAACATTACACTTAACTTGGCAAGCTAGAAAACTGCCGCACAGAATCGGTACGAGCGTTTTATTTAGCAGATGCGGATATCTGGAAAGATTCATTCGCTTTTAGCGCTGACTTCACAGAAAAGGCAACGATTACGCTGGCTTATGATCTTCCGGGCGAAGTTGCCGGGATGCACCAAAGATGTGCTTCACCAAAAAGCTGGCGCCCGCCAACCACCCCAACTAACCGGGATGGCGGGGCGTATCGGCGGCTTCTTGCGATGTCATTTTGTCAATCAGCAACAGTCCACTGAGAAATATCGCCAGTACAAAGAATCCTACCAGCGCCCAGGTATAAAAATGCATGCCGAGAAATGGCGAGCCATATCCGGGATTCCCAGGGGCAATATGCAACAGTACCTGACGCGCCGATGACACCATTCCGGCAGAAGAGACAAGTGCCGTGAAGAAGGGCAACATCATAATCATTGCATCGGGACCGATTGGATTAACGGAGTCAAACTTAGGCTGAGTGACAACAAATACCCAACTTCACTACCACCCATTGCCAGGGTGATGTCATTCGCATTCCCGACAAAATCGGGGATTCCCCTATAGTGACCGCGCTTTCCGCTCTCATAGCATCTTCGAGTTATTTCCATGTACTGAACGGGCTGGCCACAAGCTGCCCTCATTTCTTGCAGGTACATCATCAGGAGTGAATGAGATGACCGAGTATTTACCCGGCACAGGCTTGCGTCGCACCTTACTGGCGGCGGCAGTGCTTGTTAGCGGAGCCCTTTCTACCCATGGCACCTACGCCAGTGAATTGGCCGTGGATATCGAACCGGCGGCGGAAGCCGTTGAACCCGTAACGGCCAATGGAAAACTGGTGCGCTTCATCGAGCTTTCCAGCAAACCGCTGGCGGAGGCCGGTGTAAACCCGAATCGCAAAGCGGCTTATCTTAAGAAACTGGCCCAGGAACAGAGCGATTTTCGTGCGCAGGCCAAGGCCGCCGGTATCGCGTTTACTGAGCGCAAGCATTTCGACGTGCTGTTCAATGGCCTGTCGATCGAAGTCTCCGCAGAGGACCTCGCCAAACTCGAGGCACTGGACCTGGTCAATGCGACCTATCCAATTTACGAAGTCATGAGCGGAACTCCGCCGGTTCCAGCGAAGGTACCTGAAGGTACAACCCGGGAGAATGTCACGGTTACCAACCTGACCGGAGTGCCGGAAGCGCACGCGGCCGGCATAACCGGTAAAGGTGTTGTAGTCGGCGTGATCGACAGTGGTATCGACTACAACCACCGCGCTTTCGGCGGCCCCGGCTTCCCGAACAGCAAGGTCATCGGCGGTTACGATTTTGCCGATAACGATCCGGATCCGTTCGATGACCAGTACGGCGCGGCAGAAATGCACGGCACTCACGTGTCCGGTATCGTCGCCGGTAATGACGACATCATGGTCGGGGTAGCCCCGGATGCGAAACTGCGAGCCTATCGAATTTTCGGTACCCAGAATCGCGGCGCTACCGAGGATGTATTGATAGCGGCGATGGAGCAGGCGGTGGAAGACGGCTGCGACGTGGTGAATATGAGCTGGGGCAGTAATCGCGCTGAAGTGATCCAGAACGGCCTGATGGCGCGCGCCGCGGATCGCATGCTGAAAAGCGGCACCGTTCCAGTGGTGGCCATTGGCAACTCCAACGCCGGCCCATTCCTGCCGGGCGCCCCGGCCATTGCCAAGCAGGCCATTGCAGTCGGCGGCGCTTATGACGAAACCCGCAAGGAACTGGCATTTGAGCTTTCCAACAGCGAGACGGTGCCGTTCCGTGTCATGTATAACGGCGCAGCGGTTCCCGGCGCTGGCAGTTTCCCGATCGTGGACGCAGGCGTCGCCAATTGTCAGCCGATCCCTGAGGGCGTGTCCTACGAGGGCAATGTCGTGCTGCTCAAGCGCGGTCATTACACCTGCCGCACCTACACCGCTATCAACCAGTTTGCCGAGGCTGGCGCCGAGGCGGTCATTTGGTGGCAGAGTTCCTACAACCCCGAAAGCTGGCCCGGCCAGTGGAACAGCACCAAGACACCGTTGGAAATTCCCACGGTGATTGTGCGCACCATGGATGGCGAAAAAATCGCGGCCATGAGCCCGGGCGCCAGTCTCGACTGGGGACACTACTTTGATGTCCCGGGTGACTTCGGCGGCCTCACCGGCTTCTTCAGCTCCTGGGGCCCTTCCCACGAACTGGAGCTGAAACCGGATGTAATGGCACCGGGCGGCAACATTTTCTCGACGGTTCCGAACTATGCGGGTGATTACGGTGTGATGACCGGCACCTCCATGGCCGCACCGCATGTGGCCGGTATTGCGGCGCTGATGCTTTCCTCGAATCCGAAACTGAAAGCCCACGAAGTGCGTGAAATTCTGCTGAGCAGCTCCACGCCCACGCGCGCGAACTTCGATACCAGCCTGGGCTTGCAACCAGTTGCGCAGCAGGGTGCCGGCATGGTCAATGCCCTCGCCGCTATTGCCAGTGAGGTGAAAGCGCTGCCGGCGAAGATCTCTCTGCAAGACTTGCGGGGCACCGTCGCCAGCGAGCAAATCACCATCGAAAACAAGAGCAGCAAGGCAGTAACCTATACGCTGCGACACAATCCAGCGATTTCTGTGGCACCCCCGATGACCGCCTTCTGGAACCCGAGCACGGCCACCGCAGATGTGACCTTTTCCGCCGGTACCTTGACCGTTCCTGCCGACGGCGAAGCGAGCTTCACCGCCAGCTTCCGCGAGCCGGGAGAGTTGCCAGGTGGATCCATTCTCTCCGGTTGGATTGAATTGGTACCCGAAGCCGGCGATACCCTGCGAGTCCCCTATCTCGGCCTGAAAGGGGCATACCAGGAACTTCCGGCACTCAACCCGACCTTTACCGACATCAATCCTGGCCTGGACAACCCGTCCCTGCGCCCGGAAACGCGTCCCTACTGTGACGGCCCGCCCCCGACTCAGGCCCGCTGCTGTAGCGACCCGACTCCGGGGTCCTGTGGCTGGTCAATCGGCAAGAGCACACCATTGACTCTGGACTTCACCAACGGCGACAAATACGACGACGCAGCCTTCGCCATGATTTCCCAAGGCTTCCCGATGCTGCGCAAGTATCGTGCACGCGTGATCAATGAAGCCGGCCAGACAGTTGCCTGGGCCAAGGATCGCTACACCGGCCTGCGCCCTGCAAAACTGTTCGAACACTGGGTACGCAACAGCGGTGCCGGCACCGGCATCGACTTTGCGCAGTGGGACGGTGTGCTGGAAGACGGCGCTCCGGCCCCGGCGGGCACTTACTATATTCGTCTGGAGTTCGACAAGCTGGGCGGAGACGGTGTGAGCTTCCCGGACTTCGAAACCTGGACATCACCGCCGATTACGGTTGTGCGCTGAATAGCGCTGTCGTATTGGAAATGAAAACGGGGCCTTTTGGGCCCCGTTTTTTATTGGTGTTTTTATTCGCGCTGCTTCAGCGCTGGCAGCGCGGGCAGAAGAAGGTATTGCGCTGGCCGATGATCTGCTCGCGAATGGTTCCCGGGCAGCGGGGGCAGGGCAGGCCGGCTCGGCCGTAGGCGTTGAGCTGTTGGGCGAAGTACCCGGGTTTGCCGTCGCCGCCGACGAAGTCCTTCAAGGTAGTACCGCCCTGTTCGATGGCGGCGGCGAGTACGGTTTTGATGGCCTCGACCAGTCGCTCGTAGCGCAGTCGGGAGATTTTGCCGGCGGGCGTTTGCGGGCGGATGCCGGCCATAAACAGGGCTTCGCTGGCATAGATGTTGCCAACACCGACAACGATGCGGCCGTCCATGATGAAGGCTTTTACCGGGGCTTTGCGGCCGCGGGATTTACCAATCAACAGGTCGCCATTGAAATCATCACTGAGGGGTTCCGGGCCGAGGTGGGCAATGAGTTCGTGGCTAGCCGGGTCTTCGGTGGTCCACAGCAGGGCGCCAAAGCGCCGGGGATCGTGGAAGCGCAGGCGCTGACCGCTGTCGAGCAGCCAGTCGATGTGGTCGTGTTTTTCCGGCGGCAGCTTGCCGTCGACAATACGCAGGCTGCCGGACATCCCCAGGTGCCAGATGGCCATGCCCTTGTCGGTTTCCACCAGCAGGTATTTGGCGCGACGGTCCAGACGCTGGATCCGGGCACCCTGGATCTTCTCGGCAAAGTCCGCATCCACTGGCCAGCGCAGGCTGTGCTGGCGGATCTCGCACAGTTTTACTTTTCTCCCCTCCAAATGGGGGGCCAGTCCACGTTTGGTGGTTTCTACTTCTGGTAGCTCAGGCATGGTATGGGTTCCGGATAGCCTCTAGTAGTTGAGTGGCCGCTCCTAGCGAAGCCTTCGCATCTTGCTACTTAGTTTTTCTCAGGCACAAAAAAGCCCGGAAAACCGGGCTTTTTCGCGAACTAGCAAGGCAATCAATTACTTGATTTTGCCTTCCTTGTACATAACGTGCTTGCGAGCAACGGGATCGTATTTTTTGATCTCCATTTTCTCAGGCATGTTGCGCTTGTTCTTGTCAGTGGTGTAGAAGTGGCCGGTGCCGGCGCTGGAATTCAGGCGAATCTTGTCACGCATTGTTCTATCTCCGATCTGCTCTTACAGCAGTAATTAAACTTTCTCGCCGCGCTTGCGCAGCTCTGCCAGTACGGTATCGATACCTTTCTTATCGATAATACGCATACCTTTAGTAGAAATGCGCAGCTTCACGAAGCGCTTCTCTGCTTCCACCCAGAAACGGTGTGACTGCAGGTTCGGCACGAAGCGACGCTTGGTGCGGTTTTTGGCGTGAGAAACGTTGTTTCCGGTTACCGGGCGCTTACCGGTTACCTGACATACCTTAGACATCTGATTGGCCTCTTAAAAACTCTCGTGCCCTCAGCTCATAGGCGGGGCTAGGGAACAAATTCGGTATCCAGCGCGACCGCGGGATCTGTATAGAATCTGGCCCGGCCGCAAAGAGCGGCGTTTTATACCAGAACACCTATGGTGGGGCAAGTTTTGATCAATCTTTTTGCTGTCTGGTCAGACACTTTAAGTCGAATGCACAGGCTTCGCTATTCCCAAGTGAAACGGAGTGCATAGCTTGAAGCGAAGGCAGGGTGCCGGGTGCGGCTTTTCAGGATCGTCGGCAACAGGGATGTTGCCGACGAAGCGTACAGGGATGTATTCACAGCGGTCCTGAAAAGCCGTACCCGGTACCTTGCCGCCACCGCGCCGCTCTCAGGGCAACTCACCCAATCAAAGCAGCCCCCGCTCAGCAAAAGAGCATCCACCCCCTTCGCCAACAATCAGATGATCCAGCACCCGGATATCCACCAACGCCAGGGCGTCCTTCAGCCGTCCGGTGATATGAATATCCGCCTGACTCGGTTCGCTGACGCCCGAAGGGTGGTTATGGGCCAGGATGACCGCGGCGGCACCCTTGGCGAGGGCGGCCTGGACGACTTCGCGGGGATAGACACTGGCCGCATTCAAGGTACCTTCAAACAGCTCTTGGTAGGCAATCACCCGGTGCTGGCTGTCCAGAAACAGGCAGCAGAACACCTCCCTGGTGCGGTGACGCAGCTGAGCGGACAGATAGTCACGCACCGCCTGGGGACTGGTCAGCGCATCAGTGCGCTTCAGATCTTCCGCCAGATGCCGCCGGCCCATCTCCAGAACCGCCTGCAACTGCACGAACTTCGCATCCCCCAGCCCCTTGGCGGCACAAAATGACTTGCGATCCGCCTCCAGCAGCGGTCGCAGACCGCCGAAATCTACCAACAACTGACGCGACAGATCCACTGCCGACACCCCCGGCAGCCCCGTGCGCAGGAAAATCGCCAGCAGTTCAGCATCCGACAGCGCCTCGGCCCCCTTCGCCAGCAACTTTTCCCGCGGCCGCTCCTCGGCCGGCCAATCCGTAATCGCCATACTCCCTCCCTGGATAAGTAATTACTCGCTTGCCACAGGCCCCGGCAAATCCCTTGCCGGCGAACCCCGACGGGTCATATTGCCCGCGGCGCTAAAATGGTAATCTTACCCGCTCTCAGAGAACCGGAACCACAGAATATGTCCTCCCTGGCCGACAAACGCATATTGCTGGGCGTTACCGGCGGTATCGCCGCCTATAAAAGCGCCGACCTGGTACGTAGGCTTCAGGATTGCGGCGCCACTGTGCGCGTCGTTATGACCGCCGGTGCCCAGGAGTTCGTGCGTCCGCTCACCTTTCAGGCCCTGTCCGGCAACCCGGTACACACCAATCTGCTGGACCCCGCCGCCGAAGCCGCCATGGGACATATTGAGCTGGCCAAATGGGCCGATGTCATCCTCATCGCCCCGGCAAGTGCCAGCTGCATGGCGCGACTCGCGGCCGGCATAGCCGACGACCTGCTCACTACCCTGTGCCTGGCCTCAGAGACCCCGCTGGTACTGGCGCCCGCCATGAACCAGGCCATGTGGCGCCACCCCGCCACCCAGGCCAATGCGCAGACCCTCGCATCCCGCGGTGTCGTCCTGCTCGGCCCCGGTGCCGGCAGCCAGGCCTGCGGTGACGTGGGTCCCGGGCGGATGCTGGAACCACTGGAAATTGTCGATCAACTCTCCAGTCGAATTGCTCCACCCCAAGTAATGCGCGGTAAAAAAGTCACCATCACCGCCGGCCCCACCCGGGAGGCCCTGGACCCGGTGCGCTACCTGAGCAATCACAGCTCCGGCAAAATGGGTTTTGCCATCGCCGCCGCCGCCGCCCGCGCCGGTGCCGAGGTAACCCTGATTGCCGGGCCGGTGCGCCTCGATACCCCTGCCGGAGTCAAGCGCGTGGATGTGGTCAGCACCGAGGATATGCACCAGGCGGCGGAGCAAGCGGCCGATGACTGCGATCTGTTTATTGCCTCGGCCGCCGTGGTGGACTTCCGCCCCGCGGTCATCGCGGCACAGAAAATAAAGAAAGAAGACGGCAACGACAGCGATGTACTGCAGCTGGTGAAAAACCCGGATATCGTCGCCGCCATCGCCGGGCGCAGTGAACGGCGCCCTTTCGTGGTGGGATTTGCCGCGGAAACAGAAAAGGTGGTCGAGCACGCCCAGGGCAAACTGGCGCGCAAGAATCTCGACATGATCATCGCCAATGACGTCAGTGACCCGGCGGGAGGCTTCAACAGTGACCGCAACCAGGTCACGGTAATTGATAAGGCGGGGCAGCACACCCTGCCCGCGGCCCTCAAAACCGAGCTGGCCAATGAATTGATTGCACTGATTGCCGCGAAAGCGTTTTCATAGAATGCGTGCGGCAACAAGCTCGAAACATAACGACAAATAACAACACAAGATTCAGAAAACACTGAACCGGTCCGGGGGCTGGTCTGGGAAGACTGGGAGACTGAAAAGTCGTGGCTTCAAACATGCGAACAGAAAAAAAACCGCTGTGGCACAGCGGTTTAACCCTGCCGGCGTTGCTGGCTGCTGCCGTTTGGCTGGGAGGCGGGCACCTGCTCAAGGCCAATGTAATCGACGGCCATAATGCACAGAGTGTACGCCAGGCCTCACAGCAGATTGCCGATAATTACGCACAGCAATTGCAGCAGTTTTTCAGCCAGCGCCAGCAACAGCTCCGCGGTCTGAAGCCATTGCACACGTCCAGCACCAGCAGCGGCACCAGCGCGCTGCCCGACGCCAGCCTGCAGTTTTTCACCCCCGAGCAACTACATGTCGGCGCGGGCCAGCCACCACTGAATTTCGCCCTGGTCGACCTGTTAAAACGCAGTCGCGAAGAGCAACAGCCAAAGCCGGAATTCCTGCGCAACCAGGAAAACCAGTGGCAGCTCTACAGCGCCTCTGCAGAAGCCAATGGCGCGCTGCTGATCAGCCAGCCGTTCCGCGTATTCGAGCAGACCCTGAATCGCCTGGACCAGAACCCTGGCACCATTCAACTGAACCAGCAATTTCCCGACGGCCCGGCCCGCGGCCTCTGGAGCTCGCCTGCCGTTGCCAGTGGTGGTGAAGCGGCCAGCGCCGCGGTTAGCGGCTCTTACCTAAATGTATCGTTTACCCCCTCGCCGGCGTTTGCCCGCAGCCACAGCATCCCCGCCAGTTGGGTGTATGGTGCGGCACTGCTGGGCCTGCTGGGGACACTGCTGGCACTGTGGAAATTACTGCCCGCTGACGGCGCCGCCGCGCCCTGGGAAAAATCCGCACGCAGCGGCCGGACAGCGACAAAGAGAAGCCTGAGCAAGGAAGACCTGGCAAATCCGCCAGCGGCAACCAACCAGATTACGGCGGTAGCTGAGGCGCCGGCCCCTGCACCGGCGGCGCCGGCGGTGGAAGAAACCTCCCGCAGCGATCTGATGCGCACGCCCAGTACCGAGATCCCGGCACATGTATTCCGCGCCTACGATATTCGCGGTATCGCCGGCGAAGAGATCAACGAGCCTTTCGCCTACCAGCTGGGCCGCGCCCTTGGCAGCATTGCCCTGCAATCCGGCCAGGAACTACTGCTGGTGGGGCGCGACGGCCGCAATAGCAGCGAGCTGCTGCGGGACTGCCTGATCGAGGGCATCCTGGAAAGCGGCTGTAACGCGGTGGATCTCGGCCTGGTGCCCTCGCCACTGCTGTACTTTGCCTGCGCCAAGGGCAAGAACACCAGCAGCGGCGTGATGGTGACCGCCAGCCATAATCCGGCGGAATACAACGGCTTCAAGATCGTGATGAACGGCCGCCCGCTGGCAGACGACAAACTCCAGGATCTGCGCAAGCTCATGCAGTCAGGGCAGTTCGCCAGCGGCAAGGGCAGCCACAACTTCCAGGACATCAATAGCCTGTATATCGATGAGATATTCAATGACGTCGCCCTGGCCGGGCAGCCGCGCATTGTGATCGACGCCGGCAACGGCGCCACTTCGGAATTGGCGCCGGAGCTGTTCGAGCAACTGGGTTGCGCAGTGGAAACCCTCTACTGCGAGGTGGACGGCAACTTCCCCAACCATGCACCGGATCCGTCGCGCCCGGAAAACCTGCAGGACCTGATTACCGCGGTAAAAGGCGAGGGCGCCGATCTGGGTATTGCCCTGGACGGCGACGGTGATCGCGTAACACTGATTACCCCTAGTGGCCGCATCGTCTGGGCAGACCAGCTGGTGATGCTGCTGGCGCGGGATATTCTCGCGCGCAATCCGGGCTCCGATATCGTATTCGACGTGAAGAGCTCCCGTGCACTGGCCGATCTGGTCACCCAGTACGGTGGACGTCCGGTGATGTGGAAAACCGGCCACGCGCCCATGAAGACCAAAATGCTGGAAACCGGCGCGTTACTCGGCGGCGAGTTGTCCGGGCACATCTTTATCAAAGATCGCTGGTATGGCTTCGACGACGGCATCTACGCCGCGGCACGAGTGCTGGAAATCATGGCGCTGCGCGAACAGTCCCTCGACGAACTGCTCGACTCCCTGCCGCAGATGGTCAACACCCCGGAGATATTATTGCCGGTACCCGAACAGAGAAAATTTGGCCTGATCGACAAGCTGCGCAAACAAGGTCACTTTGGCGATGCCGACCTCAACACTATCGACGGCCTGCGCATCGAATTCGCCGACGGCTGGGGCCTAGTGCGCGCATCCAACACAAGCGCTGCACTGACCCTGCGCTTTGAAGCCGACGATGAACAAGCGCTGGAACGTATCCGCAACATTGTGGCAATCCAGCTCCAGTCCATCGATCCTGCCCTGAAAATACCGGGCTGATCAACCGATCCCAGCAGTAACCCAAAGCGGTAAGGAAAACGCTATGTCCCTGGACCAGAAATCCGCCCTGCGCGTCGCACAGGTACTCAACGAAGCACTGCCCTACATCCAGCGCTTTATCGGCAAGACCGTGGTGGTCAAATTCGGCGGCAACGCCATGGTCGACGAAGAGCTACAGAACAGCTTCGCGCGCGATGTGATCCTGATGAAGCTGGTGGGCATGAACCCGGTGGTGGTACACGGCGGCGGCCCGCAGATCGGCGACCTGCTGAACAAGCTCAGCATTGAATCCCGCTTTGTGGACGGCATGCGCGTTACCGACAGCGAAACCATGGATGTGGTGGAGATGGTTCTGGGCGGTACCGTCAATAAGCAGATCGTCAACCTGATCAACAAAAACGGCGGCCGCGCGGTAGGCGTTACCGGCAAAGACGGCCTGCTGATCCGCGCGCGCAAACTGCGCCGCAACGACCAGCAAGAAGAAAGCGCCGGCCTGCACGCCTCCGAGATCATCGATATCGGCCATGTGGGCGAAGTGGAAAGCGTCGACACCGGCGTGATCGACATGCTGATCAACAGCGACTTTATCCCGGTGATCGCCCCCATCGGCGTAGGCAAAAATGGCGAGTCCTACAACATCAACGCCGACCTGGTGGCCGGCAAAATTGCCGAGTACCTGCAGGCGGAAAAGCTGATGCTGCTCACCAATGTCGCCGGACTGCAGGACAAAAGCGGTGAGGTGCTTACCGGCCTCTCCACCCTGGAAGTGGACGGCCTGATTGCCGACGGCACCATCTACGGTGGCATGTTGCCCAAAATTGCCTGCGCCCTGGATGCAGTCAAGGCCGGCGTTACCTCCGCCCACATCATCGACGGCCGTGTGCCCCACGCGGTACTGCTGGAAATCTTTACCGACACCGGTGTCGGCACCCTGATCACCAACAGCAATCTGCAAGAAGATGCGTGATTTTGGTCACATTAACGATGTTAACGGCCACTAACAATTGATGCCGTGGCGCCGAATCGTTAGGATTCTGGCGCCGACCAACGGTCTTTCCGCGATTTACAAAGGGCTTCTGACACCCGGCTTCCGGTGGCAACACCGAAGCAACAACATACAACGCTGAAAGACCGGCCAAAGAGAACAACATCGGCACAACAACAAAATCAGTTCCCGGCTGAATATTCCGGGTAAAGGCAGTCAATGAGCAGCGAAAAAATCAATCGGCGCCAGCAAATCCTGCAGGCCCTGGCCCATATGCTGGAGGCCAGTCCCGGCGCCCGCATCACCACCGCGGCACTTGCCAAAGAGGTGGGCTTTTCCGAAGCGGCGCTCTACCGTCACTTCCCCAGCAAATCCAAGATGTTTGAAGGTCTGATCGAGTTTATCGAAGAGACCATTTTCAGCCGCATCAAACTGATTCTCGACGACGAGCCCTCGGCGCTGAACCGCTGCCAAAAGATACTGCACCTGCTACTGGCCTTCTGCGAGCGCAACCCGGGCATCACCCGTCTCCTCACCGGCGACGCCCTGACCGGTGAAACCGAGCGCCTGCACGGCCGTATCCTGCAACTGTTCGATCGCCTGGAAACCCAGCTCAAGCAGATACTGCGGGAAGCGGAGTTGCGTGAGCAATTGCGTCCGGCCATCCCACTGACCGCGGCAGCCAACCTGCTGCTGGCCAGTGCCGAAGGTCGTATCGTGCAGTATGTGCGCAGTGGCTTTAAACGCCGCCCCACTGAATACTGGGCAGAGCAGTGGCCGGTGTTGGTGGCGGGATTCTTTCGGGAGAGTGCGCTGAGCGCGCACAACTGAGGGAAAAACCGGAAAACGGTGGCCGGGCAGTAACATGCCGGCGTTCAGACTTTGGAATGCCGGCTTACTTGCCGGCGATTTCCTGATAGCGGCTGGAGGCCTGATCAAACTCGCTGTTGATTGCCAGGGCTTCCTTCTCGCGCAGTGACAGGCGCTCACTGACCACACCCACTTCCGTGCGCAGGTTTTCAATCCGCTCCAGCAGTTCGGGGGATACCGTGCCGCCATTGCGCTGGGTGCGCGCAGCGGCAGATTCTTCGCTTTCGATCTGGCGGTTCAGGCTAGTGATATTGGATCTCAGGATGGCAATATCCTGCTGCACAATGGCGAGTTTGCGTTTGCGCGCCGATTCGATGTCCGCAAGGCTGTTATAGCGTTTCAACAATTGCAGGTCGGCCGCCATACGGGCTTCGCGGCGCTGTTTTTCCGCCAGTTGCTTACCCGTCAGTTCCGGTTCCACCACCTGTAAAAGTCGGCCGGTGGGCGTAATCACTTCATAGCCCTTGGCCACAAAGCGAGGCGGCACCTGATCATCCAGCACCTGTACGCCGTGTTCGTCGGTGTAGCGGTACAACACCTTGCCGTCCCACCCCTGGGTTGCAGCTCCGACATCCAGTGTCAGAAGGGCGCCGGCCAGTGCCAGCGCATATGCAGTTTTCACGCTATCTCTTCTTCACGCTTATAGTTGTTCAAATTTCGACCAGAACCGAGGTTCCTTTTGCGCTCCGGTAGATATTTGACGAGTCAGCAGGCGTATCCCTCAGGCTCCATCTGCAAAACTCGGGCCCGGATCAATCGCCGGAACTCACACCATAGCGCTCACGGTAGTCGATGATTCGCTGCAGTAACTCATCACTGGCAGCTTCCGACTTAAGATAGGTAATAATATCGTCCAGTTCCACAATACCGATCACAGGAATGCGGTAATCTCGCTCAACTTGCTGAATTGCAGAGAGATCTGTGTCATCCCCGGCCTTTTCCTGCCGGTTGAGCCCGATCACTACACCCGCCGGCTCTGCACCCTGGGCATTGATGATCTGCATGACTTCACGCACCGCGGTGCCGGCCGTAATCACATCATCGATGATCAAAACCTTGCCTTTAAGCGGCGCACCCACTAAGGTTCCGCCCTCGCCGTGGTCCTTGGCCTCTTTTCGGTTGTAACAGAAGGGTTTATCGACCCCTTTCTGTGCCAGCGCCACTGCGGTCACCGCACCCAGCGGGATGCCTTTATAGGCCGGCCCAAATATGACATCAAACTCCACGCCCGAGGCAATGATCGCTTCCGCATAGGCATTGCCCAGAGCGGCCAGCGCTGCACCGCTGTGGAAACGGCCGGCATTGAAGAAATAGGGGCTCTGGCGCCCGGATTTCAAAGTAAAATCCCCGAAACAGAGCACATCGTGCTCCAGGGCCAGTTGTATAAAGTCGCGCTGGTACTGCTGCATGGCAATTTGATAACTATTGGCTAAGGTGAAGGAAGGTCCCCAAGGAATGGGGAGCGGCAATCGAAAAATGTTCAGACGAATAACGACTGCAATTTTACACAGTCCGCTGGTAAGGGGCTAATAATGCGAATAGTGAGTTTGTCCGTTGATGGTGTGCACCAGGCTGCACAGCGCGGGCTCTACGATTGGCTGTCAGATCAGGACGCAGACATCATCTGTTTGCAGGATCTGCGCTCACTGGAACCGGAGCTGGATCACCCTATCTTCCATCCGGACGGTTACTACAGCTATTTCTTCGATTCTGGCACTCCCCACGAAAACGGCGTCGCCATCTATACCCGTGCTCAGCCGAAAGCGCTGATCTACGGCATGGGCTTTGCCAATGGCGTCGACATGTACGGCCGTTATCTGCAGGCGGACTTCGAGCGTTTAAGTGTCGGCTCCCTGCTGGCGCCGGTGGCTACCGATGAAGCCTCGCTGGAAACCAAGGTACAGTTCTTCGACGATATGCAGGCGCACCTGGCCAAAATCAGCCGCAAGCGCCGCGATTTCATCTTCTGTGGCAACTGGGGCATGGCCCACCGCCGCGCGGATGTGGAGAACTGGCAGGATCATCAGGATACCCCGGGGTTCATGCGCCACGAGCAGCGCTGGCTGGATCAGCTGTTCAACGAAATCGGCTATGTCGACGCCTTCCGTCGCATCGTAAAAGACGCCGATGAATTCACCTGGTGGCCCAGCGGCGAGCCGGGCAAGGGCGATGGCTGGCGTACCGATATGCAGATCGTGTCGCAGACCCTGAAAAACAAGATCGAGTACGGTGCCATCAATAAGAACGTCGCCTTCTCCAGCCACCTGCCGGTGATCATGGATTACGATCTGGAAGTCTGACGACAGACTTTCGCAACCTAAAAAGGCGCACCCGGGTGCGCCTTTGTTGTATCTGCAGCGCTGTTAACAACCGTCAGCGGATGCGCGAGGCCTTCAGTTTCACATCCGCATCCCGCCAAGCCTTGCTGAAGCGGGCCTCGATCAATTCGGCCTCATCTACCTTGTGCTGTTTGCGCAGTGCCTCCGACAGCCCGAACAGCGCCCAACCATTGTCCGGGCGCCGCTTCAGGTCCTCCCAGTAAATGGTCTCCGCCTCCGCGGGCCGATCGGCCTCCAGCAGCACCGCACCGAGCGCCAGCCGCGGTGGGTAGTGCCACTCTGCCGGCTCGGTATACACCAGGCCGTCTTCCAATCTTACCGCGCGGCTCAGGTGATTCACGGCGCTGTCGTAGTCCTTGCGCGCCGCGGCCAGCTCTCCGGCGAGCACTTCCGGCGCAATCGCCATGATCTGTTTTGCGCTGTTCGGTGAGAACATCGAGTAATCAAGCGACGGGCTGCTGCTGAGCTTTTGTACCATCTCCAGCTCTTGCTGTGCCTCGTCCAGCTGCCCCTTGCCGATAAAGGCAAGCCCGCGCACATAGTGCCAGGCGACCTTCAGGTAAGGGTCCTTGGCGGGTTCCGGCAATGCCAGCACCTGATCCCACTTGCCAAATCGCGCCAGCGACCAGTAGGGAAGAACCCGGAAGCCAGCCAACAACGGCATGGCTTCCAAGGTGTCATCAGAGATCTTGGATGCAGTTTTGTTGGCCGCGTCTATGGCCTTGGCACTGTTCCCCATGGCGGTATTCGCAAACCACAAAAAGTGAATATTGTGCGGATAGTAGGCCATCGGGTAGAGCCCCTGGGCGCGGCACTGGGTGATGTAATCTTCATCCGCAAGGATCGCGCGCTCATTGGCTTTTACCGAGTCGGCATAGCGACCCACCCGCTGATAAATATGGGCCGGCATATGCACGATGTGCCCGGCACCCGGCATCAGGTTTTGCAGGGTATCCGCCGCCTTTTCCGCCCGCTGCGGGTTGTTGGTGGGTTCGATCAAATGGATATACAGGTGTAGCGCGCCCGGATGTTGCGGGTTTTTCGCCATCACCCCCTCGAGCAGTGCGACGATATCTTCGGTACCCGCATAGGGTGTGCCGTCGCGCATCCAGTAGTTCCAGGGCCGCAGGTCCATCATCGATTCGGCATATAAGGTCGCAATATCGAGGTCGTCCGGGTACTCCGCCGCCACCTTGGCCATGGCGGCCGCGTATTTCTCGTCGGCCTCGCGGCGATTCGTGGGGTCGCCGGTATAGCGGTTTGTCAGCGCCTCGATCAATGCCCGTTCCCGCTTATTCACGCTAGTCGCCAACGACTGCGCCTTGAGCACCAGCTCCCACGCCTTCGGCTCGGCCTCCTGGTCCATGGGGGCATTGATGTTGGGTCCCAGCACCAACGCCTGGCCCCAATAAGCCATGGCACAGTCCGGATCCAGTCTCGCTGCCTCGCGGAAGGAACGACCGGCTTCCGCGTGATTGAACGCATAAGTCAGGTTGATCGCCTGATCGATGTATTTCTGCCCCTGCTCGGAGGCGCAGGAGACCGGGAAGGTGTGTTTGCCGAGGTTTTGCAGGCGGGGGGCTATGTTGCCAGCGGGGGAGGGTTTATCGCCCCCCGGGGGCTCTTCGTAGTGTTTGTGTTGGGTTTTTGCTGGGGCTTCTTGAACGGAATCCTGTGCAAATACGTGTGCCGAACTGGTCAGCAGCACTGCAAGGATGGAAGCCAGGTAACGGTTGTTCATCGGCTCTCTCACTATCCTTGTTATCAAACCTAGAGAGAAGCCTATGACAAAACCGGCCGCACCCTGCCACTAGCGGTGGCAATAGCTGCCGGTTTTTCAGAACGGATGGTTGCAGGTTAAGACCGCAGGAATAGTGTTGCAGGACTAGCGTTGCAGGAAGCGGCGCGGGGATTATTCCGCCAGCGCCTTTTTCTGCAACTCGATCAGTTCCCTGATCCCGGCCTTGCCCAGGGCCAGCATTTCCGCAAACTGCTGTTCGGTGAACGGCGCACCTTCCGCGGTACCCTGCACCTCGATCATGCCGCCATCCTCGGCCATCACCAGGTTCATATCGGTATCGGCATTACTGTCTTCCGGGTAATCCAGGTCCAGCAACGCCTCTCCCTCATAAATACCCACGGAAATCGCCGCCACCATATTTTTCAGTGGATCGGTGGCGATCATTTTCTCGCGCTGCAAATAACGAATGGCATCTACCAGAGCCACACAGGCGCCGGTGATCGAGGCGGTACGGGTACCGCCGTCGGCCTGGATAACATCGCAATCGAGGGTGATCTGGTGCTCACCGAGGAGTTTGAGATCCACCGCCGCACGCAGGGAGCGGCCGATCAGGCGCTGGATTTCCACGGTGCGGCCACCCTGTTTGCCGCGCGCCGCTTCACGCCCCATGCGCGAGCCGGTGGAGCGGGGCAGCATGCCGTACTCGGCGGTGATCCAGCCACTGCCCTGGCCGCGCAGAAAGCGCGGCACTTCGGCTGCAACCGACGCATTGCAGAGCACTTTTGTATCGCCAAATTCCACCAGCACCGATCCCTCGGCGTGGCGGGTGTAGTGGCGGGTGATGCGCACGTCGCGCAGTTGCTCTGGCTTGCGGCCGCTTGGTCGCTGCATATTGCACCTCAATAGTTGATTCGCTGAGTGATTCACAAGATTCAAGGCCCGGCATTATAGCCATCTAAGACCACAATCACCCTGTGCTATGCTTTGCCGCTCTTTTTCTAGCAAGCAGCCTTTCTGGAGCACGGCAGTATGGCCAACAACAAAGTGCGCAGCATGACCGCCTTCGGACGCGCAGAAGTCAATTACTCCACCGGCACTGCCATCTGGGAGATGCGCTCGGTCAACCACCGCTACCTGGAACCCCACTTCCGCCTGCCGGAAGCCGCCCGCGCGCAGGAGCCCAAGCTGCGCGAACAACTGCGCCAGACGCTAAACCGCGGCAAACTGGAAATGACCCTCACCCTGAAGCCGGTGAGCGGCCAAACCGCTGCCATCGAAGTCAATCAGGCCCTCGCCGAACAGCTGGTCAAGGCTGCCAGCCTGGTGGCACCCGCCAGTGACAGTCTGGCGTTGAATCCGCTGGAGATTTTGAAGTGGCCGGGCGTCATCGCCGAGCCGGAAACCGACGCCGATGAGCAGGCCAACGCCATCCTCGATGGTTTTAAGCAGGCACTGCAGCAGGTAGTGGATAACCGTGAGCGCGAAGGCGCCGAGCTCGCCGGCTTTATCGAGGCCCGCATCAAGGGCATCAGCGAACAGGTCGGTCAGGTGCGCGCGCTATTGCCGCAGATACTGGAAAACCAGCGTGAAAAGCTGCGCACACGACTGGCCGAATTGCTTGAAGAAGTCGACAAGGATCGCATCGAACAGGAAATTGCGGTGCTGGCCCAGAAGGCAGACGTCGACGAAGAGCTCGACCGCCTCGACGCGCACGTCAACGAAGCACGCCGCGTGCTGAAAAATGGCGGCGCCATCGGCCGCCGACTGGATTTCCTGATGCAGGAATTCAATCGTGAGGCAAATACCCTGTCTTCAAAATCGGTAGTGACCGATACCACTCAGGCGGCGGTGGAATTGAAGGTACTGATCGAACAGATGCGCGAACAGGTGCAAAACATCGAGTAACGAAATTCAAGTATCTCGCCCTTTTGCGGCAGCCAGATGTACCAAGTCATGCCTGAAAAAAAAGCGCTACTCATCGCCAAGCAGTGGCCGGAACCCACCTCGACTGCTGCTGGCCGCCGCACCCTCGACCTCCTCGACCTGCTTGCGGAAGCAGGCTATCAGGTTGAAATCGGTTGCCCGGCGCAGCCAACCCCCTTTCAGGCCAAGACCGGTTACGCTGAGCACCAGATTGAGGTCAATGCATCCAGTTTCGACGACTGGGTGCGCGCACTGAACCCCAGCCTGGTGATCTACGATCGCTTTATGATGGAAGAGCAGTTTGGCTGGCGGGTGCGCGAGCAGTGTCCCAACGCAGTGACGGTGCTCGACACCAGTGACTTCCACAGCCTGCGCGAGGCGCGTCACCAGGCACTGAAAAGTAGCCAGCCGCTAAACCTGTTCCACCCGATCGCCGAGCGCGAGATCGCCGCTATCGCCCGCTGCGATCTCACCATCATGATTTCCCAGGTTGAAGTGGACCTGCTGAAACAGCATTTCTGTTTGCCAGACTGGCAACTGCACTACCTGCCATTTCTGGTGCGGGAAATTCCAGACGCCGAATCACTGCCCGATTTCGCCGAGCGACAACACCTGGTGATGATCGGCGGCTTCAAGCACGCGCCCAATCGCGACGCGACCATCTGGCTTGCGGAGGAAGTGTGGCCACGGCTACACCGGATACTCCCCGGCGTAGAGTGCCACGTTTACGGCGCCTATTCAGATCACGCCATGCACCGGCTTAGCAATCCGGCAAGCGGATTCCGGGTTCATGGACGCACCGAAGATGCGCTGGCAACACTGATGCGCTACCGATTAAACCTGGCACCGCTACGCTTCGGCGCAGGGCAGAAAGGCAAGATACTGGAAGGCTGGCTCAGCGGCACACCCACCGTGACCACCACCATCGGCGCAGAGTCCATGGCGCCTGACGACGCCTGGGGCTATTTACTAGACGATACGCCAGAGCAGTTCGCCGCAATCGTCGCGCAGTTGTATCAAAATGAAACGGACTGGCTCGCAGTACGCGATGCCGGCATGTGTGCGCTCGAAACCGGATTTTCTTATCGCGACCACTCCGATGCATTCATTCAGCGAATTGAAGAGGTCGCCGAAAACCTGGATGCACACCGTAATCGAAACATATGGGGCCGCATACTCCGACGTACCGAACATCGTGCCGAGGAGTTTATGAGCCGCTGGATCGAAGCAAAAAACAAACTGCTGGATCCGTAGCGAGCACAATACCCATTGGATCAATCACCGCGCAGGTTTCCCCAGGCCTCTCGCCATAAATAGCCCCGCCAGGGTCACGATTCCGAGGGGCTTTGCCGCTGCTGTGCCTCGAGCAAAGACACAAAGGAACGAAAACGAGCCTCTATTTTCCGAACATAATCCACCGGCTCTTGGCCCCGCGCATAGCCATACTGCGCTTTCTTGTAGTACTGGGGATCCGACAACAAAAGCATCGCGCGCTCCACGTTATCAAACCAGATATTACGATCCCACCCCTTGGTTTCTGCGAGATTCTGCGCATCGTACACATGCCCCAGTCCGGCATTGTAGGAGGCCAGGGTAAACCACATCATGTTGTCAGGCGTTATGCCCTTGTCTTCAAATTTTGCATGGAGCCACTGCATATACTTGGCACCAGCGCGGATACTTGTCTGCGGATCATACAAATCGGTTTCCCCAACCTGCTTCCCCGTATCAGGCATGACCTGCATTAAACCCTGTGCGCCCACCCAGGAGCGCGCTTTGGGATCGAAGTTGCTCTCCTGATACATCTGCGCCACTAAAAGACGCCAGTCAAAATCATGTTTTTTCGCGTAGCGGCGAACATAATCATCAAATGGAGAAATTTTTCCGGCTTCCGCCAGCGCCTCAATTTCCGGACGCGTGCGTTTCGGCGTATTGAAATACCGCTCCCGTAACTGTGGCAACTTTTTTCCCGTTTCAGTTTTGGAAAAAAATTGGTCGATGGCTTCAAGCAACTTTGGATTGCTGTCCACACCATCCAGGCATAGCGACTGTACTCTTGCGCGAGATCGAGCGCGAAGACCACATCGTCGCGCCAGGCCTGCTCCAGGTGTACAGAAATTTCATCGGCGATCGTCAGGTCGCACTCTTTTTTAACGACAAGATCGATCACATGCTGAATATCGAGGCGGTTATCAATCTCCTGTAACTTCAGGTCCGGGATCTCCTTTTGCAGATTCTGCGCAATCCGGTATTGACTGCTCGCCGGCCGCACACACAAGGTGCGACCTGAAAGCGACTTCAGGCTTGCAATCTTTTCGCCTTGTCGTGCGACCACCCCGGTACTGCTCTCGAGGTATGGGGCCGAAAAGTTCATACCCGCCGCCCGGCGCTCATCGGTAATTGCCAGTAGGCTCGCCGAGACATCGGCATCGCCATCAGCAAGTAATCGCACAAATTCATCGTGAGAGTCCGCTACGGTGATTGCCAGACGCACATCCAGACTCGCGGCGAAACTCTCCAGCAAGCTGAACTCAAAGCCCAGTAGCTGCCCTTTCCACATGAAAAAAGTGCCTGGATGGTTGCGGGTGACGGCGCGCAGCACTCCGCGCGCTTTGATTTCATCCAGATCGGCTATCGAGCGCTGTTGTGGTTTGATCAAATGCAACAACCGCACTTGCTCATCAATGGCGTCTTGAAGCTTTGGTGAGTTTTTACGGAAAGCCCATGCCAGACGATAGCTGCCCGGAAAGGTCAAACTGATTTTAAGGTCTTCGCGAAATTGCTGAACCAGCTTCAGCACTTCCATATCGACAATAGTGAAATCGGCTTTTCCGTCGGCCACTTTCACCAACAGGTCCACGTAATTGTCGGGTACAAATTGCAGGTTTAACGCGGGGTGCTGCGCTTGCAACGCGCGCGCTTGCGATTCATACGCGGTCCCTTTCGTGACCAGCAAGGTTTTTCCCTGCAAGTTACTGTCATCGGTGAGCGCCGGCATGCCGGCCCGCGAGACCAGGACGATCTGCGTGTCGGCCGTGGGAGAGGAGAAGGCTACGCTCTCCGCACGGGCTTCGGTCACGATCAGATTGTTTGCAATAAGATCACCTTTTCCCGCATTCAGCGCGGGTATCAGATCTGCAAAGGTGTCTACCTCAAGCACGACCAGGGTCACGCCCAGCGCCCTCGCCATCCGCTGAGCGTGCCCGATTTCCACATCCTGTTGTGTGGCTGCCCGATGTAATGCACTGGCGCGACTGGGATCCACCAGCAAGCGCAATTTGCCTCTTTTTTCGTATAGCATCCAGGTCACCGGTTTCAATGAAATTGTCAAACCGGGCGATGGGCACAACATCAAAGTTATTCACACCGGCGTCGGAACGGTCCTCGGTGGAGGCAGGATCAACTTTCTTTTGTTCGCTTTGCCCGCAGCTGGCGACAAGAAAAAGAGTCACAAGAATTAGAATTTCGGCAAATTTTTGAGTTTGGCGCATTGCTCTCGACCGGCGACAGATAATTCTTTGCTGAAAGCCTAGTCACAAAGACGGAAAATATCGGGATTGTCAGAAAATTCCGCCATCAAATTCCATGAAAGTATTCAATCCCGTCATCATCATTGCCGCGGCCCAACTTCTCGGTACATCGCTGTGGTTCAGCGCAAATAGTGCCGCAGATGATCTTGCGGCAAGTTGGATGGTGTCAGTCACCGATATCGGCTGGCTGACGAACGCTGTACAGGCTGGGTTTATTCTCGGCACTTTGACGCTTGCCTTAGGTGGCATTGCTGATCGCTTTCGTGCGAGTCATATTTTTGTCGCGAGCGCCATTGCCGGTGCGATATTGAATGCTTGCTTTGCCTGGCTCGCCACAGATTTGGCGAGCGCACTGGTTTTCCGGTTTCTTGTAGGTATTTCGCTCGCGGGGATCTATCCCATGGGTATGAAAATGGTGGTCAGCTGGTCCCCAGATAAGGCCGGCGCCGCGCTGGCACAGTTGGTGGCAATGCTGACGCTGGGTACCGCACTGCCACATGGACTGCGAGAAATCGGGGCGGGTTTTCCCTGGCAGATGATCATCACCGCATCTTCCCTCCTCGCGATAATTGCCGCGCTTTTAATCCATCGACTCGGGGACGGCCCGTACTTACCGCATCCTGTCCCCACAGCCCGGCGCAACCGACTCTCCCAACCCGCTGTGCTGCAGGCATTTCGAGTTCCGCAATTTCGCGCAGCGGCCTGGGGTTACTTCGGACATATGTGGGAGCTGTATGCCTTCTGGGCGATAGTGCCACTGCTGGTTTCTGGTACGGCGCTGTCGGTACAGTTTCCCGCACTCGGTGTGCCCGGCCTGTCGTTTGCGATTATCGCCGTTGGCGCCATTGGCTGCCTGCTGGGTGGCCTTCTGTCGCGCCGGGTCGGCAGTGGCCCTGTCGCTCTGGGCGCGCTTGCCACATCGGGTAGCTGCGCGCTGATTTTTGTTTTGTCCTGGAATGATTTACCGGCAATCGGGCTCGCCATTTTGTTGCTGGTCTGGGGCGCGACCGTAATTGCGGATTCGCCGCAGTTTTCTGCGCTTTCTGCCTCTGCCTGTCCGCGAGAACTGGTGGGCGCGGCCCTCGCCATTCAGAACTCCGCAGGCTTCGCGATTACCGTGGTTTCAATTGCGGGCATCAGCGCTCTATTCGAACGGGCCGGTCCCGATGCTGTCTGGTTGCTACTGCCCGGCCCGATACTCGGGTTGTTGGGTTTTGTACTGACGATGCGCCGCGCACACCTGGCTTCGGATGACTCGGTGCACCCTGCACGATGACGCGTGATCGAACGGTGAATTTAATGCCAGCCATGGAGACCTGCATCACAGTTAAACCCAAATGGGTTACGATCGTACCAATTACCGCCTAATTTTGGCGCGAAATCCAAAGAGTTGTCCTTCATTTTAATTGTGGGCGCAATCCTTCTCCTCGTTAAACCATGACCCCCGGAAAGAAATCCGCAGCACAACTGCGGACAGTTCCGGAGGGGCCGCTCAGGAGTTCCGCGGTGTTTTAACGGCAGCTCTACCCGGAGCCGCCGATAAAAATAATTAAGGAGAAATTCGCAACAATGAAATTATCAGCGTTATTGAAACTTGGCTCTGGACTGAAGCAGCGCCCCGGCACCGCTCTCGGTGCGGCAACCCTGCTGCTCAGCGCCACTTTTGGTGCCAGCTTTTCCGCTCAGGCGGTTGAGCCGGAGCTGTCGGCCATGGCCGTGGCGGCGGATGAAGTGGTTACCGACCGCGTTATCGTCAAATACAAAAGTACCATGGCAGGCGCCAATGCCATGGCCATGTCGCAGACCGCCATTGACCGGGTAGCGCAGACCTCCGGTCATCGCTTCAAGCATATGCGTCGCCTCGCTACCGGTGCGCAGTTGATGAAACTGGAAAAGCGCGCAAGCAAATCGGAACTGGATGCCATCATCGCGCGCCTGGAACAGGACCCGCAGGTGGAATATGCGGAACCCGATCGCCTGATGCAGCCGATGGCGGTACCCAACGATGCCAACTACAACCAGCAGTGGCACTACTTTGAAGCAACCGGCGGTCTGAACCTGCCGGCAGCCTGGGATGTGACGCAGGGGGAAGGGGTCGTGGTCGGTGTAATCGACACCGGCTATCGCCCGCACGCCGATCTGAATGCCAACATCCTGCCCGGTTACGACATGATCTCGGACACCACCGTGGCCCAGGACGGCAACGGTCGCGACAGTGATGCCAGCGACCCCGGTGACTGGTCTCCCGCGGGTGCCTGTGGTTCCGGGCAACCGGCACGCAGCAGTAGCTGGCACGGCACCCACGTGGCCGGTACCGTCGCGGCGGTTACCAACAATGGTACCGGTGTTGCCGGTGTCGCCTACAAAGCGAAAGTGGTGCCCATCCGGGTACTCGGACGCTGCGGTGGTTACACCTCAGATATCGCTGACGGCATCATCTGGGGCGCGGGCGGCAATGTCAGCGGCGTGCCCGCCAACGCCAACCCGGCGCAGGTGCTCAACCTGAGCCTCGGCGGCGGCGGCAGCTGTGATACCACCACCCAGAACGCCATCAATACGGCTCGCAGCCTCGGCACCACCGTGGTGGTTGCAGCGGGCAACTCCAACGCCAACGCGGGCAATTACAGCCCGGCCAGTTGCGCCGGCGTCATCTCGGTGGCCTCCACCAACCGCGCCGGTAGCCGCGCCTACTACTCCAACTACGGCAGTGTGGTGGATGTGGCAGCGCCCGGAGGTGAAACGTCCACCAACAGCAATGGCGTTCTCTCCACGCTCAACAGCGGCAGCCAGGGCCCCGGCAGCGACAACTACGCCTTCTACCAGGGCACCAGCATGGCAGCGCCGCATGTGGCCGGTGCTGCGGCACTGCTCTATGCGGTCGATGGCAACATCACGCCGGACCAGGTGGAATCCACACTGAAAAATACCGCGCGCAGCTTCCCCGGCTCCTGCAGCCAGTGCGGTAGCGGTATCGTGGATGCCTCGGCAGCAGTGAACGCGGTCAATGGCGGTGGCAACCCGGATCCAGATCCGGAGCCCGGCAATGGCGAGCTGACCAATGGTGTGGCGGTAACCGGACTCTCGGCCAGCACCGGTGGCGAATTGCAGTACACCCTGCAGGTTCCCGCAGGCGCGTCCAACCTGAGCTTCCAGATTGCCGGCGGTAGCGGCGACGCGGACCTCTATGTCCGCTACGGTTCCGCGGCAACCACCAGCGCCTACGACTGCCGCCCCTACCTGAACGGCAATAGCGAAACCTGCAACATCTCGAATGTTCAGGCGGGAACCTATTACGTGATGGTGCGCGCTTACAGCAGTTTCTCTGGCTTGAGCCTGACCGGCAGCTTCGATGAAGGCGGCAGCGGCGGTGGTGCCACCGGCTGGACCGAGAGCAACCTGTCGGGCGCCTCCGGCAGCTGGCAGCATTTCACCCTGAATGTGAATTCCGGCATGTCTGCCCTGGAAGTGCTGATGAGCGGTGGCAGCGGCGATGGTGACCTCTATGTGCGCTACGGCTCACAGCCTACCACCAGCAGCTACAACTGCCGGCCCTACCGCTACGGCAACAGCGAGAGCTGTAGCTTCAGCAATCCACAAGCGGGCACCTGGTATATCAGCATCCGCGGCTATACCAGCTATTCCGGAGTGACACTGCAGGCCGAAGCGGCACCTTAAGCGCTTCAGCTCTCACGTCACGCTTCGCTTTACCCCACCTTGTTTGGCCGGCAATCGCCGGCCTTTTTTATTGGGCTTTTTTTATTGGGGTTTCAGTCGCGGCTATTCGCCAGCCGTCAGTACGATTCGATACCGCGCCTCACCGCTTTCCAGGCGTGCGAACGCCTCATTCACCTTGCTCATCGGAAACTGCTCCACTTTCGGGGCAATCTTGTGCCGCGCGGCAAACTCGAGCATATCGGCGATGGTGGCCGGGCTGCCAACAGGGGAGCCGGAAACCTGGCGCTGGGCCATCAGCAGGTTAAACACGTTAAGGTCCAGCGGTTCAGTGGTGGCGCCGACGAAGTGCAGGCGGCCGCGGGGCTTGAGGGTGGCGAGGTAGGTGTTCCAGTCCAGTTTTACATTCACCGTGGAGATAATCAGGTCGAACTGGCCGGCGGCGGCTTTCAAGGCCTCGGGGTCGCGGCTGTTGAGAGTGTGGTGGGCGCCGAGCTCCAGAGCCTCCTGGCGCTTGCTATCGCTGGAGGTAAAGGCGGTGACATCACAACCCCAGGCGTTCAGAAACTGCAACGCCAGATGGCCGAGACCGCCGATGCCGATTACCGCGGCGCGGCTGTTGGGTTTGATGTCGAACTGCACCAGCGGGTTGTACACGGTAATGCCGGCACAGAAGAGGGGACCGACAACCTTGGGGTCCAGCCCATCGGGAATCGGCACCACGCTGTCGGCACTGGCGCGCACCTTGTCGGCAAATCCGCCGTGATGACCGATGATGGTAGGCTGGGCACTGGCGCAGAGGTTCTGGTGGCCGTTGTCGCACTCGCCGCAGTGACCGCAGTAGCCAGCGTGCCACCCCAGTCCGACGCGCTGCCCCGCCTGCAGGTGCGTGACACCGGCACCGAGCGCCTCGATTCGGCCAACCACTTCATGGCCCGGTACCACCGGGTAGGCACTCATGCCCCATTCGTTGTTCACCACGCTCAGGTCGCTGTGGCAGAGGCCACAGTATTCCACCAGGATTTCCACCTGCCCGGGCTTCAGGCTGCCGGGATCATAACTGAAAGGCGTTAGTTCGGCGCCGGCGGATTCGGCGGCATAGGCGTTAATCATGGTCGCTCCTAGCGGGTTTAGTTGGCATCAAGGGATAAACACACACGGATTTCGAAATCCGGTCTCCAAGGACATTGTTCACGTCACGGGCTGTGGCAACATTACCCGCAAGGTCAAAAGCCTGACGATGAAACGATAAAGATAACGATATAGACAATTTCCGAGGTGCCTGTGGGACTCGTCACCGCTGCCATTCCATTTTTTCTGCTCGCCGTACTGCTCGAACTGGCGCTGGATCGCTGGCGCGGCTGGGGTCTGTACCGGCTGAATGACGCCATCGGCAGTCTCGGTGCCGGTATTCTGAGCCGCATTCTCGGCCTGGTGCGGATGGGTATTCTGGTACTCATCTATATACCGCTGTACCAGTGGCTGGAGCCGACTTACCAGAGTCTCGGTATCCAGTGGTCGCTAGACAATCCCTGGCACCTGCTGCTGGCGGTTGTCGCCTACGACTTCTGCTATTACTGGAAGCACCGCATCTGCCACGAGATCAATATCTTCTGGGCCGAGCACCTTGTGCACCACCAGAGCGAGGACTACAACCTCACCACCGCCCTGCGCCAGTCCAGCGACCTGGTTCCGCTGGGGTGGATTTTCTATCTGCCGCTGCTGTTGATCGGGCTTCCCTGGGAGCTGCTGGTGACCGCCGGCGCCATCGACCTGATCTACCAGTTCTGGGTCCACACCCAGAAATTCCCCAAGGTACGCTGGATGGAATGGATTCTGGTCACCCCATCCAATCACCGGGTGCACCATGCCCAGAACAAGGTCTATGTGGACCGCAATTACGGCGGTGTGCTGATTGTGTGGGACCGTCTTTTCGGTAGCTATCAGGAGGAACTGGACGAGGAACCCTGCATCTACGGTGTGCGCAAACCCCTGAACACCTTCGATCCACTCGCCGCCAACCTGCAGCACTTCAAACGCATGTGGCTGGACGCGGTGTACACCAAGAGCTGGAAAGAGAAGCTCACCCTCTGGTTTCGCGCCACCGGCTACCGCCCGGCGGATGCCGAGGCGGCCATGCCGGTACCCAGTGGCGACCTGGACAACTTCCAGCGCTTTGACCCGCAGATCAGTGCCGGCCAGCGCGGTTATGTCCTGGCCCAGCACCTGATTTACTCCGGCGCTACCCTCGCCCTGCTGTGGTACGGCAGGGATCTCGGCTACGGCATTCTCGCCACCATGGTTCTGATGCTGGTCATCGGGCTGGTGATCAACGGCCGCATTCTCGACGGTGAAGCGCGCAGCCGGTACTGGGAAATAAGCCGGCTGGTGGCGCTGATGGCAATTGCGCCGCTATGGCCCCAGATCCTGTGGGTGCCACTTGCCGGCTACTGTCTCGTCAGCGCCGCCTTGTGGTACTGGTTGGTTTTTACCGACAAAGACGATACAGTCACTCCCGTTCGCAATTAGGGCCTGTTGTCAGGTCCGCAAAAAGGAATCCGCAGTAGCCAGAGCGCCCATAATGCTCAGGTTGAGTTTCCGCAGGCACTCCCGGCCGGGTTCGGTTACCTGTCTACCCGTTGATAGGCGACTGAAAAAGCCCAACACTTTGCCCCCAGCACCGGCCGGGGGACTGCCTGTTCACCACCCCCGCGACCATTAATTCCAGCCCGGCCCTAAACTTATCCACACAGTTTCGCCCCCGGCCACCGCCTTTCGATATAATCCCCGCCCACTCCTCCCTATGCGCCAGTCCCTGTGCGCCAGGGTAGCCACCCACAATAGTTATCTAACCAAGGTTCGCCGTGTCTACAGGTACTCTCTATACGGTCTCCGCGCCTTCCGGCGCCGGGAAAACCAGCCTCGTCAAAGCACTGATCGAGAACGACAGCCAGGTCACCGTATCCGTGTCCCACACCACGCGCCCCATGCGCCCCGGCGAGATCGACGGCATCAACTATCATTTCGTGGATCGCGATAGTTTTGTTTCCATGCTCGGCGACTGTGCCTTTCTCGAACACGCGCAGGTATTCGAGAACTTTTACGGCACCTCCAAGGCATGGGTGGAAGAAACGCTGGCCAGCGGCCGCGACGTAATCCTGGAAATCGACTGGCAGGGCGCCGCCCAGGTGCGCAAGCAGATGCCGGAAACCGTGGGTATCTTCATCCTGCCGCCGTCCCAGCAGGCGCTGCTGGAGCGGCTCACCGGCCGCGGCCAGGACGACCAGAGCGTGATTGACAAGCGCATGGCGCAGGCGATCAGTGAAATGTCCCACTATGTGGAAACGGACTACCTGATCATCAATGACGACTTCACCACCGCCCTGGCCGAACTCCAGGCCATCATGGTGGCCGAACGCCAGCGGCTGTCGCGCCAGCAGGAACAGCACAGCGGACTGCTGCAGTCGTTGTTGCGGAAGCAGTAACCGAACAAGAGTTCTTAACAGACTCCGTGGCGGTGCCGCTACCGGGTAAAGCTTTGTGAGACACGCCGTAAACCCATCCATGGGGGCTCGGCTGCGGCCGTCCTGGCCGCAGACGGTCTCACAAAGCTTTACCCGGTATCGCCACCTTCGCATATCGCGCACTGGACATCGCCAGACAACAAATCACGCTTGCAGCGACTGTTCGATTTGCGTACACCGCGCGGTCCGGTAGAATAGCTACCCCCAGTCCGCCCCTGCATTGACCTGCCGGGCAGACGCCAGAATTCGCTAATTTCGCCCACACGGGCGAGCCCACACTGGAACAGAAGATTTATGGCCCGTATTACCGTTGAAGATTGCCTCGACCACGTAGACAACCGCTTTGAGCTGGTTATCGTAGGCAGCAAGCGCGCCCGCCAGATCGCCACCGGCGGCCGCGACCCCTTCGTGCCAGAAGAAAACGACAAGCCTACCGTGATCGCCCTGCGTGAAATCGAAGAAGGCTTTGTTGACGCCAGCATCCTCGACGAGCCGGAAGACGAGCCAGTACGCCACGCCGCGCCCGCGCCGGTATTCCTGTCCGAGCAAGATCTGTAAGCCAGATCTGAGAATTTGATACAGGAACTGCTGGAACACTAAGAGGCGATCGCGGCTTTGCACACCATCGACAGTCTGGCCCATCGCCTCTCGTCCTACCTTCCCACCGACCAGATTCAGTTCGTCCGCCGCGCCTATTTTTACGCGGAGCAGGCCCACGAGGGCCAGACCCGGCGCTCCGGCGAACCCTATATCACCCACCCCCTCGCCGTCGCCACTATCTTGGCGGGCATGCACATGGACGCCCAGAGCCTGGCCGCGGCCATGCTGCACGATGTCATCGAAGACACCGGTATCCCCAAGGCGGCACTGGCGGAGCAGTTTGGTGAAGAGATTGCGGATCTGGTGGACGGGGTCTCCAAGCTGACCCAGTTCGAGACCGACAGCCCGGCGGAGAAGCAGGCGGAGAACTTCCAGAAAATGGCCCTGGCCATGGCGCGGGATATCCGCGTGATCCTGGTGAAGCTCGCCGACCGCCTGCATAACATGCGCACCCTCGGCTCACTCAAACCGGAAAAGCGCGCGCGCATTGCCCGCGAGACCCTCGAGATTTACGCGCCCATCGCCAACCGCCTGGGCATGAACGACGTGCGGATCGAGTTCGAAGACCGCGCCTTCTTCGCCATCTATCCCCTGCGCGCCAGTCGCCTGCGCGCCGCTTTGGTCGCCGCCCGCGGAAACCGCAAGGAGCTTCTGGAGAAGATCCAGAACGCCATCGAGCTGCGCCTGGAGCGGGAAAAAATCGACGCGCTGGTAATCGGCCGCGAGAAGCATCTCTACAGCATTTACCAGAAGATGCGTTCGAAGAAGAAGTCGTTCAAGGAAATCATGGACGTCTACGCCTTCCGCATCATCGTCGACAGTGTGGACACCTGCTACCGGACCTTCGGGGTTATCCACAACCTGTACAAGCCGGTGATCAGTGAGTTCAAAGACTATATCGCCATCCCCAAATCCAACGGCTACCAGTCCCTGCACACGGTTTTGCTCGGCATGCACGGGGTGCCTATCGAGGTGCAGATCCGCACCAAGGAAATGGATGAGATGGCCAACAGCGGTATCGCCGCCCACTGGCTGTACAAATCCTCCGGCGACGAAGTACTGAATACCGGCGGCACCAGCCAGGTACGCGCGCGCCGCTGGGTACAGGGCCTGCTGGAGATGCAGCAGCGCGCCGGCGACTCGCTGGAATTTATCGAGAACGTAAAGATCGATCTCTTCCCGGACGAGGTGTACGTGTTTACACCCAAGGGCAAGATCATCGACCTGCCCGCCGGTGCCACCGCGGTGGACTTCGCCTACTCGGTGCACACCGACGTGGGCAACTCCTGCGTTGCAGTGCGCATCAACCAGCGCCTGGCGCCGCTGTCGCAACCACTGGAAAGCGGCCAGAAAGTGGAAATCCTCACCAGCAAAAACGTGCAGCCAAATCCCAACTGGCTCAACTTTGTGGTGACCGCAAAAGCCCGCAGCGCCATTCGCCACTACCTCAAGCACCAGCGCCACCACGACTCCATTGCGCTGGGGCAGCGTCTACTCGAAAAAGCCCTGGCGAAGTTCAAGCTGAAAACATCCGACCTCAGCGACGAACAGAAACTGCACGGCGCCAAGGAAGCCCGATGCGAAACTTTCGACAAGCTGCTGGAAGAAATCGGCCTCGGCAACCGCGCCGCCTTCTCTGCGGCCAAACTGCTGGTACCGCCGGGCACCGTCGAATCCGAAGCAAGCAACATCTCCTCACCGCTGACCATTGATGCCCAGGAGGGCATGATGATCAGCTTCGCCCGCTGCTGCCGCCCGATTCCCGGCGACACCATCATGGGCCACATCAGCTCCGGCAAGGGCGTAGTGGTGCACCGCGACAGCTGCCGCAATGCGGAAGAGCTGCGCGAACACCCGGAAAACATCATGGCGGTCAACTGGTCGCCGGATGTAAAAGGTGAGTTCCTCGGCGATGTGCGGGTCGAAGTGGAGTCCGAACGCGGCATCATTGCGCGACTCGCCACCCGCATTACCGAAGAGGGCGCCAGTATCGAGCAGATCCACGTGGATGAGAAAGATGCCCAGCATAGTGTCATCGCAATGACCCTGGAAGTGGCCAACCGCGTGCACCTGGCCCGAGTGATGAAACGCCTGCGCAACCTGCCTGCAGTGATCAAAATTGCCCGCCCGTAGGTGCCAGTAAGCACCCAACTGCGGCAACCAACTTCTCAATTGTTCAATGCGAAGGTACTGATACCGGTGTTTGCTCGCGGGACCGTCTGCGGCCAGGACGGCCGCAGCCGAGCCCCCAGGGATGGGTGTACGGCGTGTCTCGCGAGCAAACATCGGTAGCAGTGCCGCCACCAACTTACGAACGAAGCATTCAATGGATTGACGCGGATGCGAATTGCGAAAATCCGATGAAACCCGAAAGGGTTTTGTCGTGTTTTTCACGGAATGTGGACAGCTTCGCATATCGCTGCCTGCAGCTGACGACACCTCCCCAAACCCCGGAAACCGCGCTATATTCTCCCGCTTTCTTTTTCAGCAAGCAGGCCTGTTGAGGCCCGGAGAAGTAACCCATGCCCAATCGCGCCGTGATAAAAACTGATAAGGCACCGGCTGCTATCGGCAGCTACTCGCAGGCCGTCAAGGTCGACAACACCATCTACCTATCCGGCCAGATCCCACTGGTGCCGGAAACCATGGAACTGGTGTCCGACGACTTCCGCGAACAGGCGGTACAGGTTTTCCAGAACCTCAAAGCCGTATGTGAAGCCGCCAACGGCTCCCTCGACAGCATCGTCAAGCTGAACCTTTACCTCACCGACCTCAGCAATTTCGCCACCGTCAATGAAGTCATGGAAGAAGTGTTCTCGAAACCCTTCCCGGCCCGTGCCGCGGTAGGCGTGAGCCAGCTGCCCAAGGGCGCACAGTTTGAAGCCGAAGGTGTGATGGTGATCTAAAGGCGCCCGCGTCCAAAGACAATGAGGGAAGACACTGCGCCGCCTATGAACGGCGGCGCGACAGGTATGTTCAGTCGTTTTCCAGCAGGGTGTTATAGCCCGCACGGTAATCGGGATACAGCATCTCGTAGCCGCTCTCCAGCATCCGCTTGTTGCTCATCTTTTTAGAGCGCCGCTCACTGGTGGCCACTTCCTCGCGCAAGTGCGCACTGGTGTAACCCATAGATTTTGCCAGCCAGCTCTGCAACTCATACATGGGCACCGGCGTACAGTCCGCACCGATATACAGCTTCTCGAACTGCTTACCCTGCTTCTGGCCCTCGATCAGGTGCGCCAGAAAACCCACCGCATCGTCCACATGAATCCGGTTGCTGAACTGCGGTGGCGACGGCGGCGCACAGCGACCGGCACGCACCTGTGACAGCAGGCGATCTCGGCCCGGGCCATAGATACCCGCAAACCGCACCACACAACTCTCCGTAGCTACCGACTGGGCAATTTTCTCTGCGGCCAGCAACGCCTCACCCTGAAAACTGCCGGGGAGGGGCTGCGAACGCTCATCCAACCACTGGTCGCCGCTCTGGCCATAAACACG
Source organism: Microbulbifer sp. ALW1 (assembly GCF_009903625.1). NCBI lineage: Bacteria > Pseudomonadati > Pseudomonadota > Gammaproteobacteria > Cellvibrionales > Microbulbiferaceae > Microbulbifer > Microbulbifer sp. ALW1. The sequence goes on along the minus strand of NZ_CP047569.1, from coordinate 748,150 downwards.
GGTAGAGGAAATCCACAGAAAGAGGCGAGGGGGCTTATCCAGTTTCGCCAATGCATCCCGCAGAACGTTTGCGGTATCTACATAAGCGCGCTGATAGGCCTGAGGGGTACTGGTGCCCGGGGTAAAAGTGGCGATGACAATGTCGGCACCGTTGCCCAGATGCCGCTGGATGTCTTCCGGTTTGGTGGCATCACCGCGACGCCAGTTGACCACGTCGGCGCGGCGCTTGCGCGCCAGTGCCTGCAGCGGATTGCGGCGCACGCCAAAAACGTCATACGCCTTGCGATCCAGCTTCAATGCCAGACGAGTCCCCAGATCACCACAACCGAAGATCCAGACTTTTTCCTTTGCCATAACCGCTTGAATAATCCCCCGGCACCGAAATTCGGTCCCCAAAACAAGGCTACCGGTGAAAACCGGTGCAACCGTAAAAATAATTATGAATTACTGCGAACTCTCGGTCAGAAAACCATTTATATCCTGTTTACTAACCCTGTTCTGTGACCGGGGCCCGCAGCAAGTTGCGAGCCCCGTAGCTATATTAGCTATAAAGTGCCATTGACTGAATAGTCCAGGTCAACTTCGGGATTTCACCATGCGGTAAATGATGAGCAGCACTATGGCGCCGATCACCGCGGTGATGATATCCCCCAGTGCAAAGCCGGTAACCGGTCCACCGATACCAACCAGGGAACCCAGCCAACCGCCAATAAAGGCGCCCACAATACCGATGACCATGGTCACAATCCAACCACCCGGATCCGGGCCCGGCATGATCCATTTAGCTAATGCGCCCGCAATCAGGCCGAGAATAATCCAAGACAAGATACCCATCGCGAATCTCCGCTTTGTGTGTTTTGAACACTTGCCTTTATACGTATAGCAAAAGATGCGCCACCACACCGGCTCAGCGCGCAAGTTAATAGCAAAATTTACTAACCATAAACAAGTCTAATAGCATTTTTTTCTATATTGAGACATTTATACACCGCAACCGCAGTTTTACTGGCCGCCCGGGGGTATTTATGAATAAACTCTATCGCCAAGTTTTATCTGATTGTGTTTGCCATGACACTCAACGAATTGCGTTACATCGTCACCCTGGCCCAGGAGCAGCATTTCGGCCGCGCCGCTGAACGCTGTTTTGTGAGTCAGCCGACCCTGTCCATTGCGGTAAAAAAACTGGAAAAAGAGCTGGGCGTGGCCCTGTTCGAGCGCTCCAAAACCCGCGTCCAGGCCACCCCGCTGGGCGAACGCATCGTTGCCCAGGCGCAACTGGTGCTGGAGCAATCAGCCGCTATCCGGGATATTGCCAGTGCCGGTAAAGACCAGCTGAGCAGCCCGCTGTCCGTGGGCGCCATTTTCACCATCGGGCCCTACCTGTTCCCCCATTTCATTCCCCAGCTGCAGCAGCTGGCGCCGCAGATGCCGCTGTTTGTGGAGGAGGGCTATACCTCCACCCTGCGCGCACGCCTGCGCAAGGGTGAGCTGGACGCCGTGATCCTGGCGCTGCCCTTTACCGAGCCGGACGTGGTTACCCAGCCCCTGTACGACGAGCCCTTCGTGGTGCTGATGCCTTCCGACCACCCGCTGGCCAAATTCGACGCCCTGGCCCCGGAACAACTGTGCGAAGACAACGTGTTACTACTGGGTGAGGGCCACTGCTTCCGCGATCAGGTACTGGAGGCCTGCCCGCAACTGCAGCAGACCATCGAGAAAGACAGCGGCATCGGCCATATCCGCACTGCCGCCGACGGCAGCTCCCTCGAAACCCTGCGCCATATGGTCGCCTCGCGCCTCGGTATTACGGTGTTGCCGCTGTCCGCGGCCGCCGCCTCCCAGTATGCCACCGGCGTCCTGGTCACCCGTCCCTTTGTGGCACCGGCGCCCCAGCGCACCGTGGCACTGGCCTGGCGGGCCAGCTTCCCACGCCACCGCGCCATCGACATGCTGCGCGACGCCATTAACCAGTGCCAACTCAAGAGCCCGTGAAACCCAAGCAGAGCGCGGGCCAAAAAACACTGGCAGAAATTCCGGTCACGGCTCTCAAGGGGGTAGGGGCAAAGCTGGCGGAGACCCTGGCCAAGCTGCACATCAGTTCCCTGCAGGATCTGCTATTCCACCTGCCAGCCCGCTACCAGGATCGCACCCGTGTGGTTCCCCTGGCGGGCCTGCGCCCGGGAATGGACGCAGTAATCGAGGGTGAAGTGCGCGCCGCTGATGTGGTTTTCGGGCGTCGCCGCAGCCTTGCGGTGCGCCTGCAGGATGCCACCGGCAGCATCACCCTGCGTTTTTTCCATTTCACTGCGGCACAGAAAGACCGCCTCACTCCCGGCACCCGGGTGCGCTGCTACGGCGAAGCCCGCCGCGGCAGTGCCGGTGTAGAACTTTATCACCCGGAAACCGAAGTTCTGGGGGAAGATATTTCTCCCACCGCGGAAACCCTCACCCCCATTTATCCCCTGACCGAGGGCCTGGGGCAGGGACGCCTGCGCGCACTGATCGGCCAGGGACTGGACTGGCTGGCGGAGGGCAATGTCACCGAGTTGCTGCCGGCCCCGCTGTTGCCGCGGGCAATGCAGATGCCCCTGGCCGGCGCACTGATGTACCTACACCAGCCACCCGCCAATGCGGACCTGTCACAGCTGGCAGAAGGGCAGCACCCGGCACAGCAGCGGTTGGCACTGGAAGAGCTGCTGGCCCACCACCTGAGCCTGCTGGAGCTGCGCCGCAGTGCGGCCAAGGTGGCTGCCCCGGCATTAGAGAGAAATGCTGCATTGGAGCGGGACTTCCTCGCACGCCTGCCGTTTTCACCAACCAACGCGCAACAGCGGGTTGGCAAGGAGATTGCCGACGATCTCGCCGGTACGGTGCCCATGATGCGGCTGCTGCAGGGGGACGTTGGCGCCGGAAAAACCCTGGTCGCCGCCCGCGCCGCACTGCAGGTCATTGGCGCGGGTCACCAGTGCGCAGTCATGGCACCCACGGAAATTCTTGCCGAGCAGCACCGGATCAATTTCAGCAGTTGGCTGGAGCCCCTGGGCATTACCGTGGCCTGGCTCACCGGCAGTATGAAGGCCGCCGAAAGGCGCGCACAGCTGGCCGCCATCGAGTGTGGCGATGCACAGCTGGTGGTGGGCACTCACGCCCTGTTTCAAGAGGGGGTGGACTTCCACCGACTGGCGCTGGTGATCATCGACGAGCAGCACCGCTTTGGTGTCGCGCAAAGACTTCAGCTGCGCGAAAAGGGATCGGTCGAGGGCACTCCTGGAAACCAACAGCGCACCCAGCCCCACCAGCTGATCATGACCGCTACCCCGATTCCGCGCACCCTGGCCATGTCTGCCTTCGCCGATCTGGACTGCTCGGTAATCGACGAATTACCTCCCGGACGCCAGCCCATCAACACCGTGGCCATCTCCAGTGAGCGCCGCTACGACGTCATGGAGCGGGTACAGAACGCCGTGGGTGAAGGCCGCCAGGCTTACTGGGTCTGCACCCTGATCGAGGAGTCGGAAACCCTGCAGGCCCAAGCCGCCGAATCCACCGCCGAGGAATTGGCAGATACCCTGAACGGCGTGCGCGTCGCCCTGGTACACGGGCGCATGAAGCCGGATGCCAAGGATCAGGTAATGAAGGCCTTCAAGGCCGGCGACGTGGACTTGCTGGTGGCCACCACAGTGATTGAGGTGGGCGTGGATGTGCCCAATGCCAGCCTGATGATCATCGAAAATCCGGAGCGCCTGGGTCTGGCGCAACTGCACCAGCTGAGAGGGCGTGTCGGCAGGGGTAGCATCGCCAGCCACTGCGTACTCATGTACAGCACGCCGCTGTCTGCCAACGGTCGCGCACGGCTGCAGGCACTGCGCAGCCACGCGGACGGCTTCGCCATCGCCGAGGAAGACTTGCGCCTGCGTGGCCCGGGGGAAATCCTCGGCACTCGCCAGACCGGCGAAATACAGCACCGGATCGCCGACCTGCAGCGGGATGCCCACCTGCTACCACAGGTGCAGAAGATCGCCGCCGCACCGGAACTCTCTCCCGAATCACGCAGTGCCCTGGTGCGCCGCTGGTTACACAACAAACCCCGTTTCGCCGAAGCCTGAGCCGCACCTCCTAATCCGCACAATTCCGGTTTTTTGTCGCTTTTGCGAACTACGGCGCCATTTCTTTGCCCACCCGCCCATTGCCAAGACTAATTAGTCACTGGCAGTCACCAATATTTTTGCGATCTTCCGCCCGGGGTGGCAGCCTCCCTATAACAGCGCATTACAACCTCGTTTAGTACAAAGGAGCTAATGCAGACGGGCGCCCCCCGGGGAACAGCTCGCCCCGCAGCCACCCCCTTCCATCGAACGTGACAGCAAAACGTGACGATAAAACACGACAATAAAAAATCAGGAAGCTCCCCAGTGAACAGCCAAACCAAACGCTCAGCAGTACTCTTCAGCCTAATGTGCGCTGCCGTTCTGTTTGCCGCACCCGCCTATACCCAGAATCTTTTTGGTGGCGGCAACAAAAAACCTCTGCCCCATATCACTCTGGCCCATGCCGAAATTGCCGCCGATATTCCGACCCCGCTACAGGGGAACGACTTTGATGCCCTACTGGCCCAGGCCACCGCGGGCAGCAGCGTTTCCGCCGCCAAGGAAACCGCCATTCGCGAGTTCACCGAACAGCTGCGGCGCAAACTGAATACCCGCCTGCGAGAATTTTTTGCCGATGAGGAAGTGCCCCTGATTACCGACAACCATTCACTTACCCTGCACAATTTTGTGGATATCTCGGTAGTGAAACAGTTGAGCGGCCTCAAGAACCGGGGGGACTACGAAGTAGAGCGGGGCAACCTGTCAGCCACTGGCGACTACCATTTCCGCCTGCAGGATCCCAGCGGCAGGGTACTGAAAGAAAAACGTGTGGATATTGCCGAGCTGCGCCTCAAGGGCAAATACGAGATCAAAACCTCACTGAGCGGTGGCGACAACGAAGACAATACCGGCGAAGAGCTGGAGCAGATGCTAAATCAGCTGGTTGAGCGCATTCTCGACCGCATCGAGGGCGACCTTGAAGCAGACAGCCTGCTGGAAATTACCGGCCAGGGCTGACCCCTTTCCCCCGCGGCGGCGGATCACTCCGCCGCACACTTCCTTTCAGCGCCTTCCAAACATCCCTCCAGCCCCGCCCAAACGTCGCCTGCCTACACCAGCCTAACAATTCCCGCCAAGACACAGCGCACAAAAAAGACTACTACTGACGCACAAGTCACCGAAAAATTTTGCTCTCCGTACCAATAAATGGCAGCCTGTTACTGCGACGCTACAACGACAGAGCGAAACTATTCACCACCTATAAGATTCGCCGCCTATAAAAAGCCGCTTATAAAAAGTATCCCGGTATAAAAACAAAACAGGGAAAGATGCATGAGAACATTCAATGTGCGCAAGCTGGCACTGGCCAGCCTGTTCAGTCTTGGTACTATCGCATTCGCCGCGCAGGCGCAGGCGCAAAATGGCTTCTGGGGAGGTGACGAACATATCCCCAGCCTCAATATTACGCCGGCTGCCATCGACATCGATGTGCCTATGCCGGTCTCCAGCGGCAACCTGCAACTGATGCTGGCCCAAGCCACTAATGGTGGCGGTCTCGCCGACCTGAAACAGCAGGCCCTGCGCACCTATACCCAGCACCTGCACAGTGAACTGGCAAGGGAGCTCACCGACTACCTGGACGGTGAAGATGTTCCCCTGGTACAGCAGGACGGGGTGCTTAGCCTGCAGAACAACCTCAAGCTCAAGGTGATCAAACACCTGAGCGCGATCAAACCGCAAAAAAGCTATGATCTGGAGCAGGGCAACATCGCCCTGACCGGCGAATTCAGTTACAAACTGCAAAATCGTAGCGGCGCCGCGCTGCGCGAACAGCGCATCACCATCGACGATCTCGATATCACCCGCAAATACGTGATCCGCACTTACCACGACGGCCGCGAAGGCAGTGACAACACCGAGGAGGCCATAAAAAAGGCCCTGACCGAACTGGTGGAAGAGCTGGTGGAATCCATGGAGAGCAACCTGGAAGCCGACCAGCTGAAAGAGATGGCCGCGCTTTAGGCTTCGCGAGCAGCATTCGCGCTAATTCAGGTAAAAAGACAGGGACAAAAACAGATAAAAAAAGGGGGCGAACCGCGCAAACGGTTCGCCCCCTTTTTTGTTTTATTGAACAGCAATCAGGCCGTGGAAGTGCGCTCTTCGCCGTCGTTCACCACACTGTTGTAGTTGTCGTCATTGAAGGTATCCAGGTCCAGGGCGCCCTCGCTCTTGGCCACAATCGTGCTGACCACCGAATCCCCGGTAATGTTCACCGCAGTGCGCACCATATCCAGCAGGCGATCCACCCCCATCACAATCGCGATGCCTTCCAGCGGCAGGCCTACTTGCTGCAACACCATCGCCAGCATGATCAGACCGACACCGGGCACCCCGGCGGTGCCGATAGAGGCGAGGGTCGCGGTCAGAATTACGGTCAGGTAGCCCATCAGGCCGATTTCAATCCCATACAGCTGGGAAATAAACACCGTCGCCACCCCCTGCATGATCGCCGTACCATCCATATTGATGGTTGCTCCCAGGGGAACGGTGAAGGACGCCACCTTGTTATCCACCCCCAGGCGCTTTTCCACCGTCTGCAGGGTCACCGGGATGGTGGCCGCGGAAGAGGCGGTACTGAAGGCGAACACCATGGCCGGACGCATCTTTTTCATCAACTTCACCGGGTTCAGGCCGGAAAGCAGCTTCAACAGCAGCGAGTAGACGCCGAAAGCGTGCAGCAGCAGCGCCAGCAGCACCACGCCGAAGTACTTGGCCAGCTGCGGAATCGCATCGAAGCCCAGCTGCGCAATCTTGTTCGCCAGCAGTGCAAATACACCGTAGGGGGCAAAGACCATCAGCACCCCCACCATGCGCAGGATCACTTCGTTCAAGTCATTGAAGAAACCGGCAATACGCTGCCCCGGCTTGCCGCTGCGGGAGATGGCGTACCCCATCAGCAGTGCGAACACGATGATCTGCAGCATATTACCTTTGGCCATCGCGTCCACCGGGTTGGTGGGGAAGATGTTGACCAGTACCTCCGACAGCGGCGGCGAAGGTTTCGGTTCAAAACTCGCGTCCCCAGTCAGGTGCTCCATACCCACCCCGGGCTGGATCACCAGTGCTAGCACCAGCGCCAGCGTGATCGCCGCCGCCGTGGTCAGCAGGTACAGCAACACGGTTTTGCCCGCGAGCACACCCACCCGGCTGCCTTCCGACAGTGCACAGGCACCACAGATCAGGGACACCAGTACCAGTGGTACCACCATCAGCTTCAGTGAGGCGATGAAAATACGTCCGACGATATCAAACAGACCGTTGGTCAAATAGTTGTTGATAAAGTCGGTAAACCCCGCCCCCAGTGCCTGGCTGACATTGAGCACATTGCACAGCAGCCCGACCGCGATACCCGCGATCATGGCGATTACGATTTTTTTGGTGAGCCCCATGGTCATTCCTGTTTTTTTATTTCCAACTTCGGCGCCACTATATCGGCAGCGGCTACGGCGGGCAAAGCCAAGCCGTTCCCCCGGCCTGAGTGTCAGGTACAATGTGGCTATTTGAACCTGCGCGGAGTCTGCGTTGTACCACTCCCCCAAAGAGTCCCATTACGAGTCTCCCTACGTGACGGTCGGCGACTGGCATCCACAGCCGCTGGAAAGCCTGCACGGCTACACGCCTCCGGAAAACCTGCTGCCCTGGCTGCTGCATCCCGGCTCCCTCACCGCGGCCCTCAAGCATCTCAGCAACGGCCAGTTTAGCGTACAGATCCTCAGCCAGGGCTGGCAGCAGCCACACCTGGAAGAGCGCCGCACGCTCAATATCAAGGAACGCACCCACGCTCTGGTGCGCGAAGTCCTCCTTTACGGCGCCGACCAGCGACCCTGGGTCTACGCCCGCAGCGTACTCCCGGAGCGCACCCTGGACGGCAAATCCCGCTACTTGCGCAACCTCGACAACCGACCCCTCGGCGAGCTGCTGTTCAGCCAGCCCGATATCCGCCGCGGCCCCATTGTCCTCAATCGGCTCGCCCGCAATCCCCGCTGCCAGCTGGCGGAACTCACCGACGAAGAACCGACCGCCTGGGGCCGCCGCTCCACTTTCTGGCTGCACGACAAACCGCTGCTGGTTGCGGAGACCTTTCTCAACAGTTTCAATCCCCAGACACCGCCTTTGGCCTGAACCGGAAACCCGATGCAAATGATCAGCCAACAAATCAGTGCGCAAATCGGACAACGCTGGCCCGCAGCCCTGCCGTACTGGCAGCTGGCCCGGCTCGATCGCCCCATCGGCTCACTGCTGTTGCTCTGGCCCACCTGGTGGGCGCTGTGGATCGCCGCCAAAGGCTGGCCCGGACTACACCTGTTTGCGGTGTTCACCCTCGGTGTCATCCTGACCCGCGCGGCCGGCTGCGCGATCAACGACTTTGCCGACCGCGGGATCGACGGGCACGTCAAGCGCACCAACCAGCGTCCACTGGCGACCGGTGCCGCCACTCCCAGAGGCGCCCTGATGCTGTTTGCCGGTTTGATGCTGCTGGCCTTCCTGCTGGTGCTGACCACCAACACGCTGACCATTCTCATGTCGCTGCCCGCGCTGGCGCTGGCCTTCTGCTATCCGTTTGCCAAACGCTATACCCACTTGCCGCAGGTGGTGCTGGGCGCGGCCTTCAGTATGGGGATCCCCATGGCTTTTGCGGCGGTCACCGGCGAGATTCCAGCCACTGCCTGGTTGATCTTTACCGCCAACCTGCTGTGGACGGTGGCCTACGATACGTTTTATGCCATGGTGGACCGGGACGATGACCTCAAAATCGGGGTCAAATCCACCGCAATTCTGTTCGGCGATATGGACCGGATAATGACCGCCTGCCTGCAAGGGATGGTGATTGTGGCACTGCTGATGCTGGCGGGCCGCGCCGACCTGGGTGGCCTCTACTACGCGGGGGTTGCGGTAGCGGCGGGGCTGTTTGGATACCAGCAATGGCTGATTCGCGACCGGGAAAGAGATCCCTGTTTTACCGCGTTCCTGAATAACAATTGGGTCGGCGCTGCCATTTTTGCGGGAATTTTATTCCACTATCTTGTCAGCTAGCCACCTGCGCTTGCTCTCCAGCCGGGATTCACGAACGCCTGTCATATATTTGTCATTAAAGTGACGTTAAATGGCCACTCTAAGATATGTCCATTGAGTGACAACAAAATAGTTAGGGTATGGCAGCAAGATGCATAGCAAGACGATTCTCATAGTCGACGACGAGGCCCCGGTCCGGGACATGTTGCGAATAGCCCTGGAGATGGCGGATTACCGCTGCCTGGAGGCGGAAAATGCCCAGGCGGCCCACGCGCTGGTGATCGATGAGAAGCCGGACCTGATTCTGCTGGATTGGATGCTGCCGGATGTGTCCGGGGTTGAGCTGGCCCGCCGCCTGAAGCGGGATGAGCTGACGTCTTCGCTGCCGATCATTATGCTGACGGCCAAGGGTGAGGAGGATCACAAGATCAAGGGGCTGGAGACCGGCGCCGATGATTACATCACCAAGCCATTTTCTCCCCGTGAGCTGGTGGCGCGCCTCAAGGCGGTGTTGCGCCGCGCCGGGCCGAGTACACCGGAGGAGCCGTTGACGGCGGGTGGTCTGGTGCTGGATCCGATCAGTCACCGGGTGACGATCAATGGCAACCCGGTGGATATGGGGCCGACGGAGTTTCGCTTGCTGACCTTTTTCCTGTCGCATCAGGAACGCGCCTATACCCGCACTCAGCTGCTGGACCATGTCTGGGGTGGCAATGTGTATGTGGAGGAGCGCACTGTGGATGTGCATATCCGTCGCCTGCGCAAGGCGCTCACCGTCGATGGCCACGAGCGCTATATCCAGACAGTGCGCGGCACCGGTTACCGCTTTTCTGTACAGACAGTGGAAAGGGTGTAATCCTACCCCTCTAAATTTTTGGCACTCCGTTGTGAGAGCCCGGTGGCGGCTGAGCACCGGGGGCGGATTTTCAGGACCGCTGTGAATACATCCCTGTACGCTTCGTCGGCGACATCCCTGTCGCCGACGATCCTGAAAACCCGCTCCCGGCACTCAGCCTTCGCTTAGAGTCCTGCGCACGGCTCCGGCATTCGCAGGATGCACCCACCCCAAAACAAGATGGCCCAACCATCATGCTCGATCGCAGTATTGGCGAGTTCTCGCGTTTTATCGTCATCGCCCTCGGCACCACCATTTTCGGTTTTTCCACCGGCCACTGGTGGCTGGCACTCTGTTCCGGCCTCACCGTTTACCTCTTCTGGTTGCTCTGGCAACAGAACCAGTTCGATCGCTGGCTCTCCAATGGCCGCCGCGGCCCGGCGCCCACCAGCTTCGGGGTCTGGGGGGATATTTCCGACGATTTCTATCGCATGCAGCGCCGCCACCGCAAAGAAAAGCAAAAGCTCCATTCCATGCTGCGCCGGGTGCAGGACAGTACCAGTGCACTGCGCGAGGGGATTGTTGCGCTGGAAGATGAGGGCAATCTGGCCTGGTGGAATCCGGCAGCGGGACAGATGTTGCGGCTGCAGACGGACGATGCGGGCCAGCCGCTGGTGAATTTTGTGCGCGACCCGCGCTTTGTGGAGCATATCTATCAGCGGATGTCGGGGCGGCGCGGCGGCTCGCAGGAGCCGATTACGCTGCCGGCGCCGGGGGACGATTCGCGCATTTTGCAGATGGAGGTCACCCGTTTCGGCCAGGATGAGGCGCTGGTGATTGTGCGGGATGTGACGCGGCTGCATAACCTGGAACAGATGCGGCGGGATTTTGTGGCGAATGTTTCCCACGAGTTGCGCACGCCCCTGACGGTGATTGCGGGCTATCTGGAGACCCTGCAGCTCAGCGGCCAGGCGCCGCGCAACTGGGAGCGGCCGCTGGGGCAGATGAGCGAGCAGACAGTGCGTATGACCAGCCTGGTGAATGATCTGCTGTTGCTGGCACGGCTGGAAACCTCGGAACGCGACAGCGGCCGGGACAAGGTTTCAGTGCGGGAGCTGATGGAGCGGGTGGCCGGTGAGGCGCGTTCGCTGAGTGGTGAGCGCCACGATATCTCCGTGCATTTTGATGAGGATTGCACCATTACCGGGGATGCCGGTGAGCTGCACAGTGCCTTTGCCAACCTGGCGTTCAACGCGGTGAAGTACAGTCCGGACGGCGGGCCTATCGAGTTGCGCTGGCAGGTGGACGCGGCGGGCGGGCATTTTTCGGTGAAGGATTCCGGTATCGGTATTGATTCCCTACATATCCCGCGCCTTACCGAGCGCTTCTACCGCGTGGATGCGGGCCGTTCGCGGGAAAGTGGCGGTACCGGTCTCGGCCTGGCCATCGTCAAACACGTGCTGATACGCCACAGCGCCAATATGAGTGTGACCAGTGTGCCCGGCCGCGGCAGTACCTTTACCCTCAACTTCCCGTCACAAAAGCTGACGGCGGTGAGTTCAGTATGATGGCAGTCGGCCACCTCACCGGCACCCAGCCGACCAAATAAAAAAGGGGCCCTAAGGCCCCAGGTACCACTGATCAAGAGATTAGCGATCAAGAGATAGGCTTACAGCTCCAGTCCGAACTGCAGGGCGGCGCCCAGCGTGTCATCGGAAGATTTGATGGCGGACAGGTGGAAGTGCACCACATCGAAGGGACTGAAGCCGAAACCGGCGGTGAGAGCGCCGTCGTAGGTGCCTTTCAGGTCATGGCGGTAGCCCAGGCGCAGCTGGGCCCAGTCGAACAGATCCACTTCCGCACCCACACGGGCAATCTGCACTTCACCGGCACCGTCGAACAGCTCCACCGAGTTCAGGTCCAGATCTGCCAGCACGGTGAAAATTTCACCGGTGTAACCGGCACCCGCGGTCAGTTGCGGGTCCAGTTGAATATCCACCCCCCCCTGAACGGTTTCGTACTCCTGGGCCAGGGCGTTGCGCAGGGAGATACCGCCCTGCAGTTCACCCCAGTTGATGGTGGCTCCGAAGTCGATATTGAAGTTGGTGTGCTCCAGGGTGTAATCATCCGCTTCAAAATCATCACTGTCGAAGCCGGCAATGGTTTCGATGTATTCGATGGTTTCCACACGCTGGTGCTTCGGCGTGGCTCCCAGGGAAACCTGGTAGCCACCAAAGGTAAATTGCCGCGCGGCGGCGAAACCGATTTCCTGCATGCGGTAACCGAAGGCGCCCGCCGCGGTTTGCAGGTCGTTTTCGTCAAAAAGCTGTTCGCCGAAGTTTTCCAGCAGTGCCACATCGGAATCCGCCAGCTGGACGTCGGTGGCGATAAAGGCAGACTGGCGCACGAAAAGCACGCCCGAGGCCAGACTGTTGGGCACAGCGATGGTCAGCTGGGCACCGGCATCCAGGGTCAGCCGGGAGTCATCGAGAATTTCCAGCTGCGACAGGATGTAACCGGCATCGCTCTGGTTGGCGGTATAGCCGTCGAGCTCCTCGATAAAATCGGTCAGGTCTTCACTGGTATCGAGGAATTCGTTTTCGTTGTTGGCGATCAGGCCAAAATCGAAGGTCGTGGCAAAATCGTCATTTTCCTTGAAGTTGGTCGCGGTCGCCGGGTTGATCAAGGCACTGTAGGTATAGTCACCACCGGCAACCCCTGCGCCAGCCATGGCGGTACCGCGCCCGGAAAATACCTCTGCCGCTACCGGCGCCGCCCCCAGAATCGCCCCCGCAGCAACCATGCTGGCTAGTTTATTTTTGGTCCACATGTTCATCCGTATCCTGTTTATCTTTAGTCAGAAATTTTTGTATGCAGCGTTATTAGGATTTTTTTGCTGTGCAAAAATACCGGCAAAGATTTGGCGCCTCAATGGCCCTTTTTGGCTATTTTGAGAAGTGAATCAACAGAAACATGTGACAAGTAGCACCACGGCATCGAGCGTTAAGTCTCGGTCAGCTACCGGATTTAATCTCACTCACACAAAAAAGCCCCGCTATGCGGGGCTTTTTACTAACGGCAGCGCTCAAACGAGAAATTATTCCAACTCCTGCAAAAGCTGCTGTTCGCCGCCGGACTGGTAGTGGATCTTTTCATCACCGGCCACAGGGCTGGCAGTTTTCTGCACTGTGACATGCACCAGCTTGCGCCCGCTATCGCGAATCAGCAGGTGTGCATGCCCGTCGTCATCTTCCGGCAGCTTGCGCTCGCCAACTAAACCATCGCGCAGGGCCCGCAACTGGGGCACATCCCGGTATCGATCCAGGTCTTTGGAGAGCTTGTGCTTCATACGCTCCGCTTCATGTAGTGCGGCGGCCGTTTCGCGGTATTTCCCGAAGAAAAACACCGCGGCAATAGCCGCGAAGATCGCGAGGGTGGTTTCAAACCATGGGGGCATAATGCGCACCTCCTATTACTTACTTGAGTTACTTTCCTGAATTTCTTACTTGAGTTACTTACCTGAGTCACTTACCTGTGCCGGGTCTTGGTTCAGGTCAAATGTCTCTCTGTTCAAGGCTGCGGGATCATCCCGCCAGCTGCCACACCAGCAATTGATTGTGCGCCGGCAGGTCGTTGTTTTCCGTGCGCACCAGACCTTCCACCGCAGCCAGTTGATCCAGCCACTCCAGATCGCGAATACCCCGCAGGGAATCCTGCTCCTTCAACCAGCAATCAAAATCCGCATTACTCGGGCCGATGTATTCCCCGGCGATTTTTACCGGACCGTAAACGATCAGCTGACCACCGGGCTGCAATACATTTTTCAGACGCGCGAAAAACACCTCCACCGCAGTGGCCGGCATGATGTGCAGGGTATTCGAGGTGAATACCGTATCCACACGGAGTGATGGCCAATTCCCGGTCACGTCCAGTGCCACGGGTGCCGGCAGATTGTCTGCCGGGCTGTAGTTCAACCAGGCCTGCACCTCGTGCAGATTCTGAAGGCGCTCCGAGGTCTGCCAGGTTACCCGGGGCAAGCGCGGGGCAAAATACACCGCGTGCTGGCCGGTGCCGCTGCCGATTTCCAGCAGATGTCGGCTATTCACCAGCAACCGCTGCAGGTGCTCCAGTATCGGTTGGCGGTTGCGCTCGGTGGAAGGCGCGTCTGGCAGCTGGGATTCCATTGTCATTGTGCTCAGGCCGGCTGTTCGTCGCGCAGGAACACCCAATCGTTGCCTTTGGAGTGCTCTTCACTGAAGTAGTAACCGGCCACGTCGAAGTCTTTCAGTTGCTCCGCCTTTTTCACCCGCTGGTCGATGGCCCAGCGACTCATCATGCCGCGGGCTTTTTTGGCGAAGAAGCTGATCATTTTGTACTGGCCGTTTTTCCAGTCCTTGAAGTGGGGGGTAATGATTTCACCCTGCAGGCTTTTCGGCTGTACGGCTTTGAAATACTCGTTAGAAGCGAGATTCACCAGCTCTTTGCTTTTCACAGCTTTCAGCTGCTCGTTCAGCGCTGCGGTGATCTTGCCACCCCAGAATTCATACAGGTTTTTACCGCCGCTGTTGGCGAACTTGGTGCCCATTTCCAACCGGTAGGGTTGCATCAGGTCCAGCGGGCGCAGCAGACCGTAGAGGCCGGAGAGCATACGCAGGTGTTTCTGCGCAAAGGCGAAATCCCGCTTGTTCATAGTTTCCGCCGCCAGCCCGGTGTACACGTCGCCCTTGAACGCCAGCAAGGCCGGGCGCGCGTTACTGTCACTGAACGGCCGCTTCCAGCTGTGGAAACGGTCGTAATTGAGCAGGCCCAGCTTGTCCGAGATCTTCATCAGGCCGGAAATGTCCTGCGGGCTCAGCGCCTTAAGCTGCTTGATCAGCACCGCGGACTCCTTGAGGAAGTCCGGCTGCGTGGTGTCCAGCTGGGGTATCTCGCTTTCGTAATCCAGGGTTTTTGCAGGGGAAATAACTATCAGCATGAAAATAACGTCTTCATCAGTTCCGAGTAGCGGCAGGGGTAAGTTATTCCGGGCTTATTCCGGTTTCAGGATGTCCTGCCACCAGTTCAGCGGTGTCTGGCCATCTACCGGGTCATAGACATTGCCGTAGTACCAGACGCTGTTGGCGCCGTCGCAGGCACTGTTGAGGATCTGCTCGATTTCAGCGAATCCACAGCTGACGTGGATGCTGTACACCAGCAGGCGCGGGCTCTCCATGTCCAGCTCGCCACCAAGCTTCTCCAGTTGCGGGGTCAGCTGGTCCGACAACTTGGTGCTGTCGCCGCGGCAGAAGATCCGCACCGCCAGATTGCCGGAGCGCTTGATCAGCTCAAAGCCCGGTTTGTCGGGGTCGGTGCGGTCTACCTTGATGGTGTCGCCACTGGCAATGCCCTTGATAAACGCCGGTGAGCGCACCAGCTGCAGGCTGTCGTCTTCGTTGACCCGTACCTGCATCCGCTCCACCACTGGCTCGCCATCCGGATTGGTGCCGGCGAATAATTCGATAATCTGCAGTGCGGTCGTCATAACCTCTCTCCCCGGACTGTGTACAATAATCGGCCTTGAACTGGCTCCACAGATCGCTGTGTCGAGCCGCGCCAAAAGATCGAACATTATACAGGGAGAGGATCATGTTTCCGCGTTCAATCTCAAACCGACTCCTGGCCACCGCCATCGCCGCTGCGGTAACCGCCGGTATTGCTGGCTGTGCGGTCAACCCGGTTACCGGCAAGAAAGAGCTGTCGCTGATGTCCCAGAACCAGGAAGTGGCCCTGGGCGCGCAACAGTATCCCAAGGCCCAGCAGACCCAGGGCGGCCAGTACCTGGTGGACCCGGCGCTGCAGAGCTATGTGAATGGCGTAGGGCAGAAACTGGCCAGGGTCTCCGACCAGCCCACCTTGCCCTATGAATTCGTGGTACTGAACAACTCCACACCCAACGCCTGGGCACTGCCCGGCGGCAAGATCGCGGTCAACCGCGGCCTGCTGGTACTGCTGGAAGACGAAGCGGAGCTCGCCGCGGTACTTGGCCATGAAATCGTTCACGCCGCCGCGCGCCACTCCGCTGCTGCCATGTCCCAGCAGCAGATCCTCGGAGCGGGCATCGCCATTCTCGGCGCCACCACCCAGAACACCGGCTATGGCGACCTGATTTCCGCCGGCAGCCAGTTCGGCGGCTCCGCCTATATCGCCAAGTACGGCCGCGACAACGAACTGGAGTCCGACCAGTACGGCATGCGCTATATGGCCGCTGCCGGCTACGACCCCCAAGGTGCGGTGCGCCTGCAGGAGAAATTTGTGGAGCTGTCCAAGGGCAGCCAGTCCGGTGGGCTGGAAGCGCTGTTCGCCAGCCACCCGCCGTCCCAGTCGCGAGTGGATGCCAATATCAAACACGCCAAGAAACTCGGCGGTGGCACCACCAACCGCACCCAGTATCAGAAGGCCATTGCTCAGTTGCGACGCGATGCCGATGCATACAAGAGCTATGACAATGCGCTGAAAGCGGCCAAGAACAAAGAATACGACCAGGCATTGAGCCTGACCCGCCGCGCACAACAACAGCAGCCCAAGGAAGCTGCCTTTTACGCGCTGGAAGGGGACCTATTGGCACAAAAGGAGCAGTACCAGCCGGCACTGAAGTCCTATGAAACCGCGGTACAGAAAAACCCCACGCTGTTTTCCAACTGGCTGATGCGCGGCATGCTGAATGCCCAGCTGAAAAACTACACCGCCGCCGAGCGCGACCTGAACCGCTCCACCCAGTACCTGGATACGCCCCACGCGCACTATTACCTGGGGCAGGTTTACGAACAGCAGGGCAATACCAAGAATGCGTTGAGCCAGTACCAGATTGCAGCGCAATCGGAAGGTGATATTGCCACCAAGGCGCAGGCGCGGGTGCAGGCATTGGAAAGCAAGGGGTAAGCTTGAAAATTATTTTGCGAGTGTAGAAACGAAAAAAGCGGGCGAAGAAATTCGCCCGCTTTTTTATTTGCTAATTTTCCGTTGTAGGGAAAATTACAGCTGAACGGTTACGCCAATGCGGAACATATCCAGGTCGTCGAAATCGCGGTTGGAACCATAGGCAACTTTAGCTGCGACATTGCGATTGAAGAAATGAGTAGCATTGATTTCGTAGTCTTCTACCAATTCATCGTAAGCCGCGCCCACGGAAGTGTTTTCGTTGAAGTAAAACTCAACTCCACCATTCCAATAGAAGTCAGCGCCATCGGTGTCGGTCAGACCAAGCTCAGTGGTAAAGTACTGGCCGCCGGATAGAGCGGTGAAGTACTTGGAAGAAATACTGCGGTAGTCGAAGCCATCATCAATTTCTGCAGTGAAACCGATGTAGTCGGTGCCGCTCAACTGATGGTTGTATTGGCCACGAACATACAATACGGTGTCTTCATCTTCTACTTTCTGCGCTTCAACTTCGGCAAGCAGGTTCGGAGAGAACAGGAAGCCAGCACCGGCACTGTAAACATTGGTGGAGTAAACATCGTTGAACTCACCAAATAACTTCCACTGGCCGGTGTAGTACTCGCCACCGAATGTCACGATCTCATCGTCAAACTGACCGGCGTCGAGCGAGGATACCCCACCGTAAATATTGGTTACTGGCAGAATGTAGTTGAACTCTTTACGCGGACCCAGAGTATTCAGGGCACCGAAATAATACTGAGACTGAACGCTCAAGGTATCGACATCTGCACCGCGATAATCGCGAGTTTCATAGTCAGCATCGGTGAAAGAATTGTACTGCTCTGCGGAAGCAATGGCAGAAACCAGCATAAGAGGAAGTGCGGCAAACTTGAACTTCATGGAAGTGTTCCCTGTTTAATTTACATCAGTACTTTGGTACCCGTCCGATTTACCCAAACTCGCAAAATTGAGCCCGAGATAAATTCGGCGCGGATTCTAAGCAAAGGAATTTGACTGTGCAATGAAAAGAATTAATTGCGACGAGCGTCTCAAATACGATTTGTATTCGGTAGCTTAACTACAGACGCCCGGTTATTTTGCGCGCTTGGAACTGAACCAATGCTGAATATGTTTGTGCGTCAGTATTTGCTGGGTCAGGGGCTTGTTCGGCCAAACAAAACCGATGAAATAAACCCTTTGGCTTTACCAAAAAAACCTTTCTTTTTGTAATCAATTCTCAATTGGAACTGGTACAAAAATAAAAAAGGCCGCAATTGCGGCCTTTTCTTGGGAAAAATTTCTCGGTTTATTTATTCAGTACCGAGAAATTTTTATCGCAGATTTTTTTCATTTCCGTGACGTATGTCCGCGCCTTTCACCAAATACACCACCTGCTCGCAGATATTCTTGGCGTGGTCGCCAATGCGCTCCAGCGAACGCAGGGTCCATAGCACGTTCATTACCCGGGAAATGCTGCGCGGGTCTTCCATCATGTAGGTGACCATTTCGCGAATCGCGCTGCGGTAATCCATATCCACCTGCTCGTCTTCGGCCAGGGTTTCCATGGCGGACTTGACGTCGAAGCGGGTGTAGGCGTCGAGGGAATCATTCAGCATCTTGCGCACGGCGTTGGCGATGTGGCGGATTTCAGTATAACCGCGGGGTGCGGTGCCCTCGTCCGTCAACGCTATGGCCATCTTGGCGATCTTGCTGGCCTCGTCACCCACGCGCTCGAGGTCGCGGGCGATGCGGATGACCGACATCACCATACGCAGATCCGACGCCGCCGGCTGGCGCTTGGCGATGATCAGGGTCGCGTGCTCGTCCAGTTCCATTTCGCAGCGGTCGATTTCCTCTTCCACCTGTAAAACTTTTTCTGCCAGCTCACTGTCGGCGTTGGCCAGGGCCTCTACGGCGTCGGCCACCTGGCGGGTGACCATGCCACCCATTTCCAGCATTTCCGTTTTGAGGCTTTCGAGGTCCTCGTTGAACTGGCGGGAGATGTGTTGATCGAAATGCATTTCCATAATCTTCTGTGGGCTCCCCCCAACCTTAGCCGAAACGGCCGGTAATGTAGGCTTCGGTGAGTTCGTGCTCGGGATTGGTGAACACCGTCTCGGTATCGTTTACTTCTACCAGCTTGCCCAGGTGGAAGTAGGCGGTGCGCTGGCTGACACGGGCCGCCTGCTGCATCGAATGGGTGACGATGGCGATGGTGTAGTTCTGGCGCAGCTCGTCGATCAGCTCTTCGATACGGGCAGTAGCAATCGGGTCGAGGGCCGAACAGGGCTCGTCCATCAGGATTACTTCCGGGCTCACAGCAATGGCGCGGGCGATACACAGGCGCTGCTGCTGACCGCCGGAGAGGCCGGTGCCGGGCTTGTCCAGGCGGTCTTTCACCTCATTCCACAGACCGGCGCGGCGCAGGCTGTTCTCGACGATCTCATCCAGTTCCGCGCGGCGGCTGGCGATTCCGTGGATTTTGGGCCCATAGGCGACGTTTTCGTAAATCGTCTTGGGGAAGGGGTTCGGCTTCTGGAACACCATGCCCACCCGCGCGCGCAGCGGCACCACATCCACCTTGGGGCCGTAAATGGCTTCACCGTCGAGGCTCAGCTCGCCTTCCACGCGACAGCCCTCAATGGTGTCGTTCATGCGGTTGAGACAGCGCAAGAAGGTGGATTTACCGCAGCCGGACGGGCCGATCATGGCCACCACCTGGTTGCGGCCGATATCCAGGCTCACATCGTGAATCGCCTGGGCTTCACCGTAGAACACATTCACATTGCGCATCCGCAGCTTGGCTTCATCACAGAAGGGGCTGCCAACGGTTTTTGCGATTTCTACATTGGTTTTCACTACATTGGGCTCCGCGGCTGTGGCACCGGTATTGTCGCTGGCCGGTACACTCTGGCCGGCGTTCAGGGTCATGGTGGTCATGGCTCTATATCTCGGTTCGCTATCTTAGCATTCGCCGGCTTTACCAGCGGCGCTCAAGTTTCTTGCGCAGCCAGACTGCGCAGGTGTTCATGGTGATCAGGACTGCCAACAGAACCATGATCGCCGCAGAGGTGCGCTCCACAAAGGCGCGCTCCGGGCTGTCGGCCCACAGGAAAATCTGTACCGGCAGCACCGTGGACGGGTCGGTGACCCCGTGGGGCACGTCGACAATAAATGCCACCATACCGATCATCAGCAGCGGGGCCGTCTCACCCAGGGCCTGGGCCATACCGATAATGGCGCCGGTCAACATGCCCGGCATCGCCAGCGGCAATACGTGGTGCAACACCACCTGCATACGCGAGGCCCCCATGCCCATGGCCGCTTCGCGGATGGAGGGCGGTACGGATTTGAGCGAGGCACGGCTGGAAATGATGATCGTCGGCAGGGTCATCAGGGTCAGCACCAGACCACCCACCAGCGGCGCCGAGCGCGGTAACTCGAAGAAGTTGATGAAAATCGCCAGCCCCAGCAGACCGAACACAATGGACGGTACCGCAGCCAGGTTATTGATGTTCACCTCGATCAGGTCGGTCCAGCGATTTTTCGGCGCAAACTCTTCCAGGTAAATTGCCGCGGCCACACCGATGGGGAAGGACAGCGCCAGGGTCACCAGCAGGGTCAGCAGGGAGCCTACTAGGGCCGCGCGGATGCCTGCCTGCTCCGGCTCGCGGGAATCGCCGTTAGTAAAGAAGGTGGTATTGAAACGCTTCTCCAGTTCACCGCTATCGCGCAGGGACAGAATCCAGCCCGCTTGCTGTTCATCAGTACGTCCGGTAAAGCCTTCTTTGCTCTTGGACAGGCTTTTGACATAGGTGTCGACGTCGTCATCGGCGTTGAACCACAGCGTTTCAGTCTGGCCGAGCAATTCCGGGTGGTTTTCCAGGCGCTCGCGCAGCTCAAAACCGGCACCGTTGGAAACTAGTGCATACAGCGCACGCTTGTCGCGGCGACCACTCACATCGGGGAAGCGCTCACGCAGGGACGCGCGGATGACACCGTCGAAGTTGGCCCAGGCGAGACTTTCATGGTCCACCTTGTCAATGCCCAGTTCCGCCGGATCGTAATGAACCTCCAGCTGGATCTGGGTCTGCACAAAAGCGCTGGAGCCCTTGCTGATGATGTCGGTAAACAGCACCACAACCGCCAGTACACCGAATGCAATACTGGCGATGCCGAACCCGCGGAAGATTTTTTCCTTGCGATGACGGCTGGCGAGGCGCGCGGCAATTTTTTCGCGCACCTGGGCTTGAGTCAGATCAGTCATACTGTTCCCGGTATTTTTTCACAACGTGCAGGGCAATAAAGTTGAGGATCAGGGTGCTGATGAACAGCATCAAACCGAGGGCGAAGGCCGCGAGGGTTTTGGGGCTGTCGAACTCCTGGTCGCCCACCAGCAGGGTAACGATCTGTACCGTGACGGTAGTGACCGACTCCAACGGGTTGGCGGTAAGGTTGGCCGCAAGGCCCGCCGCCATCACCACAATCATGGTCTCGCCGATGGCGCGGGACACCGCCAGCAGTACACCGCCGACAATGCCCGGCAGCGCCGCCGGAATCACCACCTTGCGCACGGTTTCCGATTTGGTGGAGCCGAGACCGAGAGCGCCATCGCGCAGGGATTGCGGCACCGCATTGATCACATCGTCGGACAAGGACGAGACGAAAGGAATAATCATCACCCCCATTACCAGGCCAGCGGCCAGGGCACTTTCACTGGAGGCTTCGAGGCCGACCGACTGCGCCAGATCGCGAATGAAAGGCGCCACGGTGAGGGCGGCGAAGAAGCCGTATACCACAGTGGGCACACCGGCGAGAATTTCGATCAGCGGCTTGGCAAAGGCGCGCACCCGGTTACCGGCATATTCCGCCAGGTAGATCGCCGACATCAGGCCCACGGGTACCGCCACCAGCATGGCGATGGCCGATACCATTAAAGTGCCGGTAAACAGTGGTACCGCACCAAAGGCGCCGCTGGAACCCACCTGGTCGGCACGCATGGCCATCTGCGGGCTCCAGTGCAAACCAAACAGGAATTCGGTTACCGGCACCGCCTGGAAGAAGCGAATGGATTCCAGCAGTACCGACATCAGGATGCCGACGGTGGTAAAGATGGCGGCACAAGCGCACACCAGCAGAATCGCGCGCAGGACCTTTTCCACTTTTTCCCGCGCGCGCATTTCCGGGGAAATACGCAGCAGGGCGAAGGCGCCAAAACCGATGGACAGAATCAGGATCAGCGCGGTCTGCAATAGCTGGCCATTTTCCCGCAGGCTGCTCAGATGCTCAGCCGCGGCTTCCAGTTGCGGCGTGCTCTCGCCAACGAGATTACCCGCCGCCATATTCTGGATCTGCGCGTACAACAGGTTCTGGCCAGAGAGGGTAGCCGGCTTATCCACAATACCACCCATTACCAGGGTGCGGATGATGGAGTCGTCAAAGGCCAGCCAGGTCCCCAGGATTAACAGGGCCGGCAGGCCGCACCAGAGTGCGGTATGCACCCCGTAATAGCTGGGCAGGGAAGCCAGGCTGCGAACACCGCCGCGACTGCGGGCGGCACTCAGCGCACGACTGAAGCCGGTACCGTAGGCCACCAGAATCAGTAGCAACAGCAGGGCGAAGAGAGTGGGAGTCTGCATCGATTTGCTCGGTTAACTCTATTTCAAAGTCAGTTTCAAAAATTGCCGGCCATTATCCGGACTTCCAGCTATTTTGCATGGCGCCAACCCCAAAAGAGTTCAGAAATTACGCCAGCTTCTTATAAGCAAAAGGCCAAGCCCCCGTTATATGGATGGGGGCTTGGCCGGTAATTCCGTCTACCTGTGTTCTCGATACTTATTTGGCAGCGAGATTGGTCAGAGCGTTGAGCTTGCGTACATTGGTCGCAACCTGCTGGCGCTGGGCATTCGGCAGCGGGATCATACCCTTGTCCGCCAGGTAACCTTCTTCACCCCAGGCGCGCTCATTGGTGAACTCCGCCAGGAATTGCTTGATGCCAGGTACCACGTCCACGTGGGCCTTCTTCACGTAGATGAACAGCGGGCGGGAAACGGGGTAGCTCTGATCGGCGATGGAATCGAAGGTCGGCTCCATGCCCTCGATTAGAGAACCCTGTACCTTGTCCGCATTCTGGTCGAGGAAGCTGAAGCCGAAGATACCCAGGGCATTCGGGTTGGCGGCCAGCTTGTTCACGATCAGGTTGTCGTTCTCACCGGCTTCCACATAGGCACCGTCTTCACGGATGTTGTGGCAGATGGCTTTGTACGCATTCTTGTCCGCAGCCTTTTTCGCTGCAATCCAGTCAAACTTTTTACAGCCACCTTCCATTGCCAGTTCGGCAAAGGCGTCGCGGGTACCGGAAGTAGGGGGCGGGCCCAGCACTTCAATTTTGTGCGCGGGCAGCGCCGGGTTGACGTCTTTCCAGGTTTTATAGGGGTTGGCTACCAGCGTTTCGGAACCGTCCGGGTTGGGCACATCCTTGGCCAGCGCCAGGAAGATGTCCTTGCGTGACAGTTCGAAGGGGGTAGCGCTTTTGGCGTTGGCCAGAACGATGCCGTCGAAGCCGATCTGCACTTCCACCACATCGACACCGTTGTCGTTACACATGTCCAGCTCGGACTGCTTGATGCGGCGGGAAGCACCGGTGATATCGGCGGTGTTTTCACCCACGCCCTGGCAGAACAGCTTCATGCCGCCGCCGGTACCGGTGGACTCAACCACCGGGGTCTTGAACTGGGTAGCGCGACTGAAGCGCTCGGCAACCACAGTGGTGAAAGGGTATACGGTGGATGAACCAACAATGCTGATGTGGTCACGCGCGGCTAGGGCGGCGTTTGAGGCAGCGATGGTCAGGGCGGCCAGGGCCGAAGCCAGGACTTTTTTGCTCGCAAGACGCTTGTTCATGGATATCTCCAGGGTGTTCAAAGTTTCTGCACGCGGCGCATGTTATGTCGAACTGGTGACGATTCTATGAATGAAAAGTTACAAAAAGATTACAGGCCCCAGGGCATTTTTGACCGTCGATTTAGCGTTGGTCACACAGCTAATCGACTCTCCAGCCACCGGTGCTGGCGCAATTTCTGACCAACAGGTAGGCTCTCACCCATTGATAACAGAAGAATAAAGATGGTTTGAGAGAACTCCCATGAAGTTTCTGCTAACAACCGCAAATGGACTGGATCGCTTTGCCAGCGCCAGCGGTCGCCTGCTGGGCTGGTTTACCCTCGCCATGGTGCTGATACAGAGCCTGGTGGTGATACTGCGCTACGGCTTTGATGGGGGCTCCCTCGCCCTACAGGACTCGGTCACCTATCTCCACGGCGCCGCTTTTATGCTGGGACTTGCCTATGCCCTGCAGACCGGTGCCCATGTGCGGGTAGATGTGTTTTACCGCACCATGTCCGTCCGCGGCAAAGCCTGGGTAGATGCGGTCGGTTGTCTGATCTTCCTGCTTCCCCTGTGTACGTTTATCGCCGTGGGCAGCTGGCACTTCGCCGCCAGCAGCTGGGCGGTACATGAAACCAGCGCCAGTGCCGACGGCCTCGGCGGCGTCTTCCTGCTGAAAAGCCTGATGCCCCTGGCGGCGATCACCCTGGCACTGCAGGGCATTGCGCAATTTGCCCGCGCCCTGAACACCCTGATGCTGGTGACCCGGGAAGAATTGCGAAAATCCGCGGCGGTCAACGGCACCCCTGAACAATCTGTGGAAGAGGCCGCGCACAATAAGCCCATGGTGCGCCAGGCGCCGGGCGCGGAGGTGAGCGCATGATGGAACTGATCCCCCTGCTGATGTTTCTGGTCGTATGCGGCGCGCTGATGCTCGGCTACCCGGTGGCCTTTACCCTGGGCGGTACCGCGCTGCTGGCCGCCGGCCTCGGCATCGTCGGCGGTGTATTCGATGCGGAACTGCTGCGCGCCTTCCCCGACCGCCTCTACGGCATCATGCAAAACGGCACCCTGATGGCGGTGCCGCTATTTGTGCTGATGGGTGTGATGCTGGAGCGTGCGCGGATTGCCGAAGAATTGCTGGTGAACCTGGCGCGGGTCTTCTCGGGGATTCCCGCGGGCATGGCGGTCTCGGTGGTGGTGGTGGGCGCGCTGCTCGCCGCCAGCACCGGCATCGTCGGTGCTACCGTGGTGACCATGGGCCTGATGTCCCTGCCCACCATGCTGAAACGCGGCTACTCCCCCAAACTCGCCACCGGCACCATCTGCGCCACCGGCACCCTGGGGCAGATCATTCCCCCGTCCATCGCGCTGGTACTGTTGGGAGACACCCTGTCCAACGCCTACCAGCAGGCCCAGCTCAGCCAAGGCATCTTCAACCCGAAGCCGGTGAGTGTGGGCGACCTGTTTATGGGGGCGATCATTCCCGGGCTGTTACTGGTCGCGGCCTACATACTCTATCTGTTGTTTATCGCCCGCCGCGAACCGGCGCAAACCCAGCGGCCTGATGACGACATCGAAACACTGCAGATCCTGAAAAGCCTGTTCCCGCCCATCGCCCTGATGCTGCTGGTACTCGGCTCCATTATCACCGGTGCTGCCACGCCCACCGAAGCCGCGGCCGTCGGTGCCCTGGGTGCGGGAATACTGGCCTGGGGGCGCGGGGCCCTGAACTGGCAGCGTGCCAGCGAAGTGGGGCAAAGCACCCTGCAGGTCACCGCCATGGTGTTTGCGATCCTGATCGGCGCCTCGCTGTTCTCTCTGGTATTCCGCGGATTTGGCGGCGAGGAAGTGGTCACTCACTTTTTCAATAGCCTGCCGGGAGGGGTGATCGGCGCAACCCTGTTGGTGATGCTGGTGATTTTCCTGCTGGGTTTCATCCTCGACTTTATCGAGATCACCTTTGTGGTAGTCCCCATCGTCGGCCCTGTGCTGCTGGCCATGGGGCTGGACCCAATATGGCTGGGCGTGATGATCGCGCTGAATCTGCAGACTTCATTCCTTACACCGCCGTTCGGTTTTGCGCTCTTCTACCTGCGCGGTGTGGCGCCGGTGGAAGTGTCTACCGGGGCCATTTACCGGGGGGTGGTGCCGTTTATTGCGATCCAGTTGCTGATGATGTGTCTGTTGGCAGTGTGGCCATCGCTGGCGACCTGGTTGCCGGGCTTCGTTGCAGGTTAAGTGGTTTTGGCCCTGTAAGCTGGCCCGGTGGCGGCGGCGCACCGGCTGCAGGTTTTCAGGACCGCTGTGAATACATCCCTGTACGCTGCGTCGGCGACGTCCCTGTCGCCGACGCTCCTGAAAACCTGCACCCGGCACGCCACCTTCAACTCAAACAATTCCACTACGTAGCGGCTTTCGATACTTCTTACGAAGTACAGTAATTACGTGCGAAGGCCAAGTGCCGGGGATTCGTTTTTGAAAGCGTCGGAAACAGGGATGTTTCCGACGCAGGCTACAGGGACGTATTCATGCCGGTTTCAAAAACGAATCCCCGGTGCTTGGCCGCCACCAAACCAGCTTAAGAAGTAATCCCGGGGTCGGAGTGCAGTCCTCGCCCCTTCCACAAGCGGTACACCGCTGGCAACACCATCAAAGTCAACAACATGGCACTGACCATGCCCCCAACCATCGGTGCCGCAATGCGCTGCATCACCTCGGAACCAACCCCCGAGCCAATCATCACCGGCACCAGGCCGATAAACACCGTGGCGGTAGTCATCAACACCGGGCGCATGCGCTGACCGGCACCACGGCGAATCGCATCGCGCAGGTCGTCCCGGGTTGGTTTGCGGTCGGCAGCTTCACAATCGGCCTGCGTCTGTTTCCAGGCCTGGTTGAGATACACCAGCATGATCACGCCGATTTCCACCGCCACCCCGGCCAACGCGATAAAGCCAACGCCCACCGCCACCGACAGGTTGAAGTCGAGCCAGTACAGCAGCCACAGGCCGCCAATCAACGCCATCGGCAGGGTGCCCATGATCACCAGCACCTCGCCCCAGTGGCGGAAACTGAAATACAGCAACAACACGATGATACCGAGGGTCACCGGCAACAGCAGGCCGAGGCGCTCGCGGGCGCGCTCCATGTATTCGTATTGCCCGGACCACGCCAGGGAATAGCCCGGCGGCAGTTCCAGTTGGTCCGCAACCAGTTGCTGTGCCTCCGCTACCCAGGAACCCAGGTCGCGGTCAGCGATATCGATGTATATCCAGCCGTTGGGGCGCGCATTCTCGGTCTTGATCATCGGCGGGCCGCTCTGCACTTCGATGGTGGCCACGTCACCCAGACTCAGGTGGGTGCCATTGGGGGCCACCAGCGGCAGGCCGCGCAGACTTTCCGGGGAGTCCCGCCAGGCCTGTGGATAACGCACATTGATCGGGTAGCGCTCCAGGCCCTCGGTGGTTTCGCCCACCTTTTTGCCACCCACCGCGGTGTCGATCACCGTCTGCACGTCCTGAATATTCAGGCCGTAGCGCGCCGCCGCGCTGCGGTCGATATCGATATCGATATAGCGGCCGCCCTCCACGCGCTCGGCGAACACCGACGCGGTGCCCGGCACATCTTTCAGCAGGGATTCCAGCCGGGTGCCGATCTGCTCGATCTGGTGCAGGTCGGCACCGGCAACCTTGATCCCCACCGGGGTCTTGATACCGGTGGCGAGCATGTCGATGCGAGTCTTGATCGGCATCACCCAGGCGTTGGTGACCCCGGGCAGCTGCACCGCCGCGTCCAGTTCTGCGCGCAGCTTCTCCGGGGTCATGCCCTCGCGCCACTGGTCGCGGGGCTTGAAGCGGATGATGGTCTCCACCATGGTCAGCGGCGCCGGGTCGGTGGCGGTTTCCGCGCGGCCCATCTTGCCCCACACCTGCGCAACCTCCGGCACCTGCATGATCATCTTGGCGGTCTGCTGCAGCAGTTCGCGGGCCTTGCCGATGGAGATGCCGGGATGAGTGCTGGGCATATACATCAGGTCGCCCTCGTCCAGCGGTGGCATAAACTCGCTGCCGGTACGCGACAGGGGATACAGGGCGCTGGCGAGCAACACCAGTGCGGTAATGACCACCAGCAGCGGATGGCGGATCGCCAGTTCCAGGGCCGGGCGGTAGGCAGCGGTAAACGCGCGGTTGATGGGGTTGGCCTGCTCCGGCTTCACTTCGCCGCGCACCAGGTAACCCATCAGCACCGGCACCAGGGTAATGGCGAGGCCGGCGGCGACGGCCATGGCGTAGGTCTTGGTGTAGGCGAGCGGTGCGAACAGCCGCCCCTCCTGGCCTTCCAGCGCAAACACCGGCAGGAAGCTGAGGGTGATAATCAACAGGCTGAAGAACAGGGGCGGGCCCACCTCGCTGGCGGCCTCACCGACGACTTTCCACCGGTTCTCATCATTGAGCGGGGTGCGCTCCATATGCTTGTGCAGGTTTTCGATCATCACGATGGCGCCGTCCACCATGGCGCCGATGGCGATGGCAATACCGCCGAGGCTCATGATGTTGGCGTTGATCCCCTGCAGGTGCATCACGATAAAGGCACCGATAATGCCCAGCGGCAGACTGATCGCGATCACCAGCGACGAGCGCAGGTGGAACAGGAACAGCGCACACACCAGCGCCACCACGATGAATTCCTCCAGCAGCTTGTGCCACAGGTTCTCCACAGCGCTATCGATCAGCTCGCTGCGATCGTAGGTGGGGACGATCTCCACTCCCTCCGGCAGGCTGCGCTGCAAATCTTGCAGCCGGTTGCGCACGCCATCGATGACGGCGCGCGCATTCTCGCCGAAGCGCATCACGATCACGCCGCCGACGGCCTCGCCCTTGCCGTCGAGCTCTGACAGGCCACGGCGCATCTGCGGGCCCAGGTGTACATCCGCCACATCCCGCAACAGCAGCGGGGTACCACTTTTGTTCACCAGAAGCGGCAGCTGGCGCAGGTCTTCCACGCTCTGGATATAGCCGCTGGCGCGCACCATGTACTCGGCTTCCGCCATTTCCACCACCGAGGCCCCGGACTCGCGATTGCCGCGCTCGATCGCCGCCTGCACCTGGGCAAGGGTGAGGTCGTAGGCGCGCAGGCGCAGGGGATCCACCTGCACCTGGTACTGCCGCACCATGCCGCCCACGGTGGCCACTTCGGATACGCCGGGCAGGGTCTGCAGCTCGTATTTCAGGAACCAGTCCTGCAGTGAGCGCAGTTGCGCCAGGTCGTGCTGGCCGCTGCGATCCACCAGGGTGTAGCTGTAAATCCAGCCCACGCCGGTGGCGTCCGGCCCCAGCTCCGAGCGCGCCGCTGCGGGCAGGCGCGGGGCCACCTGGCTCAAGTACTCGAGTACGCGGGATCTTGCCCAGTAGAGGTCGACATCGTCGTCGAAAATAACGTAAACGTAGGAGTCACCGAAAAACGAATAGCCGCGCACCGTGTGCGCCCCAGGCACACTCAGCATTGCGGTGGTGAGAGGGTAGGTGACCTGGTCTTCCACCACCTGCGGCGCCTGGCCGGGGTAGCTGGTTTTGACGATCACCTGCACATCGGAGAGATCTGGCAGCGCGTCCACCGGCGTGTTGCGCAGGCTGTAGAGACCGGCAAGAGTCAGCACCACCGCACCGATCAGTACCAGGGCGCGGTTGTGCAGGGACCACTGAATGATACGCGCGATCATTTCTGCGGCTCCTGCGGTCCGGAGTGATCCATGTCACCGTGGTTCATCTCGCCATGCTCCATCTGCGAGTGGTCCATTTCTCCGTGGTTCATCTCGCCGTGATCCATCTGCGAGTGATCCATTTGCTCGTGACCTTCGTGCCCCGGCATCAGGGAATCATCGGCCAAGGCGCGAGCGGCGATCACCTCGTATTTACCGTCGTCGCGCTGGCGCATCTGCACCCGCAGCGGCGCGCCGCTTTCCAGCGCATCGCGTAATGCCTGCTGCGCGGCTTCCGCCACATGGAATCCCATCACCATACCGGGCCAGTCCCACTCCGGCACCGGGCCGTGCTCTAGGCGCGCGTAGTGGTTGTCGTCGGGCATGCTGAGCACCGTGGCCTCGGCCCAGGCGGTATCGGCTTTTGCTGACTTTTTACTGCTGTTCGCGTCACCTTCGCCCTCGATGCGCTGCAGATCGGCGCTAATGCTGGACTCGGAATCCAGCAGGAACTGGGCCGAGGTAACGACCTCGGTACCGGGTTCGAGTCCGGCGAGGATTTCCACTCGCTTGCCCAGTTCGCGGCCCACCCGCACGCGCACCGAGCGATAACGGCCGCCGCCCTCGGCGATCACCAGCCGGTCCATGTCACCGGTGCGGATCAGGGCGCTGCGCGGCACGGTCAAGGTGTCCACCTTCTGGCCACCCAGCTGCAGGCGCACAAACATGCCCGGACGCAAGGCTTTGTCGGCGTTGTCCACCAGCACCCGCACGCGCAGGGTGCGGGTCTTGGGGTCGAGATCCGGGAGTATGTGCACCAGTTTGCCGGTCCAGCTGCGGCCCGGAGCGAACTCTCCCTGCAGGGTGGCGGTATCCCCCACCTGTACCTGGGCGCCCTGTTTCGGGAACAGCTCGCCTTCCACCCACACGGTTTCCAGTGGGCCGATGCTCATCAGGGTGGTGGCGGGGGTGATATACATGCCGTCGCGGGCGGCGAATTCATTCACATAGCCATCGGTGGGCGAGTAGAGAGTGATGGTCTGGCTCACCTGCCGGGATTTATCCAGCGCACGCAGCTGCTCCGCGGGCACCCCGAGGCTTTCCAGACGCTCGCGGGTGGCCTCGATCAGGGTGCGGTTGCCGCTTTGCAGGGCCGCCACCAGTTCACTCTGTGCCTTGACCAGCTCTGGCGAGTAGATCGCCACCAGCGGCAGCCCCTTGCGCACACGATCCCCCACGGCCTTGACCCAGCTCTTGTGCACCCAACCGCTCAGGCGGGTGTGCACGTGGTGCAGCTTGTCTTCATCCAGCTGCACCAGGCCCACGGTGTCGACCTCGATGGTCACCGGGCCTTTCTCCGCTACCGCGGTGCGCACACCCAGGTTGTTTTCCACCTGGGAGGAGATGGATACGGTGCCCGGCTTGGCCTCACCTTCCTCGCCCTCGTAGACGGGCACCAGGTCCATGCCCATGGGCGATTTGCCGGGGCCGTCGCGACGGTAGTTGGGGTCCATGGGCGCGACCCAGTAGAGGATTTTCTTTTCGCCGCTGGCGCCCTGCGCGGTGTCGTCACCGCCGGACAGGCCGCGCCCCACAAGAATGCCCACCACCAGGGCGATGATGGCGAGCACGACTATCAATATTTTGTTCATAACGTTGCAGATCGCTGATTATTTGGAGTTGGCGTCGAGCTCGACGGCGCGGAAATAACGGATACGCGCCACGGCGCGGAAGTAGCCATAAGTGAGGCGCGCGGCGCTGATCTGGGTCTCGATGTCGTCCATGCGCGCGGCAATGGCCGCTTCCAGATCCGCGGTATTGCTGGCGTAGCCCCGCAGTACCGCATCGGCGGTGGCGTCCGCTTGGGGCAACAGGTAGTCGCGGTACTCCGCGCGGCGGCGGTCGAGGGTCTGGGCCATGGCCACGGCGCCGTTCAGCTCGGCGTGCAGCTGCTGCAGTAGGTTCTGGCGCTGCAGGATGCCGGCGCTTTCACGCGCACGGCTGGCGGCAAGGCGGCGATCCTGGCGATCCTGGCGGAACAGGGGCAGGTCGAACGACACCATCACGCTGGCAAAGTCCGAGCCATCACTCATGGGCGTCCGGTCGCGCTGGCCGTAGCTGAAATCGACACCGAACTGCGGCGTATACGCCTCCTGGGCCAGCGCCACATTGGCCCGCTCTGCAGCCACGCGGGCATTGCTGGCAGCCACGGCGGGATGCTGCTCCACCAGCGCCATCGGGACCGGCAGGGACTGCCCCGCCAGCCAATCGCGGGTATCCCGCCAGGCCGGCGGGGTTACATCCAGCGCGCCCCAGGCGGCACCGCCGATCCAGCGGCTGAGGGTGCCGCGGGCGCGATTGATCTCGCCATCCACCGCGGCAATACGATCGTCCAGTCGTGCCAGCGCCAGCTGCGACTGCAGCAGCTGCTGGGACTGGATCTGCGCACTGGCGAGGCGCGCGCGGTTGTAGCCCACCAGCTCCTGCATCCAGCGACGGTTCTCCGCCAGCAGTTCACGCACCCGCAGCTGCTCGGCCACGCTGAGGTAGGCCTGCGCCACATCCCGCGCCAGTGCCAGTTCCATATCCGCAGCACCGGCATAGCCCGCCTCCGCAGTGTGGGCACCGCGCTCGCCGGCGAGTGTCGCGGAATCCCCGCGCGGCAGTTTCTGGCTGATGCCGATGACTTTCTGGGTCATCGGCTGGTCGTCAAAAGCGAAGGTGTCGGTGGGCAGGTTGGCGATACCCAGCTTGAGCATTGGGTCCGCCCACTGGGCGTCCGCCACTGCGGTTTCCGCCGCAGCGTCGGCGGCGGCAATCGCCGCCGCGGTTTGCGGATCCTGTTCCTGCGCCAGCTGGATGGCGCCCTCCAGATTCAGCTGTGCCCGCGCGGGCAGGGCAACCGCACAAATCAGCAGCACCGGGACCAGAGGGCCCAGGGCGCGCAATACATATCCCATGGAGTAATCCTGTGTATCTGATACCTGGTCGACGGCTCGACCGTAGACTTCAGCGCCAAATGAGACGCTGAAGGGGAGGCATCAGGCGCTTATTGGGGGGCGCAACAGGTTGCGCTGCGAAGCAGCGAGTGGGGAGGGGGTAATCGACTGAAGCAGGGCGGAGGCAGACAATGTCGCGGCCTGCCAGTCCTGTGCCGGGGGAACGGCCGCACCACAACCGCCAACGGCACAGGTCAGCTGGCAGAGTTCTGCCGCCGATTTGTCGCCGGCCTCGTCACAGCAGGGCATGCTGTGGTGATCAGAGGCGGACATGTCACTCGCGGCATGTACAGCGGTATCCGCCATCATCATGGCGTGATCGGCATGGGAATCAGCCCCCGGATCGCAGGCAGGCGCAATCGCCAGAGCCAGGCTCTGGGCAGCGAAACACCACAGGATCAAAGTCAGGACAATTCCACGCATGGGCGGAATTCTAGGTGCCACAGTGCAGAGCGGCAAGCCCATGCCCCGCGGCAAGGTTGATAAATCAACCGATTATTCTGTTCAGCGCAAAATTTCAGTTAGTGGGCTCTGGCTAATTAGTACCCAGTTTGTGTTAGAATGCGCCACCCGGTAACGGCGACCCAATACGCCACCCCGGATCAATAAATCTAAGAATTGTGAGCATTTGCGATGTCCGCCATTGATGAAGAACCGCAACCCACGGGTACCCTGACCCTGCAGACCCAGTCCATGCCACGGGACACCAATCCCCAGGGTGACGTTTTTGCCGGTTGGCTGATGTCGCAGATGGACCTGGCCGGTGCCATTCTTGCCCAGAGCATCGCCCGCGGCCGCGTTACCACTGTTGCCGTTGGCAGCATGGTATTCCTGCGCCCGGTGCCTGTCGGCTCCACCGTCAGCTGCTACGCCGAAGCGGTGGAAGTCGGTCGCTCATCCATTCAGACCATGGTGGAAGTGTGGCTGACCCGCGTCGATACCGGTGAACAGGTCAAGGTGACCGAAGGCGAATTCGTCTTCGTGGCCATCGACGATCGCGGCCGCACCCGCCCGCTGCCCTGATATCACCAGCGGCCCGGGATTTATCCTGGGCCCCCGGGTCCACCGACATCACACCGACAAAACCATCTCCGCAACAACGCTCCCCACAAGTCAGACTGGGAAAGATTCCGGTACCGGCACCACTCCATTTCTTCCGGTGCAGCCGCTGAAACGTCCGTTCCATCCAGATACCTACTTTTTAAAAAACTCGATCTGTTTATTTTTTCGAGTTGCACCCCTGGGATAATATCCGACCTTACCTATAAAACCGGATAAGGATTTCCCGAATGATGGTACCCGCACTAACCATTGCATTGATCTTCACTATTGTTTTTTTCGCTGGCCTGGCGATTGCCCGCAGAGCGAGAAAAACGTGGGCCAAGGTAGCCATCCGCATGGGCACGGTACTGGTCACCATAGCTCTGTTTGGCGTGGTGCCGGCGATGTTGGAGGCAAGCCTGGTAACCACCGAGCTGGCCGGGCGTTATTTTTTCTTTCTATTGATCGGTGGGGCACTGGTTTACAAGCTTTGGCTGGTTAAATTTATTCCGCTGCCTGTCGAGCAAGAACAGACCGAACGTTAAAATCCCAACGCGGTGAAAACCTTCGAAGCTGTGGATAAAAATAGAAACGGGGCCAATAGGCCCCGTTTTTTATTGCGCGTCAATTTCTCGCGTTCGGTAATAGGCTTCTTCGCTGATGCGATGGTAGGGAATCACCTGGGATTCGAATTCCTGAAACGCTTTATAGACCCTAGCAAATTGTGGATCTTTTGCCGCCGTTTCTTCCATGATGCCCTGGTTGATCTGTTTCAGGTGGGCAATTACATCGTCCGGTAGCTTGCGCAGCTCTATGCCGTGCTCTTCCAAAAGCTCTTTCAGCGCGCGATTGTTGCGCGCGGTGTATTCGTCGAGCATGTCCTGGTTGGCGTCGCGGGCGGCGGTGCGGACTATGGCCTGCAGGTCCTTCGGCAGTTTCTCGAACGCGGTTTTGTTGACGATGATTTCGAGGATGGAACCCGGTTCGTGCCAGCCGGGATAGTAGTAATACCTGGCGATCTGGTGAAAACCGAAGGCGAGGTCATTGTAGGGGCCGACCCATTCGGTGGCATCGATCACGCCGGTCTGCAGCGCGGTGTAAAGCTCACCACCGGGGATTGTGACCGCGGTGCCGCCGGCGCGGTTCAGTACTTCACCACCGAGACCGGGGATACGCATCTTCAGGCCTTTCAGGTCTTCGACGGAATTGATTTCCTTATTGAACCAGCCCGCCATCTGCACACCGGTGGAACCGCCGGCCATGGGGATCAGATCAAAGGGTGCGTAAAGCTCTTCCCAGAGTTCCAGGCCACCACCGTAGTGCAGCCAGCCATTCATTTCCTGGGCATTCAGCCCGAAAGGCACCGCGGTAAAAAACTGGGCCGCGGGTATCTTGCCTTTCCAGTAATAGGCGGCGCCGTGGCCAACCTGGGCCGCGCCATCGGACACCGCGCCAAATACACCCATGGCGGGCACCAGTTCACCGGCACCGTAGACCTTGATCTTCAGGCGGCCGTTGGACATTTCGTTGATTTTTTTCGCGAAGCGCTCCGGGGCACTGCCGAGGCCGGGGAAATTTTTCGGCCAGGTAGTGACCAGCTTCCATTCGAAAGTTTGTTGGCCGGTGTTTTCGAGAGTGGTGATTTTCTGTTCCTGGTCGGAACGGGAGATCACCAGCGAGCCGAAGGTGAGTACCAGCAGGGAGAGCAGTCCGAGGATAACGGGGGGATACCAGTTTATTTTTTTCATGTCCGTTTGAATTTTTATTGTTGGTTTTGTCTGGGCTGCGCCCTCCAGGGAGCCATTAAATAGCTACCGGGAGGGCACACAAATCAGAGAGGCTGTAATTTGGCCATGGATACTACCAGCCATTTGCTGCCGGCGTCGTCGAAGTTGACCTGCACCCGCGCGCGCGGGCCACTGCCTTCAAACTGCACCACCGTGCCCTCACCGAATTTGGCATGGTCGACACGCCCACCAAGCGCCAGGGGTGGCAGGTCGTCGTCGAACTCCGGCGCCGCATCGGAGTATGGGTTGATGCCGCCGCCATAGTTGCCGAATGACTTGGGCTGGAACAGCGGCTTGGAAATTTCCGTTTTGAGTCGCACCTCGTGGATATACTCCACCGGAATTTCACTCACAAACCGCGATGGCTTGTTATAGGTTTCGCTGCCGAACAGACGCCGGCACTCGGCGTAGGTCATGTACAACTTCTGCATCGCGCGGGTGATACCCACGTAGCAGAGGCGGCGCTCTTCCTCCATGCGCCCGGGTTCCTGGGCCGACATTTTGTGCGGGAAGAGGTTTTCCTCCACCCCGGCCATAAACACCAGCGGGAACTCTAAACCTTTGGCCGAATGGAGGGTCATCAGCTGTACCGCGTCTTCAAACTCGTCCGCCTGGCCCTCGCCGGCATCCAGCGCGGCGCTGTCGAGGAACTGGTTCAGTAACGGAATCTCTTCCTCGTCCACCGCTTCGCCATCGGCGTCCGCCGTGGGCACGCCGTCAAACGCGCGACAGGCGCTGACCAGTTCCTTGAGGTTTTCTACCCGGGTCTGGCCCTTCTCGCCTTTTTCCTTGCTGTGGAAATCGATCAGGCCGGTCTGCTCGATGCCCAGCTCGGCAATGTGATCGAGGGTTTTGTCGGTGCTCTCTTCGTCCAGCGCGTCGATCAGGCTGAGGAAGTTCGCCAGCGCATTGCCGGCGCGCGCGGCGAGGACTTTCTGCTGCAGCATCTTGGCCGCCGCATCCCACATGGAACTGCCGTGCTCGCGGGCAAATTCCCGCACCAGCTCCACGGTGCGCGCGCCGATGCCGCGGGTGGGGGTATTCACCACCCGCTCGAAGGAGGTGTCATCGTGGCGGTTGGTGATCAGGCGCATATATGACAGCGCGTTCTTGATCTCCAGCCGCTCGTAGAAGCGCTGGCCGCCGTAAATACGGTAGGGAATCTGTTCCCGCAGCAATCCTTCTTCCAGCACCCGCGACTGGGCGTTGGAGCGGTACAGGATGGCCACGCTGTCGCGGCGATTGCCATCGCGCACCCAGTCGCGGATACGTTCGACAATAAACCGCGCTTCATCCTGCTCGTTGTAGGCGGAGTAGAGGGAAATAGGCTCGCCTTTTTCCCCTTCGGTCCACAGTTCCTTGCCCAGGCGACCGGCGTTCTGCGCGATCACCGCGTTGGCGGCATTCAGGATGGTGCTGGTGGAGCGGTAGTTCTGCTCCAGGCGCACCGTCTGTACGTCCCTCAGATCCGCTTCGAAGTGCTGGATATTCTCGATTTTGGCACCGCGCCAGCCGTAGATGGACTGGTCGTCGTCACCCACCGCCGTGATGGCACACTGGTCGCCAGCCAGCAGGCGCAGCCAGGCGTACTGAATCGTGTTGGTATCCTGGAACTCGTCCACCAGAATGAACGGGAAGCGGCGGCGGTAATGGGCGAGGATATTGTCGTTATCCCGCAGCAGTTCGTGGGCGCGCAGCAGCAGTTCGCCGAAGTCCACCACACCCGCGCGCTGGCAGGCCTCTTCATAGGCGCTGTAAATCCGCACCATGGTCTGCAGCCAGGGGTCGCCGGTGAGCTGGATGTATTGCGGGCGAATGCCCTCGTCTTTCTGGCCGCCGATCCACCATTGGGACTCCCGCGGCGACCAGCTTTTCTCGTCCAGCCCCAACTCGTTCTGCACCCGCTTGATCAGGCGCAGCTGGTCGTCACTGTCGAGAATCTGGAAATTCTGCGGCAGCTTCGCCTCCTGCCAGTGAGCACGCAGCAGGCGGTGGGCAAGGCCGTGGAAGGTGCCCACCCACATGCCGAAGGTATTCACCCCCAGCAGCTCCTCGATGCGCCCGCGCATCTCCCGCGCCGCTTTGTTGGTGAAGGTCACCGCCATGATGGAGTAGGGCGATGCCCCCTCCACCTGCATCAGCCAGGCGATACGGTGCACCAGCACTCGGGTTTTGCCCGAGCCGGCACCGGCGAGGACCAATTGATTGCCCGGGGGCGCGGCTACTGCCTCGCGCTGGGGATCGTTGAGAGGGTCTAAAAGTTCAGATACGTCCATGGGGCGGATTGTATCAGGGGTTTTGGAGTAACTGGGTATATAAACAGGGTTTTGACCCACTGAAATTCAATGCGAAGGCGCTGATGCCGGGTAGGCCTTTGTGAGACCGTCTGCGGCCAGGACGGCCGCAGCCGAGCCCCCATGGATGGGTTCACGGCGTGTCTCACAAAGGCCTACCCGGCAGCAGGGCCGCCACAATGCCAGAATCGAGCTGAGCCAAAGCTCGCCAGCACCCCGCCATGCCGCTAAACTGCACAGCCTGAACCAGAGTTAAGGTAGTGTCGTGAAGCCAGCGGAAGTCACGCAAAGGATCAGCGAGCAGCTGAGTGCCATGCGTAAATCTGAGCGCAAGGTCGCTGAATATATCCTCGCCAACCCCGGCGAAATCATTCATATGCGGATAGTGGATCTGGCCACCGAGGCGCAGGTGAGTGAACCGACCGTGGTGCGTTTCTGCCGTGCAGTGGGTTGCTCCGGGTTCCAGGAGTTCAAGCTCAACCTGGCGCAACAGCTGGCCTCCAGCCCCAGTTTCGGGCAGATCGCCGTTACCGAAACCGACTCCATCGCCGAATACAAACGCAAGGTGTTCGACTCCACCGTCGACACCCTGCTGAATGTGCGCGACAAAATCGACTCCCGCGCCCTGGAAGCCGCCGTTACCGCCATTGCCGCCGCCAAGCGGGTGGAATTCTTCGGTTTTGGCGCCTCCGGTGCCGTAGCCGCCGACGCCCAGCACAAGTTCTTCCGCTTGCAGATGGCCACCGCCGCTCACTCAGACCACCATATGCAGAGCATGTCCGCCATGAGTATGGCCCCCGGCGATGTGGTGGTCGCCATCTCCCAGAGCGGTCGTACCTCCTCGCTGCTGCGCTCCATGGAAATGGCCAAAGCCCAGGGCGCGACCGTCATCGGCCTCGGCCCCAGCGGCTCCCCCATGACCCGCCAATCCAGTATCCCGCTGGAAGTGGATGTGGAGGAAGACATCGAGCTCTACACGCCGCTGTCGTCCCGTATCGCGCACCTGGTGGTGATCGACGTACTCGCCATCGGCGTGGCCCAGCGCAAGGGGCCGCAGTTGCAGGAGCACCTGTTGAAGCTGAAGAAGGGCCTATACAACCTGCGGGAAGAAAAACACTAAACGCACCGCGAAAAGCCCGGAACAGGACGCGATATGCACGGAAGCAGTGGCGAAACCCCGAATACCCAGACGGAAAACCAGGCCCCGGAAGACGCGCATTCGCTCAGTGTTGCCGAGAAGCGCCTGATCCTGATCGCCGCGCTGGTACAGGGACTGGTGCTCTACTGGCTGAAGTCCTGGTCCGGCAGTGAGGACTGGCTGCCGGTATGGCGCTACCTTTGCTACACCCTCTCGATCGCCATCCCCCCGCTAGTCATTGTCACCACCGCACCGCGTCTGGCCCACAGCTACTGGTGGGTTATTGCCGGTTACGCCCTGCTTCTCGGGCTGGTGGCCAGCTACCGCGGCTATCAGTGCACCCCGACGGATATGGTGCATTGCAACTGGCCACATACCTTTATCGTCACCACCGCCATTGCCTCCTTTGTGGTCGCCTTTCTGCTGCGCGCCTGCGCCACCGGCGTACAGCGACTCAGGCGGCCCGAGTATCCGGCGCTCTTCCACTATTCCTGGGATATAGCACTGACCGTCGGCCTGACCCTGGTGTTCACCGCCATCTTCTGGCTGATCCTGTTCCTGTGGCAGGCGCTGTTCAGTCTGGTGGGCGTGGCGCTGTTCCGCGAGCTGTTCTCGAAAGAGTGGTTTATTTTCCCGGTGACCGGGCTGGTGGTCGGTTGCGGCGCCGTTCTGTTCCGCTCCCAGCAGAGCTTCGTACTGACTCTCAAGCGCCTGCTGCGCACCATGCTGGTGGCGTTGCTGCCCCTGCTGGCGCTGTTGACCATCGTGTTCCTTGCCACCTTGCCGTTTACCGGGCTGCAGCCAATCTGGAATACCGGGCACGGCAGCGCACTGTTGTTGTGGCTGGTGGCGCTGCTGCTGTTTTTCAGCAACGGCGTGATTCAGGACGAGTTTCCTTTCTCCCGCTACCCCAAGTGGGTCAACCGGGTATTGTTGCTGGCACTCGTCGTCGCTCCCTTTTACACCGCCTTTGCGCTCTACGGGCTGATGCTGCGTGTGCAGCAGTACGGCTGGACCCCCGAGCGGCTGTGGGGTTTTGTGGTGGCTTTCACCCTGATGTTGCTGGCCACCAGTTACAGCCTGGCCATCCTGCGCCGCGGTGAGCACTGGGGTGCCTGGCTGCGGCGGATCAATACTGGACTGGCACTGTGGGTACTGGCGGCATGTCTGGTTACCCAGTCGCCGCTGGCGAACTTCTGGCGCATCAGTGCCACCAGCCAGATGGCGCGCCTGCAGCAAGAACAAGTGGAGTTGGCGGAGTTCGATTTCTTTTTTCTGCGGCAGAAACTCGGGCGGCCGGGGCTGGAGGCGCTGCAGCAAATCGCCACTCTTCCGGCCGTCCAGCAGGACCCTCAGATGGCGGCATACCTGGTGGAACTGTTAAAATCGGCGCCGTCCGATTGGAGCCTCCGCCAGAACCCGGTCGCGCAGCGGCAGGCCAACCAGAAAATCCGGGGAATAGAAGTACTCCCTGGCGGCAGCAGCTTGCCGGCGGCGTTTGAAAGCCGCCGCTACCTGATGGACTGTGACCAGGCCGCGGTAAACTGCATCTGGCTGGAAAAGGATCTCAACGGAGATGGCGAAAGCGAGTTTCTGCTGTTTTCCCTCCGCTCCCGGCAGAACAAGGAAAACTTCCTCACCGTGTCCGCCTTCGCCCTGGTGGATACCAGCTGGCAGCAAATTGGTCACAACAACCGGACTACAGAAGAGGAGTTCGACGCCCTGCGACAGCGGCTGCAGTCCGGACAGACAGTAACCCGCGCTTCCAGATGGCCGGCACTGTATCTGGGTGATGAACTGCTGTTCGACGCTACTCAGTAGACCGGCGACCGCAAATTCCCCCACTGTCATGGAAACCGCCGGCGGTGCCGGCTACCATGCGCGCACCCGGTGCCAGCTATCCTTTGGCTGGCGCCACCGGGATTTTCCCGCACCAATCCAACGCTGTACCCAGGCCCTTATTTTACCCATTCAATATGCCGCCAAATTTCTTCAATGCCGAAGGCCAACCGCCGCGCTGGCTCGCTCCCTGTCTCGCCGCACTGGTAGCGCTGACGCCTTTTGCCATCGATACCTATCTGCCGGCCATCCCAGCCATGGCCGCGGCCCTGGGTGTGGAGGTGGCGCAGGTGCAGCACTCGGTGTCCAGTTATCTGCTGGGGTTTGCGGTGGGGCAGCTGTTTGGCGGGCCTCTGTCGGACCGCTGGGGCCGGATTCTGGTGGGCACCATCGGCCTCAGTATTTTTATTGTCAGTACCTGCCTGATTCTGTTTACCAATAATGTCGAGTTGCTGGTGGCACTGCGCTTCTGCCAGGCGGTGGGCGGTGGTTTTGCCACGGTGATCTGTGGTGCCATAGTGCGCGACCTCTACCACGGTCGCGAGGCGGCGCGCATCATGTCGATGATCGCCACCATGATGCTGATTGCGCCCATGGTGGCGCCGGTGATCGGGTCCACCCTGCTGACCTTTGGCGACTGGCACGCGATTTTCATTTTTCTGCTGGTGTACGGGTTGCTGATGATGCTGCTGGTGCGCGGCATTCTGCCGGAAACGGTGTCCCGCTTCCGCCGCGCGCGCCGCCAGCGTCAGCCCCGCCGCAGCATGCTCCAGGGTTATGCACAGATTTTCCGCACCCGGCGCGCCCTCGGGTTCCTGTTTGCCCAGGCGCTGATCAGCGGCTGTATGTTTATCTACATCACCACCGCCCCGTTTGTGTTCATGGAGCACTTCGGTGTCAGCGCGCAGACATTCCCCATGCTGTTTGGCAGTTGTGTGCTGGGACTGGTCCTGATGGTGCAGCTCAACATCCGCCTGCTGAAGGTGTTTGAACCTCGGCAGATTCTGGTGGTGGGCATCTGCCTGCAACTGTTTGCCTGCGCGCTGCTGCTGGCAAGCACCGTCTATTTCGGCAGTGAGCAGCCCCTGCTCGGATGGATGATCCCACTGGTCATGGCCATGGGCGCCATCGGCATCATTACCCCCAATTCCGCCGCCTGTTACCTGGAATTTTTCCCCACCATCAGCGGTACCGCCAACGCGCTCTACGGGGCGTCGCTGTTCATCTTTGGCGGGGTACTCGGGGGGGCGGTGAGTGCGGTGCATACCGGCACCCTGGTGCCGATTGCGGTGGGCATGTTGTGCTGCTCGGCCGCCGCGCTCGGCCTGGTGCTGCTGGTAGCGCGGGCGCGGCAACCGATCGAGATTAAACCGCGCGCTGGGCGGGGCTAGATCAGGCCCTCTGCCTGCATTGCCTTCTGAACGCCTGGGCGCTGGGCCATGCGCTCGGCAAAGGCGGCAAGTTTCGGCCAGCCACTGGTATCCACATTGACCTTGGCGCACCAGCTGTACACCGTGAACAGGTATGCGTCGGCCACACTGAAATCATCCCCCAGCAGGTAGTCACCGCTGAGACTGTCTTCGACAAACTGAAAGCGCTTGCTGACAGCCTCACTGGCCTTGGCCTTCTCGTCATCAGAGCCGTTCCAGAACAGGGGTACAAAGGATTTGTGCACTTCCGTGGAGATGTAGTTCAGCCACTCCAGCATCCGGTAGTGAGGCAGGGTGCCGTACTCCGGAGCCAGCTTTTTATCCGGGCGCTGTTCCGCAAGAAACTGGACAATGGCCGGCCCCTCGGTCAACACCTCGCCACCTTCCAGCTGCAGCGCCGGCACATAGCCCTTGGGGTTTACCTGGGTGTAGTCCCCACCGGATTCGGTTGTTTTGGCTTTGAGATCAACCTTGCACAGTTCGAGGTTGAGCCCGGCCTCGCAGGCGACGATATGCGGCGACAGCGAGCAGGCTCCGGGGGCATAGAAAAGTTTCATGGGGTCTTCCGGCGTTAAAACGATGGTTCGAGTATAGCCGGGGCCAGGCGCCCGTCAGCTGCCGGGACGCCGCCGCACCCGGATCACCGCAGGAAGCGCGAGGAATACAGCGACCGGAACTTGTACAGAAGGCTTTTTTTCTTGCGCGCGTACTTGTTGCCGCTTTTTACCGTGCGCAGC
Source organism: Microbulbifer sp. ALW1 (assembly GCF_009903625.1). Classification (NCBI taxonomy): domain Bacteria; kingdom Pseudomonadati; phylum Pseudomonadota; class Gammaproteobacteria; order Cellvibrionales; family Microbulbiferaceae; genus Microbulbifer; species Microbulbifer sp. ALW1. Next base: position 705,388 of record NZ_CP047569.1, on the reverse strand, counting down.
GCCCCCAGGATTTTTTCCCTGTCTCCCTTAAGGCCGGCGGCATCCATGAACTTGAAGAAATCTTCTTCCAGATACTCCATGCGCACTTCCACCCAGTTCTGACGGCGGCTCAAAAAGAAGGTCACATTGTCGGCCACGGTATCCACCATCAACCGGCAGGCTTGCAGGGCCTGCGCCATATTCGGCTTGCGGCGGCACATCAGGGTGCCGTGGTAGAAGTGCCTGGCGATACAGATGGCGCCCTGCCAGCGGTCACGATAGCTGCGTGCAATCTTGTCGTGATCGCGGGTCAGGTGCACGTAGAAGGTATCTTTGTCGTCGTAGATGCGATCCAGGGTGCCGAGAAACCACACCAGGCGGTTATCCGACTCGATGTGATTGTCCGGATACTGCAAACGCCCCTCGATCATGCCGGCGTGGATTTCATGACCCGACGTCATGCCGTCGATGTGGGTGCAGGCTTCTTCGAACGTGGTTGACCCGGAACGCCCGGTTGTTAATACAAAAATCCGCATATCTTTCTCTTACAGCAATGAAGTTCCCAGGCAACCCACACCGGATACCCCGGCCCGATGCGCCAGCATGAAACCGGACAAAAAAGCGGCAAGATAATACGCTGACCGGGGCACAGTTATCCACCAACGAGGCTGTGATAGCATGGTGACTTGCCAGTAACCCGCTTTCCGGAACCTGAAAGATCATGCACCCAGCCCTGGACAAACTGTTCTTCAACCGGGCCACGCTGCCACTGCGACCCTTTTACCGCCGCTACCCCTTCCGCTCGCCGGCCTCCATGCGCAGTGCCAACGACCGCGGCATGGTAGACCTGGAACTCGGGTTTTTCTGCAACCGGGTTCCCAAGGCCGCCAATTCCACCATTGTCACCAACCTCACGCGGCTCAAGCTGAACCGCGACCTGCCATCTGAGCAGGCAAAGAAGATCTCTACCCGCCCCGGCCACCTGAGCCGCGCGGAAATGACGCAGTTCGACAAACTTTTCAAATTCACCGTGGTGCGCAACCCGTACAGCCGGGTGCTATCGGCGTATCTCAATAAGGTGGTGCGCTTCCCCGAGCGCTGTGGTGACATCAGCTTTGCGCAGTTTCTGCAGCGGCTGGCGACAGAGCGGGACTTTCTCTACAGCAACGCCCACTGGGTACCCCAGGCGGACCTGATGCTGATTCCCGCGGAAGAGTTCGATTTTATCGGCAAGGTGGAATCCCTGGACCGCGACCTGGCGGAGATCAAGCAGCGCATCCGCCCGGATATCCAGGACGAAATCACCAGCGCCGGGCCGCCGCCCACCGGGGCATCGAAGAAGTTGCGTGAGTATTACAGCGACGATTCCCTGGTCGCGCTGGTGGCGGACATTTACCGGCAGGATTTCACCACTTTCGGTTACAGCACCGAGTTACCCGCCTAGCTCATTCCCTCGATGCACTACTAGCCGCGCCCGTGGGGCGCGGCGTAGTCCAGTTCCGGCCCTACCGGCACTATCCCGGTGGGATTGATGTTTTTGTGGCTGGCGTAGTAGTGGGTTTTGATATGGTAAAAATCCACCGTCTCCGCGATGCCGGGCCACTGGTACATCTCGCGCACATAGGCCCACAGGTTTTTGTAGTCCGCCAGGCGCTGTTTGTTGCACTTGAAGTGGCCGTGGTACACCGCATCGAAACGGATGAGGGTGGTGAACAACCGCCAGTCCGCTTCGGTAATACGCGGGCCGGTCAGATAGCGGTTTTCCTGCAACCGCCGCTCCAGCTTTTCCAGCACCTCGAACAACCGGTGGTAGGCCGCCTCATAAGCCTCCTTACTGGTAGCAAAGCCCGCGCGATAAACCCCGTTATTGACGTTCTGGTAAACCAGATCATTGGTGGCATCGATATCGCCGCGCAGATCCTCGGGGTAGAAATCCTGGGTATCGCCGGTGAGTTCATCAAACGCCGTGTTGAACATGCGGATGATTTCCGCCGACTCATTGCTGACGATGCACTCGCGCTCCTTGTCCCACAGTATCGGCACCGTCACACGGCCGCTGTAATCCGCGCGGTTGCGGGTATAGACCTGGTGTAAGTATTCACTGCCAAACAGGCGGTCGCCGCTACTCCCTTCCTCTTTATTGAAGGTCCAGCCGTTCTCCAGCATGTAGGGGCTGACCACCGATACATCGATGTAATCCTCCAGCCCCTTGAGCTTGCGGAAAATCAGGGTGCGGTGGGCCCAGGGGCAGGCGAGGGAGACATACAGGTGATAGCGGTCTTTCTCCGCGGTAAAACCACCCTCGCCGCTGGGCCCGGCACTGCCATCGGCGGTGACCCAGTTGCGCAGTTGCGCCGCCTCGCGTTCAAATTCACCGCCGCTTTTATCGGTGTCGTACCACTGGTCTTTCCATGTGCCTTTGACAAGCAATCCCATTGGTCGGTCCCCTTACTTTTCTTTCACTTTCGCCATGGCGTGGTCAAAGCTGAACTTGCCGGCACCGGTGCAGGCGAGGAACAGAAAACCACCGGCAATCGCCAGGTTCTTCATAAACAGGATCTGCTGCATCTGATCACCGGGCACGTTGTGGAACATCCAGGCACTGATCACACAGAAAGCGGCAAACGCCAGCGCCACCCAACGGGTGAAAAAGCCAAACAGAATCGCCAGGCCACCACCCAGCTCCAGCAGGATCACCAGTGGCAACAGAAACCCGGGCACACCGGCCGCCGCCATATATTCCTGGGTACCGGCGTAACCTGCGATCTTGCCGTAGCCAGCGATGATGAAGATGACCGAGATCAGAATGCGCCCGACAACCTTGGTGAAATCGCACAGTACGCTGTTGTTCATAGCGAGGTCCTCAATGATTTACTTCCAGCAGGGAAGTGTATGAAGTGACAACGCTGTTCAGTGTAGTTCGATTATTGGAAACGAAAACCGCATATTTTCGGCGGAAAAGATCGGTTTTTTAGAAATTTGTAACGGGTAGCAGTGCCGGCGAATTGTACCGGCTAATCGCGTGCGGCGGGGCTTATTGCAAGCCCGCCAGTATCTGATCCATCACCCGGGACGCCTTGGCACCCTCGGCACCGGCAACCGGGTGGCGGCTATTACCTCGCAGGTGCTCGACCATATTTTCAATATGGAAGTACTGGATGTTTTCCGGGTGGGCAATCTCCACCGTTTCGGTTGCATCGCCGGCGTCGAGCAGCAGTGGCTCGTCAGCAAATACGGAAAAGCGGATGGTCCCCCGGCTGCCGTAAATCATCACCTCATCGCGGTATTCGCTGGCACCGAAGTTCCAGAAACCCGCACCGGTAGCGCCACTGTCAAACACCCAGCAGGCGGAAACCGCATCCTCGGCGTCGTACAAATTCTGTTGATTGACCGCGATGCCCTTGGCCTCGCGGATATCACCGGCCAGATGCATAAACAGGTCCAGGCCATGACAGGCCAAATCCACGAAGTGGCCACCGCCGGACACCGCGGGATCGGTGCGCCAGTCGTACTCCGGCGACAGGTCGGCCGCGGAAGGGGCGCGGGCATAACTCCAGTTAATGTGGCGAATATCACCGATTTTGCCACCGTCGATCCACGCCTTTACCTGGTTGAAACGGGGCAGGGAACGACGGTAATAGGCGACAAACAGCTGTGCGTCCTTGCCGGCGAAGGCCGCGGCAATTTCCTCACACTCGGCAAAATTGAGCGCCATGGGCTTTTCCAGACAGCAGTGTTTGTTGGCACTCGCTATCTTGAGGGCGTACTCCCGGTGGCTGCCCGGTGGCGTGGCCACGTAGATGGCATCAATCTCCGGGTCGCCAATCAACTCGTCGGCGCTGACATAGGTTTTGGGGACCCGGTGACGCTGGGCGTAATCGAGCAGTTTTTCCCGGTCCCGGCGCATCACCGCCAGCAGCGAGGAGCCGGGAACCTTGTTGAACGCCGGACCACTTTTTAATTCGGTGACATTGCCGCAGCCGATGATGCCCCAGTTGATGTTGTCGCCGTCTCGTTTCATTCCGCCCATCCTGTCGTAAATTTTTTGGTAAAGCCCAAGAAGGTCGCCTACCGGGCTCACTCTATGGGTGGCAAGCCTTCGCGTAGCGCCCGCAGCAGCAGGCAGGCCGCGGGGCCGGCGCGGTCCCGGTCCGCGTAGACCAGGTAGACGGTGACATCCCGCTCCCAGGGCTCTTCGGTTCGCAGCGGCAACAGCCGGTCCGCCGACAGAGAGTCGCGAATCCGGGTCTGCGGCAGCCAGGCAAACCCCAGCCCGCGCTCGATCAGTTCGATGGAGGTGTGTACATTGCTGACGGTGATGCGCTGGTCGGAACCCAGCCAGCCGGCATCCTGGCGATTCTTAAGGGCGGAGTCGCGCATGACTATCTGGCGGCTCGCTTTCAGGTCTTCGCGGTTCACCGGCCGCCCCAGCTGGTGCAGCGGGTGATCGGGGTGGGCGACGGGTACAAACTTGACCCGCGACACCGGCTCACCCACGAACCCCTGGGGTACCCGCGCGGTGAGAATAAAGTCCACCTCCTGCTGCAGCAGCAATTCCTCGCCGCCGGACAGTACGGTTTCGCGCAGCTCCAGGCGGGTGTGGGGATACTCGGCGGCAAAGCGCTCCACCGCGTTTAACAGTGCCTCGTAGTCAAACAGCACATCCACCGCCAGGCGCAACTGCGCTTCGGTGCCCGCAGCCAGGCTTTCGGCCACCGACTCCAGTGCCTCCGCCTCTTCCAACAGGCCGCCGGCGCGGTTCAGCAATACGCGGCCGGCATCGGTCAGCTCCGCCTTGCGCCCGCGCACTTCCAGCAGCGCCACGCCCAGGCTTTCCTGGAGTTTGTGTACCGCGTGATTGATCGACGACTGGCTTTTATGGACGGCCTCTGCCGCCTGGGAAAAGCCACCGTGTTCCACCACCGCCTGAAACATGCGCCACTGTTCCAGCGTTACCTTGGCCATAGACTGTCCTTTGTCTGTTTTCGATATCTGCGTCGAATCGTAAAACGGTTATCGGTTTGATCTGTCGAGCTTGTCGAATATTAGCTGCGATTATTTGCCATTTTCTGGCGATTTTATCGGCCTATACTGCCGGAAATGGAGGAGCAGAACCATGCCTAACTTCACAGACAAAGCCACATCAGAAAACGCGAACAACGCCAGCATCCGCCCCGCGGCGCGGGTAGTGGCGGGGCATCCATCCGCCGACGGCGCCGGGGTGAAAATCCACCGCGTGGCGGGCTTCCAGTCCCGGGAGTTCAGCCCGTTTCTGATGATCGACGAAATCCGCTCGGAAGATCCGGACGACTATATTGCCGGCTTCCCCCCGCACCCCCACCGCGGTATCGAAACTCTCACTTATATGTTGAGCGGGGAATTCGAGCACCAGGATCACCTGGGCAATCGGGGCGCCATTGCCCAGGGCGGCGCCCAGTGGATGCGCGCCGGGCGCGGCATCATCCATTCGGAAATGCCATCCCAGCCCAAAGACGGAAGCGAAGGCGGTATGCACGGCTTCCAGCTGTGGATCAACATGGCGGCCAAGGACAAGATGAGCAAACCCGACTGGCGGGATATTCAGCCGGGCGAAGTACGCGAAGTTCCGCTGGATGACAATGGATCACTGGCGCGCCTGATCGCCGGCGAGTGGCAGCTGCAGGGCGAACCCCAGTGTGGCCCTCTGCTGGATGCCGCGGCGGAGGCGGCGGTCGCCGACCTGCGTATCGCGCCGGGCGCAGAAGTCAGCCTCGGGATACCCGCCGAACACTCGGCGCTGGTGTATATCTACCGCGGTGCCCTGGAAACTGCGCGCGGCACCGTTACCCGCGGCAATCTGGTGTTGTATGGTGCTGGCGAGTCGTTACAATTGCGCGCGCCCGCCGGGGCACCACAAGAGGGCGCTGATTCGCAAGCAGATTCAGGGTCGTTATCTGGCTCAGGGCTGCTGGTATTGCACGGCCGGCCGCTCAACGAACCGGTGGTGCACTACGGGCCTTTCGTGATGAATACCCGCGAGCAGATCGAGCAGACACTGCGCGACTACAATAACGGCACGCTGACGGATTGATCCGGCGCGCGCCGCAGCCAATGCGCGGCGCGCTCTCCGTTTGTACCGAGCACCGCCGCATTTTCCCCCGAGGTATCCCCAGGGCATGGACGTCTATTACACCTTCTGTTTTCTCGCCGCCGTGTCCGTGTTTCTCGGGTTTCTCAATCAGTATGTGCTGCGCACCCAGGCCACCATCGCCATCACTGCCGGTTCACTGGCGCTGTCGCTGCTGGTGATCGGCCTCGGCAAGCTGGAAATTGTCGAGCTGCGGGACTGGGCGGGGCAGCTGCTGCCACTGCTGAACCTGGAAGACCTACTGCTGAAGGGCATGCTCGGCTTCCTGCTGTTTGCCGGCAGTCTGCACATTGACCTGCTGATGCTGCGCAATCAGAAGGTGGAAATCACCCTGCTGGCGATTTTCGGCACCCTGATCTCCACCTTCGCGGTGGGTTACATGCTGTTCTATTTCTTCGGCTGGATCGGCATGCCGGTGGACCTGGTGTACTGCCTGCTGTTTGGTGCGCTGATTTCCCCCACCGACCCCATCGCAGTACTCGCCATTATCAAGAGCCTGAAGGCACCGGAGCAGGTCTCGATTCAGGTGGAAGGGGAGTCGCTGTTCAACGACGGTTTCGGCATGGTGGTGTTCGCGGTGATTTATGCGCTGGCGTTTGAAGGTACCGAGCCCACACTGCCCGCCATCAGCCATCTGTTTATGGTGGAGGCCCTCGGCGGCATCGGCCTGGGTCTCGCCATTGGCGGTCTGTTCCACTGGTTGATCTGTTCCACCAACGACCACAGCCTGGAATTGCTGCTGACCCTGGTCGTTCCTACCGCCGGTTTTGCTACCGCCAATATGCTCGGCGTATCCGGAGCGCTGGCGATGGTGGTGGCCGGTATCATCATCGGCAACTTTACCCGCGAGAAGGGCTTCTCCCGGGTGAGCCAGCACGAACTAGACAATTTCTGGACTATCACCGAGGAGTTCCTCAACGGTATCCTGTTCCTGCTGGTGGGCCTGTTCATGATCACCATCGACTTCCAGCCTATCGACTATGTGCTGATTGCCGCGGCCATTGTCATCGTGCTGCTGGGACGCATCCTGGCGGTGGGGGTACCCTTCCTGTTCCTCAAGCGGCACCGCAAATACCACCCCTACACCGAGCGCATCCTGATCTGGGGCGGACTGCGCGGCGGCCTGGCGCTGGCGCTGGCGATGTCGATTCCCGCCGGCTATGTCATCGGCAACAGCCAGGACGGCAGCAACCACGATCTGCGCCACCTGTGGGTGGTGATGACCTACGGCGTGGTACTCTTCTCCATCGTGGTGCAGGGCTCCACCATTGCGCCACTGATTCATCGCAGCCGCGAAGCCAGTTTCCCCGAGGGTGATCCCGGCACACCACAACCGGACTGATTCCGCTCCGCCGCGGCCCTGCGATCATTTATTCACGACAATCAATAAGCCAGGCCATGCCGCACGACAATTTTCTGCTCCAGACCGTCATCTTTCTCGCCGCCGCCGTGGTATCCGTACCGCTGGCCAAACGCCTGGGATTCGGCTCGGTGCTCGGCTATCTGGTGGCCGGGGTACTGATTGGCCCCCACGCCTTTGGCCTGGTCGGCGACACCAGTGAAGAACTGCACTTTGCCGAGTTCGGCGTGGCATTGATGCTGTTTCTGATCGGGCTGGAACTGCAGCCGAAAAAACTCTGGGCGCTGCGCGGTTCTATCTTTGGCACCGGTGGTGCCCAGGTCATCCTGACCGCGGCCGCGGTGTGTGGCCTGGGCATGGCCCTGTTCGGTTTCGACTGGCGCAGTGCCACCGCCGTGGGCCTGATCCTGGCGCTGTCTTCCACCGCCATCGTGCTGCAGTCACTGTCGGAAAAGAACCTGCTCAAAACCGAGGGCGGCCGCAACGCTTTCAGCGTGTTGTTGTTTCAGGACATCGCGGTCATCCCCATTCTCGCGCTGTTGCCGCTATTGGCGACGGTGGAAGTGGCCGCCGATCCCGACGACCTGCAGGGCTGGGCCTACGCGCTGGCGGTACTGGCGGCAGTCGCCGCGCTGATTCTGGCGGGGCGCTACCTGCTGACACCACTGCTGCGGATTGTAGTGGGCACGCGCACCCGGGAACTGTTTACCGCCTGCTCCCTGCTGATCGTACTGAGCGCCGCCGCGATCATGTCCTGGCTGGAACTGTCCCCGGCCCTGGGTACTTTTATCGCCGGTGTGGTCCTGGCGGAAAGCGAGTTCCGCCACGAGCTGGAAGCGGATATCGAGCCCTTCAAGGGCCTGCTGCTGGGCCTCTTCTTCCTCGCCGTGGGTGCCAACCTGGACCTGGCACTGGTGATGCAGAAACCACTGCTGTTACTGGGACTACTGGCGCTGCTGGTGGTGGTGAAGTTCGTCATCCTGTTCGCGCTGGCGCGGGTGCGCGGTATGGCGAAAGGGGAGGACTGGCTGTTCGCGCTGTCGTTGGCGCAGGCGGGGGAATTCGGTTTTGTATTGCTGGCCTATGCGAGCCAGAACCATGTGCTGCCGGCGGATGTAACCAGCGTGCTGATCGCGCTGATTGCCCTGTCCATGGCCTTCACTCCCCTGCTGCTGCTGGCCTATGAACAGTTGATTCAGCCCCGCTACTTCAGTGGCCCGCGGCAGCCGGATGTTGCCGACAGCGCGCCCCAGGACGACGGCACTCCGGTCATCATCATCGGATACGGTCGCTATGGCCAGATTGCCGGGCGCCTGCTGAACGCCTGCGGCTTCGACACCACCCTGCTGGAGCACAATGCCGAACAGCTGGAGTTGGTGCGCCGCTATGGCATCAAGGCGTATTACGGGGATGCCTCGCGCGAGGACCTGCTGCATGCCGCCGGTGCCGAGAATGCGAAGATTGTCATCCTCACCCTGAGTGATCAGGCGGCCTCACTGGAAATTGTCAGCCGCATCCAGAAGTACTTCCCACACCTGACCATTCTCGCGCGCGCGCGCAACCGCATGCACCAGTACGCACTGATGGAAGCGGGGGTGCACTATATCTATCGCGAGACCGTCGACAGCGCTCTGGAAATCGGCGCCGGCGCCCTGCAACTGCTGGGTCTGTCCAAACACCAGGCCCAGCGCGCCGCACGTAAATTCAAACAGCACGACCAGCGTATGCTGGAATCCCTGTTCCCTTACTGGCGCAACGAATCCCAGCACGTCGCCCAGACCAGGATTTACCGTGAGCAACTACTGCAGGCATTGCGGGAAGACAGGCGCGATGCGGATCTGCATCTGGATCACCATTGGGGTGATAGCGTCGGCAAGCACAAAAAGGGAGTGGACAAAACGTCCAGTAAACCGGGACTCTAAGCACCTGCTACCCCGGACAAGACTCAACTGTCTGGCGGCAGGATCCCCGCGTTTTCCAGAATTGCTCGATAGGGCTGCAACTGTTCGGCGAATAGCTGCCAGCGACCACTTGCGCGTTGGTGAATGGGTTCGCGCACCTGGGTGGCGCTGGCGGTGGCGGCCGTCAGGCCCGCCCGGTGAAATTCCAGGCAAGCGCGTTCAAACGGCAGCTGCAGCCAATCCAGCAAAGACCGCGTCTCCCGTTCAGGCTCCGCCACCAGTAAATCGTAATCGATCGTATAAATGCGGCCCGACAGCAGCGCCTGCCACTGCTGCATCAGCTGGTGATACTGCACATAGTAGTGGCCCAGCTCTTCGAGGTCGTAGGACCAGGGGTAGGCGTCCGCGAACAGTTGCTTGTACGTGGCGAGACCGGCGTCCATGGGGTTGCGCCTCACATGTACGAAGCGGGCGCCGGGCAGGGCACGGGCAATCAGCGGCAGGTAAAGGAAGTTGCCTGGCAATTTGTCCGTGAAACAGCGCCGTTCATTGCGCAGGTGCCGGATACTCTGCAGGTAGATCCGCCCCAGTCCCGCCGGTGACCGTGTGGCAATCGCACGCGCGTCCGCAGGGCTCAACAGCGCCGCTTCGCCACGGCCCAGCTGTTGCTTCACCGCCACCGGCCATTGCACCAGCTCACCCAGAGCCTGCACCTGTGCATGGCTACCCAGTATCTGTTCCACCAGGGTGCTGCCCGCCCGCGGCAGGCCGACAATGAAAATCGGAGTTTCCCCGCCGCTTGTCGGCGGACTGTGGTCTCCGGTCCGGTGGTACCAGCTCTCCCCCAGATGCTCATGCACCGCGTTAAAGGTTTCCCGCTCACTTTCCGTATCGTAGTGCAATCGTTGCCGCTGGGCGTCGGCGCCAGCCTGGTAGTGTTGCCATGCGCAGTCCCAGTCCCTCAGGTCTTCACTCAGTTTACCGGCGGCGTAGTGCAAATAGGGTTGCGCCACCGGTGGAGCGGTACCGGCGAGGGCTTGCAACGCCTCCAGGTGCGCGCGCGTTTCCGTGTGGTTGCCGCGGCGGCTTTTTGCCAGCAGCCAGTGGGCGCGGTAGTGGTCCGGGGCCCGCTCAAGGACCCGCCTTAGTGCGATACCGGCGTCCGCGCTGCGACCGAGAAAGAGTTGTACCGCCGCCGCATTGACGAGAATGCCGATATTGTCCGGCGCCAGTTGCAGAGCCTGCCGGTAGAGCGACAGCGCCTGTTGCTGACGGCCCAGGCGGCTGTAAATCGTCGCCAGCATATCCAGCAGTTCCGGGTTGCCCGCAATCTGCGGCAGACACAGTGCCGCCTCGGACTCAGCCGCGGCAAACTGGCCGTTGGCGGCAAGAATCCGCGCGAGATATACCCTGGCCTCACCAAACTCCGCGTCGGCGCGCAGCGCCGCCTTGAAGGCGCGCACCGCGATCTGCGGCCTGCCTCCTTCGAGCGCGGCGAGGCCCAGCAGGGTATGCGCCTCGGCCCGCTGGGGTTCGGACTTCAACACCCCGATACAGCGGGCAGACACGGCGCGCCAGTCGCCCTCGGTCGCGGCGCGGCGGGCGAGATCGAGCTGTTGGCGGTTGATGTCATCGGACATGGTGATTCACTTGAAATGTTGGTTGGCGTTCGCTCGGTGTAGACATGGTTGTGCCAGAAGCAAAAAAGGCGGGGCAAGCCCCGCCGAAGGTTAGTCCTGTGAGACCGGCGATCAGAACTCGTAAGCGACATTCACCCCGAGGGTGCGCGGCTGCCCCACATAGTAGAACTGGCCGCGCTCGCCGTAGCGTTTGGCACTGCGCACACCGTTGTAATACAGCTCGTTGGTGACGTTATCCGCGAACAGCGAAGCGCGCCACTGGTCCAGGCGATAGTCCGCCGACAGGTTGAACAGGTGGTAGTCCTTCAGGGTTTCGTTGTCGAAGTTGTCATCGAGGCTGTTGAGACGGGTGTCGACGGCATCCTTGTAATACATATTGCCGCGCAGAGTCAGCTCGCCGGTCGGTACCGCAACGTTGTAATCCAGCGCCAGGTTGTATTGCAGATTGGGCACGCCGGGGAAGCTGTCGCCGTCATAACCGCCGATCTCCGGCGCATCGCCATCGAGTGCGTGGTCGTAATAGGTCACCCAGCCGTTCAGCATCAGGTTGTCGCTGAGTGCGGCCTGAGCGGACAGCTCGAGGCCGCTGATCTGGCCCTGGCTGGCGTTTTTGGTGATGTTGATCGCCGCTTCCTGAGACTTGGTCGGTACCTGCAGATCGCTCCAGTCGATCATGAATACCGCACCGTTCAGGATGATGTTGCCGCCGAGGGTGGTGTGCCAGCCCAGCTCGTAGTTCACCGCAGAGTCGGAGCTGAAGGTCTGCTCGCTGTCCAGCAACTGCGGACCGGCGTTGGTGCCGCCGCGGCGGAAGCCTTCGGCCACGGTCGCGTAGAGCATGACGTCATCGGTGAAGTTGTAGGCGGCATTCAGCTTGAATACGGTGTCGTCGATCTCGCCATCGCCATCGCGGCAGTCAGGATCGGTACCGGTGTAGAACGGCAGCATGGTGCAGTCGTAGGCGAATTTCTCTTCCTGCTGGAAGTAGCGCGCGCCCAGGGTGAACTGCAGCTGCTCGTTGGCGTGGAAGGTGGCTTCACCGTACACGGCCTGCTCTTTGAAGGTGCTGTCCGCATAGCGCCAGTATTCCAGGTCGCCCAGGCCAGTGGGAGACCAGTCCCATTCGTTCACCACGAAGTCGCCGAAGCCGGGCGTGTACTCGCGGGCATCCAGCAGAGTGTCGGTTTCCTCGTAGTAGACGCCGGCGATCCAGTCGAGCCACTCGGGGGAGTTCTCGTCGGTGGACAGGAAGCGGGTCTCGTGTACCAGGGACTCGGACTGGTTGTCATCTACGGTGTATGCGGAGAACTGCGGGAAATCGCAATAGCCGCTCCAGATGTCTACACACAGCAGGTCGGTCTGGTCGCGGTTACCGATGCCTTCGTATTCCGCCACGGAGGTGGTGGAGAAGATTTCGATGGCGTCGCTGTTGTATCCCAGCTCCACGTTGAACAGGGTGTCCTTGTTCTCACGCACTTCTTCGTAGCGCAGGGAAGAGGTGAAGTCGTCTCCGGTAAAGCCCGGGTTCACCGCCTGACGGCCACCGGCCTTGGAATCCTGCAGGTAGTAGTTGGCCTGGGCGAAGAAGGTATCGGTCGGCTCCCAGCGCAGGGCGAACCGGGCAGAAGTGGTTTCTTCGGTGTTGGCGTCCTTGATCTTGCGCTCGTCGTTGGAAACGCCCGGCTCAGCCAGCACGTTGTTGTAATCCACAAAGCCGGCATCATCCACGCGGGTACCGGACATACGCAGAGCCAGGGTGTCGGACAGCGGCAGGTTGAGTACGCCACTTACCTCATTGGAGAAACCGTCACTCTCGCTGTTCTTGTACACCTCGGTGCGCAGCGAACCCTCGGTAGCTTCAGTGTTCGGTTTGTTGAGGATATAGCGCAGGGTACCGGCCATGGCACCGCGGCCGTACAGGGTGCCCTGGGGCCCACGCAGGACTTCCACGCGCTCGATGTCCACCAGTTTGAAGTCGATCAGCAGCGGCGTGTCGTTGACGTAGCGGGAAATGATGTCCTTACCGCCCTGGTTCTCGGATGCTTCCAGGCCACCGACGTTCATACCGCGGAGGGTCACCAGACCGGTGCTGCGGGCGCCGGCGTCGATCATCTGCATGCCCGGAATGAACTGGGACATTTTGCTCAAATCGTCAGCGCCGATGTCGTTGATAAACTCGCCGGTTACCGCGGTTATGTTGTAGGGAATGTCCTGGATGCTCTCGGCGCGGCGACTGGCTGTTACCACGACTTCTTCGAGCACCATGTTTTTTTCGGTTTCACTCTGTGCCAGCACCGCTACCGGTGCGCAGTTGACCGCGGCGATCGCCAAAGCCAGTAGTTGCTTGTTGGATGATTTCATCACTTTCCCCTTGGGTGTGTCGTCGTTGTTGTAAGTCTTGGGTCTCGCCGGCACAGCCGAGGCAATACGACGCAAATAGCGCACAGCCAGAGACTGAGCCGAGGTTGGAAGCTGGGAAAAAATCAGGCAGGAAAGGGCTGCCCGTTACCAGATCTGGTAACGGTCAACTAATTGTCGAACCACTCGCTGAGGTGGTAATCGCTGGAGCGCTTGCACTGCGGATCACCGACAGTGCCTTGGATGTGAAACATAAAGCCATTTATCTTAGGTTTATGTGTCGGTTCTACCGGATCAGAAGAGGCGACACAAGGTAAACCGTCGCCGCGGGATATTTTGGTAAAGTTTCTGTCAGAAAGTTATGGAATGGCAGTTTGCGGAGACGCCGCCTGATCGATTTTTACGGAAGCATCACTCGGTGGTGGCGCAGCGAACTGCCGGCGGAGGTATTCCAGTAGCTTGCTCAGATCTTCTTCGCTCAACTCGCTGGCGAAGCCTGGCATCATTTTTTCTTCGCCGTTCACGGTGCGACTTATGCCCTGCAGAATCGCCTGGCGCAGGTTGTGCTCGCTGGCCGCGCCGACGGTGGAATTGCGGATCAGCGAGGGGTAATGGCCATCGTTGCTGCCACCGCCGTCGACACCATGGCAGCTGGCACACAGCCCCAAATACAGGCGCGCGCCATCGGATCGCAGCACCGGGCTGCGGTCGATGGCAAGCAGGTTACCGCGCTTGATAATGACATCGGTGGCCGGTGTACCTCGCGCCTGTCGCGCTACCCGGGTTTTTCCACTGACCGACGGAATACTGCGCAGATAGGTCACCATCGCGCGGATATCGGCGTCCGTCATTTTTGCAAAACTGTTTTCGATCGCCTCGGCCATGGGGCCGCCAGCCTGGGCAAGGCGATTTACGTGACCGGTTTTCAGATACTGCTGCAATTGCGCGGAAGTCCAGTCACCGATGCCACTCACCGGGTCGGGTGTAATGTTGTAGGCTTCCCAGCCATCCAGCACCGGGCCGCCACTGAGATACCCCTTGCTGTTCTCGTCGTAGGCTTTTTCCTGTAACGCGATCCCCCGCGGGGTATGGCATTCGCCGCAATGCGCCAGGCCCTGTACCAGATAGGCGCCGCGGTTCCACTCCGCACCCTGATCCGGGCTTGACTCAAAAGGCCCACTGGGCCTGAACAGGAAATTCCAAATTGCCAGCGGCCAGCGCGCACTGAGCAGTCGGGGAATTTTGTTGGCTGGCGGCGCTTCATGTACCGGCTCTATCCCGAACAGGAAATAGGCGTAGAGTGCCTCAATATCCTCATCAGTAATTTTGGCGTAGGACTCGTAGGGCATGGCGGGGTAGAGGTTGCGCCCGTTTTTGCCAATTCCCCGACGCAGGGCGCGCTCGAACTCCTCCAGTTTCCAACCGCCAATGCCGGTGTTGATATCCGGTGTGATATTGCTGCTGTAGAGGGTGCCCAGCTTGGGGATTTCCAGCCCGCGACCACCGGCAAAAGCGCTGCCACCGGGTTTGGTGTGGCACGCCTGGCAGTCCCCGGCGATGGCCAGGTAGCGGCCTCTTTCGATGAGTGCTGGCCGGTTCAGTTCGGTATTCACTTCAGACACCGCGGCCTGATCCCAGATTTCCTGAGCGCTCAGCCAGGCCAGAGGCAACAGTGCACACACCAGTCCCGTGAGCGCCAAACGCCAGTGCATCCTCACGACTCCTTGATCAGCGTATCCGCCAGGCGCAGGGCCAGCGCGGCGATGGTGAGGGTGACATTGACGGTACCCACGGTGGGCATCACCGAGCTACCGGCAATAAACACATTGGGGTGATCGAAGGTGCGGCAGTCCTTATCCACCACCGAATCCTCCGCCCTGGCGCCCATGATGGTGGTGCCGCTGATATGGTTGTTGGGGGCGAAATCATCGCTATGGGTGATGTCGGTACCGCCCAGTACTTTGGCGATTTCGGCATAAGTTGCACGGGTGTGCGCGGCACTTTTCACCACATAGTCATCGATGTGGTAGGTAATTTCCGGCCGGGGGATGCCACTGGCATCTTTTTCCGAGGTGCTCGGGCGGATGCGATTTTGCGGCAGTGGCAGTATCTCGTGGAAGCTGTTGAACTCCACATGGCGCGCAGCGCGATCCCGGAGCCGCACGGTGAGTTCGGGCACATCGATGGGCTCCCGTTGTTGCAGCGCCGCGCGGGCCGCCTTCTGTACCGCGGAGATATTCGACAGGTGCAGTTTCTTGCCCGCGTACCGGGCGCGGAAATCGCCGTCGCGAAAGCCGACCATCGAGGTCATTTCCTGGGGGCCGCGCCCCGGCCACAGGTGCTCATCGGCGTAAAAACGCACTCCGGTCCCCGGGTGGTCCATCAGATTGCGCCCTACCATATCCGAGCGATTACCCACCCCGGTGGGATTGTGGCGGCCGTAGGACATCAGCATCAATTTTGGGGTTTCGATGCCGTTGGCGGCGAGAATAAAGTTTTTGCCGGTAATCCGATAATTATTGCCCAGCGGATCCTTGTACTCGGCGGCGATGATTCGATCCCCCTCACTCACCAGCCGGTTTACCACCGCGCTGTGGATAAGTTCGGCACCATTTGCCTCGGCCTTTTCCACATGCACTACGCCGTTGTACATGGCGCCAATAGGGCAGATAGGCATGCAGTTGTTATTGCCACAGCAGGTGGGGCGGCCGTCATAGGGGCGGCTGTTGCGCGCCACCGGCTCTGTCACCACTCGCCACGCCGGGTTGTGGCCATTCATGCGCTCTTTTACCCTCGCCTCGTTGTACGACAGCGGCAAAGGTTGCATGGGGTAGGGTGCCGAGCGCGGTGAGCCCAGTTCTTCGTCTGCAGGTCCCCAGACACCCAGCTCCTGCTCGGCGCGCTGGTACCAGGGTTCCAGCTCGGCGTATTCAATCGGCCAGTCGCGTCCCACGCCGTACAGGCTGTTCAATTTGAAATCGCTGGGTAAAAACCGCCAGCAGGAGGCAGCCCAATGCCAGGTGGTGCCACCCACCGCGCGGATATATTGCGAGTTGAATGGGTGGCTGCCTTTGAAGATCAGGTAGTCATTCGCGAATTCACCGTACTGTGGATGAGGCGCCCAGGGGGCGGACTGATACGCTGCCATAAAATCCGATTTGTCGCGCAGGTTGCGAAAGCGCTCCAGCGTCTGCCAGCGGGGAATCCTGGGGCCGGCCTCCAGGATCAGCACCGACTTTCCGGCTCGCGCCAGCTCATTCGCCACCAGCGCCCCGGCCACGCCGGAACCAATCACCACATATTCTGCTTCCTGGCTCGCCAAACTCACGACTCCCCGAAATTTGCATGTGGTGCCGCAGCCCAGTCACCGGGTTTGCCATAGCAATAACTGGGTACCGGGAGCACATCCGCGGTAAGCCGGTACATGAGTGCACGCTCAAAAGTCACCAGTGTTTTGCCCACCGATCCAAGGTACCAGGCGGACACGATCAGCTGTGCCACCGGTGAATGCCGCTCGGCGGGACCGGGGTCATCGGGCATCAAATCCAGCTGCTGGGGAAAGCTCGGAAACTCGCTGTTGAGCGCTGCCAGTAAACGCGCGGCTACGCGTCGATCCAGCTGGGTATTCACCGGCAGTGGTTGCAGCAGTTTCTGTGACACCTCGAAAAACTTGCCCAGGCGACGCCCAGCCTCACGGGTGCTGTCCGGCAGAGTGTCAGACTGCGCGTGAAGCAGGGCGGCGGGTAACAGCGCCAAACCGCCGCCAAGCAGCAACTGTGTGTGCACAAACCTGCGCCGCGCCGGCGATCGAGGAGAGGATCGGCCGCGAACGCCGCCGTCGGCTGTAAAGAAATTGGAAACACCAGTGCCCACACCACCCCTCACTGTGCAACGATTAATCCGTTACAGCCAGTATAGATAAGGCTCCATAAGCGGCGGTCAGGAGAAAAATTACCCCTGACTTTCTTCTCTTGTAAAACAGAAAAGTCAGGGCCGGGTTTAGGGATCAGGCACCGATGCAAGGATTTACTCGGTAGGCAACGGCGACTGCTCCACAAAGATCAGCGCATCGGCGTCAAAGCCCAGTTCCGCAGCGCGCTGCAAAAACCGCTGTTTCAACGAGGCATCGACGGTAGGCGTGCGCGACAGCAACCATAGGTAAGAGCGGTCCGGCCCGGACACCATGGCGTAGCGATAGTCATCGTCCAGTTCGAAAATCACATAGGAACCGTAAAAGGGCCCGAAGAAAGAGACCTTGAGGTGCCCCACATTGGGCGCACCGACAAAATAGGCCTTGCCCTCGGACTGCTGCCACCTGGCGCGCTCGGCATCAAACCCGCGATTCACCACTTTAACGCCGCCGTCATCCCGCAAGCTGTATTCCGCCGTTACCCGACTCAGGCCGCGCTCGAAAGAGTGATCCAGGCGCGCAATTTCGTACCACTTGCCCAGATAGCGATCGAGGGTGAAATCATCGATGGGCGCAACCCCCTCGGGAACACCGGTACAACTCGCGGCAAGCAGGCTACACAGCAACAGCAGTAGCCCAGCAAGGTTTTTCATATCCCACCTCAAAGTCATTGATACGCAGCACAGGACAACCGGATCAGGTCGCTCATCAGGAATGATTAAAGCCCACCGACGACATCTGCTCCGTTGAAATTCATCCAAACGGACGAATCAATTTTTGATGCCCTGCGCATACTGGCCTAATCCGGCTCAATAACCACAACGAGACAAACATAACAAAAGGATGAGAGGGAAGCCGCCATGCCGATGATGAAACATACGCCACCACTACCCCTGCGCACATGGACCCTGGTCACCAGTGCCCTGGCCTCGGCCATTACCGCCGCGATACCGGTGGCTGCAACCGCCCAGGAAAAACTGCAGCTAGAAGAGGTCGTAGTTACCGCCCAGCGTCGCGAACAGAGCATGCAGGATATCCCAGTGGCGGTTACCGCCGTTACCGGCGAGGAACTGGCGGCGGCCCAGGTCGACAGCATCGCCAATATCCAGCAAATTTCCTCCAGCGCCCGCTTTGCGGTGGTGAACAGCGCCGCCAACAGCGCCAATATCGTGATTCGCGGTATCGGCACCGTCGGCAACAGCCGCGCCTTTGAAGGCGCGGTGGGTGTGTTTGTGGACGGCGTCTATCGCACCCGCGCCGGCCAGGCGATGCAAAACTGGCTGGATATGGCGAGCCTGGAAATCCTGCGCGGCCCCCAGGGCACCCTGTTCGGCAAAAACACCTCGGCGGGCGCACTGATCCTCAACAGCAACGCCCCCGATACCGATGCCTTCACCCTGGATTACGAAGTGGGCGTGGGCAACTACGGCAACCAGCTAGTGCGCAGCGCGGCCAATATGCCGCTGAACGATGACTGGGCCATGCGCGTGGCCGCCATCTGGGGCAGTGAGGATGGCTATATTGAAGATCCCAATGGCGGCGACTACAACGGTCGTGAGCCCCGCGGTACCAAGGTCCAGTTCCTGTACGAACCCTCGGAAACCTTTTCCAGCCGCCTGATCCTCGACTGGTTCCAGGAAGACAACAACTGCTGCTACGGCCAGGTGGATGCCATCGACGGACCCACGCAGCCGCTGATCAATGCACTGGTGCAGGCCCAGGGCAAACAACTGCCGTCAGATACCCTGCGCGATTACCAGCAGGTGTTGAGTAACAAGACGGACCAATCCATCGAAGACAAGGGCGCGGTACTGCAGATGGCCTGGCAGCTGGACGGCGGGCGCACCCTCAAGTCCGTATCCAGCCTGCGCGACTGGCGCATCTCCCAACAGGGCATGGACGCGGACTTTGTCGGCGCGAATATTCTGACCATCAACGAGTCACTGCAGACCAAATTGTTTTCTCAGGAGTTCACCCTGAACGGCGACCTTCAGCAAGTCGGCCCCTTCGCCAGTGCCGACTATGTGGTAGGGCTCTACTATGCCGACGAGGACATCGACGCCCACCACGAACTCTGGTGGGGCGACCAGGCGCAGTTTTACTGGGATACCCTGTTCTTCCAGCTCTACGGCTACCCGCCCGGAACCGTGGACGCCACCGAAGGGCAGTGGAGCGATGTGGATATGCCCGCAGACAGCATTTCCTACGCCGCCTTCAGCCACTGGAACCTGGACATCAACGAACAGTGGAGCCTGACCGCCGGCTTGCGCTATTCCCGCGACGAAAAGAACGGTGCCATGTTCCGCAACAGCTTCACCGAGGCGCGCAACGCGGTATTCCGCGTGCTCACCGCGCAGCCTGGCCCGGAGTTTGACGACCACTACGAAGAGGACGCCTTCAGCGGCTCCCTTTCCGCCCAGTACCACTATTCAGACCGGGCGATGGCCTACGCCTCCTACAGCCGCGGCTACAAATCCGGTGGGGTAAACATCGACAACAGCGGCGCCGGCACCAACCTGAATAACCCGGAAGAAGTGCCCGGCGCCATCCCCGAAAATCCCAGCTACCACGCGGAATATATGGACGGCTACGAGCTGGGGCTCAAGACCGAATACTGGAATGGCCGCGCGCGCAGCAACCTGGCGCTCTTCTACAACGACATCACCAACCTGCAGCTGGCCCAGTTCCAGGGCACCAAGTTCACCGTGGACAATGCGCCCGAGGCCACTGTTTACGGCCTGGAACTGGAAAACCAGTTCCTTCTGAACGACACCTTCTCGCTGATGTTCGACCTGACGCACCTGGCGGAAGCACGCTTTGGCGACGACCCGGTGCTCGGTTTCCTCGCCGAACGTCGCTTTGCCATGGCACCGGAGCTGTCCGCCAACCTGGCTCTGGATTTCGAGCGCCCCATCGCCAGCGGCCTCAACCTGTTTGGGCGTGTGGGGATGGTGTACAACTCGGAAATTTTCTCCAATACCTCCAACGACCTGAAGGTGGATGCGCAGAGCGAATACACCGCCAACATCGGCGTGCGCCCGGACGCTGCCAACTGGTCGCTATCCGCCTGGTGCCAGAACTGTGGCGACAACCGCTACGCCAGCGTGCACTTCGACTCTCCGCTGCAGGCCGGGGACTACAATGCCTACGTGTCTTACCCCCGCACCTATGGTTTAACGTTGCGTGGCAACTTTTAGGGCCTGACCCTGCGAGGTAATTTCTGAGATTTATGGATTTCATCGAACAAGCCGTAAACCGGCGGATGGGCGACGAGCGCTTCGACTTCCGCCAACCGCCGGGAGAAGATGCCCTGCTCCCGGCGGACTCGGTTACCTGGCGCATCTTCAAGAATCCGGTCTCCATGTTTGTCGGCGGTATCACCGCCGTCATTCTGGAACTGGCAGAGCCACGGGTGCGCGACGGGGTGTGGAACAACACCAGCTTCCGCACCGACCCCATGGGTCGCCTGCGCCGCACCGGTCTCGCCGCCATGGTCACCGTGTACGGACCGCGCAGTAAAGCGGAAGCCATGATCGCCGGAATCCGCCGTATGCACGGAAAAATCTCCGGCGTAACGGAAGAGGGGTTCACCTACAACGCCAACGACGAGGAACTGCTGAACTGGGTGCAGGGCACCGCCAGTTACGGCTTTCTGGAAGCCTATAGCCAGTTAGTGAAGCCTCTCACCGATGTGGAAAAAGACAGCGTCTACCGGGAAGGCAGCCTTCCGGCAAGCCTCTATGGTGCACTGGGAGCGCCGCGTTCACAGGCAGAACAACAATCGCTGTTTGCAGCCATGCAACCGAAACTGAAACCCACTGGCGTCATCGGGGAATTTCTCGAGCTGATGCTGAGCACTTCGGTATTCCCGAAACTCCTGCGGCCCTACCAGCACCTATTGGTGCGCGCCGCCGTCGCGATACTGCCAGCGGAAACCCGACAGCACCTGGAACTCGACGCCCCGCGCTGGCAGCTGAAATCCTGGCAGCATTCCCTGATCAAACTCAGCGGCCGCCTCGCGGACCGACTTGTGATCAAGGCAAGTCCCGCGGTGCATGCCTGTCAGCGACTCGGCCTGCCCGACGGATTTCTCTACAAATAGTTTTTAAAAGAAAACGCGTGTAATGAAGCGGGGGCAATGTTGAGGAGGAAACGCATTCGCCGGGAAATAGACCGGCTAAACCCATTTGCGGACCACTGTGAAATTGTCCACCTGATCGTATGCGACGGCTTTCTGTGGGATTTCAATCGCGCCCTGGAGCTGGCCCTGTTTCGCACATTCGCCTCGCCGAGCATCAGCGGTCTGCTCGAGCGTACCGGGGAATTCACGCGCAACGGCCAAAAGCGCTACGACGATACCTCGCTACTGATGCTTCAGTTACTGCGCTATGGCTACGACAGTGTGGAGGGAAACGCGGCACTGGCCAGAATGAACCGAACCCACGGGCATTTTGCCATCGCCAACAGAGACTATCTGTTCGTACTTTCTACTTTCATACTGGATCCTATCGACTGGATTCAGCGGTTTGGCTGGCGCCGCCTGACGGACAAAGAACAGGAATCCCTGTTCCTGTTTTGGTACCGGGTTGGCGAAAGAATGGGGATCAGCGATATTCCCGAGTCACTGACAGCACTGCGCGACTTCAGTGAACAGTATGTGCGGGAGCAGTTCCGGTTCAGCAATGCCAACCGCAGCGTATCCGACGGCACATTCGGCGTTGTGGAATCCTGGCTTCCGCGACCGCTGCGACATTTTGTTCGTCCGGTTTCCGCCGTATTGTTGGACGAGGCAACGCGCGCTGCCGTAAAGCTGCCGGCACCAAATCGCTTTTATCGGTCAATCGTGCCGGGCGCACTGAAATTGCGCGCGAAGTGGCTGGCATTCTTTGGCCGATCCGGAGAGCCAGCCTGGCCCGATGGATACCGAAGTTACCCGCAGGGGTATACCATTGAAACACTGGCACCGAAGCGGATTCTGGAAGTGGAGCAACAGGCTTCAAACAGCAGAAAAAACCCGACCGACAGAGAGACGGTGGAGTAGGGATACCAGCACTCTATTTACCTCGCCATTTCGCGCAGGCTTCCCAGTAATTGCTCTGCAGAACAAACCCTGCCGTATTCACCGTCAAGATTGCTCAGAAAAATCCAGTGTACGTCTTCAGCGGCAACGAACTTTCCATCAAGGCGTGGTAGCGGAAAGGCCGCAGTGGCATCCGCGGGAATCAAAACGCCATAGCCCAGACCAGCAGCTACCCGCACCGTTGCATCGATGGAGTTATTCGTCAGTACGCCACAGATAACCAGCTCATTGATTCCTTCCCCGTTGAGCCAGTCTCCAAGTTCCGTACCAATAAACGCGCAGTTTTCCGATTTGGTAAATACCCGCTCATTCCCCAGGGGCACGACGTCGCGCTTGAAATCAAAATACGGAGAGTCCTGGTGATAGGGCGATTCGGGAAATTTCGACGCGTGGCGTACGTGGATAACGGCTAACCCGCATTCGCGCCAATGTTGCAGCAACTGCGCGATCACGCGTTCCGCATCGGGGTTATTGCGATTACCCGTGTCAAAGTGGTCTATCGCCTGCTGCACATCAATGACGAGTAACGCCGGGTTGGCCGTCTGGAACAGTTGTTCGGGCATTGTGAATTTCCGGAATCTGATCGGATTGACGCTGCAGGCTAACGGAAAATGGCCACAGGTTCAGCTGAACTTTGCCATTGCTGAAACCACATAAACAAAAAAGCCGGTGGGGTCGCCACCGGCTTTACTTGCCAATCGGAGTCGCTAGCAGGCCGCTAAACGCCTGCGCCACAGGCCGCCCAGCATCAGCAGGCACAGCAGCCAGAATCCTGCACTACCGCCGCTGGAACCACCGGATTTATTGGTGCCCGGATTCACTGGCGTCTCTCCGCCGGTATCTCCGTCACCCGGAACCTCTGAGGCCTCCAGGGTGAACATGAAGGTAGCTTCTTCAGAAGACAACATCGGATTGCCATCGTCCGTTACCACGACACTAACGCTGTAGTCACCCAATGCCATGGATTGCGGATCAAATGTGAAAGACGCCTGATCGCCCGGTGTTACCGGCAACTCACTGGTGTACCACTGGTAGCTGTGATTATCGCCACCGTTAACGTCGGTCACTACAGCACTCATGGTCACCTCACCGGCATCGCTGATAAATGCGCTGCCGGCCTCGTCCCCTTGGGTGGCAGTGATGCTTACTTCCGGCGCCAGATTGGTATCGGTAATCGTCACACGGTGTCTTTGCTGATCACTGTCAATCGGCATCTCGGAAAGCGTATCACTACCGGCCAAGGCCGCCGCCAGCTCGAGCGTCAGAAACTCGTCCGGCTCCACAAGATCGTCTCCGGCGATGGGCAGCAGCACCGCGGCATCACCCAGCACATCGGCGGACTCAATGGTGAGAATAAGCTCATTCAGGTCGACTCCACTATCACCCTCAACGATGAAGTCCGCCGCGGTCACATCACTTTCGGATTCAACCCAGCGAACCATGACGGAAATGGGATACTCGGGCGAAGGACCTGACAGGCCAACAGCCACCAGCGCCTGACGCTGTTCACCGGTAATAGACTCGGCTTCTGTAAACCGGACTTGCGGGTAGACCTTCACCGTCTGTGCCATCGGCTCGGAGCGGTTACCCGCATCATCTACCGCAAACCACTGCAGCATCAGCGCACCGCTGGGCAGCGATACCTGCTGATCCGGATTGCGCACCAAGAGTTCACCATTCAGTTCCACCTGGTACTCCAGCTCGTTGTCGAAGCTATCGTAAGCCTGGGCTTCCAGCACATTCAGGGTAACCAGAGTAGATTCACCGGTGGCAGCCAAACTGATGGCTTGCGGTACTTTCACCATCTCCGGCGCATCGGCATCCACCGAGCGATCCGGGTCAGTCAGATAGGCATCCTCATTGTTTGCCACCCCGTCGTTGTCGGTATCGTTCAGCGAAGTATCCAGGGTCAGGCCAGAGGCGACCTGACAGGCGCTGTCGCAGGCATCAAGCCAGGCATCCGGCAGGCCATCACCGTCGTCATCCACAGAGGCCGCGGCGTGAATAGGGAACGCATCTTCACTGTTGGCAATGCCGTCGTCGTCATTGTCGTCATCCAGTGTGAGACGCGAGGAAGTCTGGCAGGCACTGTCGCAGTCGTCATGCCAGGCATCGGGCCGGCCGTCTCGGTCGGTATCCACGGATGCCGCAGCATTAAAACGAAATGCATCTTCGCTGTTGGCAGCGCCATCGTTGTCGGTGTCGTTCAGCGAGGTATCCAACGTCAGGCCAGAGGCGGATTGGCAGGCGCTGTCGCAAGCGTCAAGCCAGGCGTCCGGCAGGCCATCACCGTCGTTATCCACAGAGGCCGCAGCGTGAACAGGGAATGCATCTTCGCTGTTGGCAACGCCGTCGTTGTCATTGTCGTCATCCAGTGTAAGACCGGAGCCGGACTGGCAGGTGCCGTAACACCCTAAACGCCAAGCATCCGGCAAGCCATCACCGTCGGTATCCACCGATGCTGCGCTGTTGTTAACAAACGCATCCTCGTCGTTCACTACACCGTCGTTGTCGGTATCATCCAATGAAGCATCCAGGGTGAGACCAGAGGTCGATTGACAAGCACTATCGCAAGTGTTGAGCCAGGCATCCGGCAAGCCATCTCCATCGGTATCCACGGCGGCAGCTGCATTAATCGGGAAGGCATCTTCGGTGTTGACGACGCCGTCATTGTCATTGTCGTCATCCAGTGTCAGGCCAGAATAAGACTGGCAGGCACTGTCGCAGCTTTCATTCCACTGGTCCGGCAAGCCGTCTTCGTCGGTATCAATACTCGCAGCGGCATCCGCCGGGAACAAATCCAGAATCAACCCACTAGCGGCATGGCACTCGGCTTCACAACCATCTTTCCAAATATCGGGGGCGCCATCGCCATCGCTGTCGACACTGGCAGCAAATTGCCAAGGGAAAGCATCAAACTCCGTTGCCACACCGTCGCCATCGGCATCGCGATAAACACGGCCATTCAATCGCAACCCGGGAAGCTCGGTATCACTACCGAAATCCCAATAGGCATTGCCTTCGGCATCTTGATAACTGGACCAATCTTGATAAAGGGTGTCTATGGCACATTCCGTGTCATCCGCAGCAGTGGGACACTTAAGTTCTACTAAGGTAACGCCTGTGGCACCAGAAGAATTGAAAGGGCGTCCCGATACATCTTCCGCCCAATAGCTAACGCTGACGGAGCTTCCATAATCACCGGAACCAATTAATCCACCGCCGGAACGTGCTGACACCTGCGCAGTAGTCATAATGGCTACAACCTGACTATGGTTAGTTTTACCAATCACACCACCAACACCAAAATCCCCAACAACAGTGCCTGTGGTGTAACTTGCAGCGATCTCAGTGTAATTACTGTGACCCACCAACCCCCCCACATAAGCGCCAGTGCCTGTTACAGAACCGCTGATGTAGGCAGCAGTGACTTGGCTGTAACTGGTATAACCTGCCAAACCACCCACGTATTCATTGCCTTCAATGGCCATTAGCGGCCCGATCAAGCCAAGCTCCCTAACAACGGCATTGTCGAGATAGCCGAACAGGCCTTGAAAATTCGTGCCAGGGCGCGCGACCACCAGGTTAATTATGCGATGGCCGTTACCGTGAAGTAGTCCGGAAAATGCATTATCAGAGCTACTGCCAATCGGCTCCCAACCCTCTCCTCCATTCCAATAAGCATCACTGCTATCAAAGACGCCATCGCCATTGCTATCAAAATCCAGGTCTGCCGTTAACTCATAACCTACGCAGCGCTCTTTCAATGTGCCATTAACCACAATCTGTGGGCAGCCGGAGGTATCTAACTCACTATCGGCGCTTGAACGCTGACCCTCGCCGGCGAGGCTAAAGCGTATGGCATCAAGCTCTACAATGGTGCCAACGTCGATCAATCCGTTGGAGTTGGCATCGGCATCTGTGATGCCGTCATTATTGTCATCCTCATCATTTTGGTTGGTGAGGCCATCGTTGTCGGTATCATTCGGAAATGTATCGAGAGTCAAGCCTGAGGTGGACTGACAGACACTGTCACAGTCGGCACTCCACTCATCAGGTAAACCATCCCAATCCGCATCAACCGCTGCCGCAGAAATCGAGGGAAACTGGTCCAATACAAGACCGCTGGCCATGCGGCAGATTGCATCGCACCCTGGCGTCCAGTAGTCAATCGCCCCGTCGCCATCGCTATCAACACTACCCGCAAACTGTGTTGGGAAGGCATCATAAGCTTGCTCGACACCATCCCCGTCGCCATCGCGGTAAACACTGCCTAGCAAACGTAATCCCGGGAGCTCGGACTCAGTGCCAAAATCCCAGTAAGGGAAATCCTCCTCATCTGTATAGTTGGACCAACTTTCAAACAGATTAACTTCCGCACAGGTGTTGTTATCGGCACCAATAGGGCAGAACAGCTCGACCAAGGCGACGCCGACACCACCCGCGCTAGAGCGTTGTTCTGAGGCGTCCACAGCCCAGTGGCTAAAATTGGTGGAACCGCCGGAGCCAGCGCCAATTAATCCACCAATATAAGAAACCCCGGAAACGTTCGCTGTGGACAAGCTGGCCGTTACGTTGCTACTACTGAGATATCCTACAAGACCACCAACTTCGTCGCGCCCGATCACGGCACCGGTAACATAGCTGGCGGTTACCTCACTGTATCTCACGAAACCAGCTATACCGCCAATTTTGTCCTCCGCACCGGTAACAGTGCCAGTGAAAAAAGTGGCAATCATTTGGCTATCATCCAGAAAGCCAGTCAGACCACCGATATAAGCGCGTCCACTTACGGACCCCTTTACATAGCAGGCGATAATTTGGCTTTGGTTAATACTTGCCGCTAAACCGCCAACATCTACATCACCCTCGATGGTCATCAATGGCCCGGTCAAGCCGAGCCCCCTGACAGTGGCATAATCGATATAGCCGAACAGGCCCTGAAGTTCGGCGTTAGGACGCGCGATCATCAGATTTTGTATTTCATGTCCGTTGCCATGAAATACAGCAGTGAAAGGATCACTGTAATCGCCGATCGGCTGCCAGCCCTCACCTTCATTCCAGAAGGTATCACCAACGTCCAGAACACCGTTCGCATTGGTGTCAAAGTCTAAATCCGTGGTCAATTCAAAACCAATACAACCATCCACTGGGCAACCGGCGCTGCTACCATAGAGGGCTGAACCATCCAGGTTGAAGCGGACTTCATTTAAATCGGACCAGTCGTCAATCTCGATCAGGCCGTCGTCATCGAGGTCGTAATCTGCACGGCCGTCGGCTGCCCAGGTACAGGGAGTGATAACAAACAAAAGGAAGAATAAGAAAACAGCGCGTGGCATTGCACTCTCCATGTGGGCAGCTTTTGGGCTTCCAGCCCGATCGGATTTGTATTTTTATTACCGCCCGTTGACGAGCGATAAAAAATAGTCGGCGACCTTAACAGATTACTGCGCCACGCAGAAAGTCGTTTGCTGATGAATATTGCTACTCACCAAAATAATTGGCGTGATTTTAACCCTATTAAAAATTACTCTGATATTTGTCGATAAAATTACATCGAATTACAGGTAATTAGCACCAAGGTACTGATTTTCTTATATATTTTTGAAATTGAAAATTTACAAAAATAAGAAAATTTAAGGTAAAAAATATATGTAAATGGGACACCGGTACTAATCAGTTTTTTGCTTGATAGGAAAAATTGAAAATAAAAACTAGTAAATCAGGAAATTAAAATTAGGAAAAAACACTGCAACGAATATGTAATCGTAGAAAAATGGGCCGCAAAAGCGGCCCGTTTTTAAAAGCTTGATTTTTGAATTTATTCAACCGTAACCGACTTAGCCAGATTTCGCGGCTGATCTACGTCGGTTCCTTTCAATAAGGCCACGTGATAACTCAGCAATTGCAGTGGCACGGTATAAAGAATCGGCTGCAGACTTTCCGGGGCATCCGGGACCTCTACCACTGTCATTCCCGATTCGCTTTTGAACCCGGCTTCCGGGCTGGCAAAAACAAACAGTTCACCACCCCGTGCGCGCACTTCCTGCAAATTCGATTTCAGTTTTTCCAACAGTTCGTCATTGGGCGCAACGACGATAACTGGCATATCCGCATCCACCAGTGCCAGTGGTCCGTGCTTGAGTTCGCCGGCGGGGTAGGCTTCGGCGTGGATGTAGGAGATTTCCTTCAGCTTTAAGGCGCCTTCCAATGCGATCGGGTACTCGACGCCGCGGCCTAAAAAGAGCGCATGATTTTTTTCCGCGAAGGCTTCACTGGTGGCTTTTACCAGGGTGTCCAGGCCGGTGAATTTTTCCATCAATTTCGGCAGCTGGTGCAGGGCGGTGATAAGTTCTGCTTCGCGTTCACCGCTCATGCCATTGGCTTTGGCCAGGGCGATGCAGAATATCTGCAGCGCGACCAGCTGGGTGGTGAAGGCTTTGGTGGAGGCAACGCCGATTTCAGGGCCGGCCTCGGTCATCAGGTGTAGTTCAGACTCGCGTACCAGGGAGCTGTTGGGCACGTTGCAAATGGTCATGGAGGCGAGGTAGCCGAGCTCTTTGGCCTGGCGCAGTGCGGCGAGGGTGTCGGCGGTTTCTCCGGACTGGGAAATGGTGACGAATAAAGTACCCGGGCGCACGGCAGTTTTGCGGTAGCGGATTTCGCTGGCGACTTCGACGGAGCAGGGGACACCGGCCCAATCTTCAATCCAGTAACGCGCGACGAGACCGGCGTGGTAGCTGGTGCCGCAGGCGACGATCTGCACCTGTTTTACTTTGGGCAGGATTTCATTGGCAGCAGTGCCGAGAGCCTGGGAAAGCACCGAGTGCTCGCCGATGCGACCGGCCATGGTGGCTTCAACCACTTTCGGTTGCTCGAAGATTTCTTTCTGCATGTAGTGGCGGTAGCGGCCTTTGTCGGCGGCATCGTGGCCGCCCTGGAGTTTGTTCACCGGGCGGCTGACTTCTTCGCCGTTTTTGTCCCAGATGGCGATGCTGTCCCGGGTGATTTCGGCGAGGTCACCTTCTTCGAGGAAGATAAAGCGGTCAGTGACCTGCTGCAGGGCCATGGGGTCGGAGGCGATAAAGTTTTCCTCAATGCCAACCCCGATCACCAGTGGGCTGCCGAGGCGCGCACAGACGAGGCGCTCGGGTTCGGTGGAGCAGACGACGCCGAGGGCGTAGGCACCGTGGAGTTCTTTGGTGGCGGCGGACACGGCTTGCAGCAGATCGCGGTTGTCTTTGGCGAGGTCGTGGATCAGGTGGACGACCACTTCGGTGTCGGTTTCGGACTGGAATTCGTAGCCTTTGGCGATCAGCTGTTCGCGCAGTTCCAGGTAGTTTTCGATGATGCCGTTGTGCACCAGGGCGAAGTTGCCGGAGGCGTGTGGGTGGGAGTTTTTATCCGAGGGGACGCCGTGGGTGGCCCAGCGGGTGTGGGCGATGCCGAGCTGGCCGGCGGTGGGGCTGTCGTCGAGGGCAGATTCCAGGTCGGCGACTTTGCCCTGGGTTTTGCGCAATTGCAGTTTGCCATCTCCATTGACGAGGCACACACCAGCGGAGTCATAGCCGCGGTATTCCAGTCGGCGCAGGCCTTCCAGCAGGATTCCGGTTACGTTTCTTTGGCCCAGGGCGCCTACGATTCCACACATTCTTTCTTACCTCGGCATTTTGGTGTTGTGCCACTCATTGGATTGGGTGGCGATGCCGCTACCGGGCAAACCTTTGTGAGACACGCCGTGAACCCATCCATGGGGGCTCGGCTGCGGCCGTCCTGGCCGCAGACGGTCTCACAAAGGTTTGCCCGGTATCGACACCTTCTCGTCATGGTTCAGAGTGGTGAATGCACTCTTTGTGTTTCGTTAATTTACTTCTGCACAGATAACTCGCAGCCCTCGGCTTTCCAGCTGCGCACAAACCTTGTCTTCAATTCCGCTGTCGGTCACCAGGGTCCCGAACATTTCCCAACTCAATTCCAGATTCGGGATTCGTCGTCCAACTTTGCTGGACTCGGCCATCACGATCACTTCGCGGGCGACATCGGCCATCACGCGGGATAGCCCGATCTGTTCGTTGAAGGTGCAGGTGCCGCGCTCCAGGTCGATACCGTCGGCGCCGATAAATGCCTGGTCGAAGTCGTAGCCGCGCAGCACCTGTTCTGCGACCTGGCCCTGGAAGGCTTCGAAGTGGGGGTCCCAGGTGCCGCCGGTCATCAGCAGGGTGGGTTCGTTTTCCAGTTCCCGCAGCTGGTTGGCGACATGTAGGGAATTGGTCATTACTACTAGGCCACGCTTGTGGTTGAGCTCGGTAATCAGGCCGGTGGTGGTACGGCCGTAGTCGATGACGATGCGGTTGTGGTCGCGGATCAGTTCGGCGGCGGCGCGGCCGATGGCGCGCTTGGTCTGGGACAGGGGGTCTTCGACCACCAGTTCCCGGGGCAGGGGTATGGCACCGCCATGTCGACGCAGCAGCAGGCCACTGTCTTCCATCGCCGCCAGATCCTTTCGGATCGTAACCTCTGAGGTTTCGAACTGTCGCGCCAGCTCTTCAACACTGGCTTCACCGGCATCGTTGATCTGACTGAGTATCTGGTGGCGGCGCTGTTGAGTATTACGCTTGGACATGAGCGTTTTGACATGATCACCTAAGTTTCGATTCGTAAGTTAAGCATAGCAAACCGAAACTTAAAATCACAAAAACTTTATGCCGCACAGGTCTCAACCTGGTGAGAAACCGGGCCTTATTGTGGGTGCGCCAGAAATTCCTTCACGGATTGGAGGAACCTGGCCAGCTCCCCGCCGGTGACGGCGCGGTGGTCGGCCGTTACCGAGAGTGGCAGCAGGCGGCGGATTCGGGCCTTGCCTTTATGCGGGAGCACCGCTTCAAAACTGCGACCGGCACCGACGATGCACACCAGGGGGGGCACGACCACCGGGGTGGCGAAGCGCCCGCCGAGGCTACCGAAGTTGGACAGGTGGATGGTGGCTCCCTGGAGATCGGCCTGGGGAATGGCGCCATCGCTGGCCTGCTGCTTAAACGTTTGGATTTTTTCCAGCAGTTGCTCGTCGCTGTGGGCCTCTATGTCTTTTAGCACCGGCACGAACAGGCCTTTGGGGGCATCCACCGCGAGGCCGATATTCACCGGTGTCTGGGGGGCCAGACGATCGCAATGAAAATGGGCGTTCAGGTTTGGCTCCGCCATTGCGGCGTGGGCAATAGCCCGCAGCAGCAGCAGCGTCGCATTGGTGGATTTTTTCCAGCGGCTAATATCGGCCTCGTCACACAGGGTCATGGGGCAGACCTGATCCCGGGATTTTTCCATCGCCAGGGCCATGGCGCGGCGCGCGGGGTCGGGTTTCTCGCCCGGCGCTACCGCTTGTTTGGCCGATTCCGGGACTATTTCCGGGGCTACCTCTGCAACCAGCTCCGGCTGCGCATCCCACCTCGGCAGCGGCCGGCCGCTGGCGGCTCTGCGCACTTCTGCCTCGGTAAAGCGCGCACCCGCCGGGTGCAGCCCCGAGAGGTCGACACGCAAGCGGCGAGCCAGGGCGCGCACCGCCGGGGTGGTATTGCGCGGACGGTTGCACAGGGGGCGATTTTCCACCGCGAGGGATTCGCTGCCCTGTTCAATTTTGCCGACGACGGTACCTGAATCTGCAATTTTCTCGCTGCTTTCTTCGCTTGCGGTGGGGTTGACGGACGCAGTCGCAGCCTGCGTGAAACCGACCAACGGCTGACCGGTTTCCAGTGTTTCATCGGCTTCGGCAAACAGCTTTTCCACGGTACCCGCCCAGGGAGCCGGCACCTCTACCAGTGCTTTTGCGGTTTCCACGGTTACCAGCGCCTGGTCGGCGCTCACTGTATCGCCTTCTCGTACATGCCACTCCCGGATCACCGCGTCGGGTAGCCCCTCGCCGAGATCGGGCAATTTGAAAATCTTCAACGCTGACCCTCCCCAACACCATCTCCAATTCTGTCCCGGCCATAATCCAGGGCCGAGCGCGCGCCGGCGACAATGCGCTGCACGCCGGGCAGGTAGGAGTTCTCCAGCTGGTAATAAGGCATTACGGTGTCGTAGCCGGTTACCCGCTGTACCGGTGACTTGAGCAGGTCGAAGGCGTACTCCTGAATCTGGGCGGCAATTTCCGCGCCGAGGCCGGCAAAGCGGGCGGCCTCGTGGACCACCAGGCAGCGTCCGGTTTTTTCCAGGGAATCGACAATGGTGTGGATATCCAGCGGCTTGAGGGTGGCGGGGTCGATGACTTCCGCCTCAATACCCTCTGTGGATAACTGCTCGGCGGCGGCGAGGGTTTCCCTGACGCTGGCGCCCCAGGCGATGAGGGTCAGGTCGCGCCCCTCGCGCAGCACAAAGGCGCGATCCAGCGGCAGGGCCTCGCCGTCGTCCGGCACCGGCTGTTTGGCGGCGCGATAAATACGCTTCGGCTCGAGAAACAGCACCGGATCGGGATCGCGAATCGCAGCCAGCAGCAAGCCGTAAGCCCGCGCCGGGGAGGAGGGCACCACTACCCGCAGGCCCGGGATATGCGCGAATAGCGCCTCGGTGCTTTCGCTGTGGTGTTCCGGCGCATGAATGCCGCCGCCATAGGGTGCCCGGTAGACAATCGGGCAGTGCAACCGGCCACGGGTGCGATTGCGCATGCGCGCGGCGTGGCTGAGGATATGGTCCAGCCCCGGGTAGATAAATCCCATAAACTGAAATTCAGCAACCGGCTTGAGCCCCTGGGTCGCCATACCCACCGCTATGCCGGCAATCATGTTTTCCGCCAGCGGCGTATCCAGCACCCGGTCCCGCCCGAATTGCTGCTGCAAACCATCCGTTGCCCGAAATACGCCGCCGTTCGCACCAATATCCTGTCCGAATAGCACCACATCGGGATCGTTGGCGAGCGCATGGGCCAGTGCCTGGGTCACCGCCTCGACCAGGGTGATCGGGCCTTTGTCCCGGTTGTTTTCCGCCATCTAGCCGTGCACCTCGCCGGGGTTCTGCTGCTCATCGCGCAACTGGTCGTACTGCTCGTAAAGCCCCTCGGGAAGCTGGCTGTAGAGGTGATCGAACATGGCGGTAACCGGCTCCGGGCTGCGCTGCTCGAAGCGGCTCAGGGCAGCTTCCATGATCTGCGCCAGCTCCCGTTGCATATCCTGCTGCTTGGCATCGCTCCAGAGGTCCTCGCTGCGCAAATAGTTTTCCAGGCGCTTGATCGGCTCCCACTGCCAGGCGCTTTCCAGCTCCTCGGCACTGCGGTAACGGCTGGCATCATCGGCGGTGGTGTGGTCGCAGAGACGATAGGTGACCGCCTCGATCAGCGCTGGCCCCTCACCACTGCGCGCGCGATTCACCGCATCGCGCACCGCCCAGGCCACCGCAATCAGATCATTGCCGTCCACTTGCAGTGCGGGGATTCCCGCGGCAATGGCTTTCTGGGCGATGGTCTGAGTCGCCGTCTGCAGCCCCCGGGGCACGGAAATGGCCCATTGATTGTTGTTGACCACAAATACCGCGGGCAATTTCCAGACGCCGGCCAGGTTGATGGCTTCGTAAAAATCGCCCTTGGAAGTGGCGCCCTCGCCAGAGCTGGCGACAGCAACCTGCAACGGGCTGCCGTGTTGCCGGTGGCGGTAGTTCTGTGCGAAAGCGACACCGGCGGCATGCAGTAACTGGGTAGCGATGGGAACGCAGATGGGAAGATCTCGCGGCGCCTGCTGGAAATTCTGCCCGCGCTCATCGCCGCCCCAGACCGCGAGGATTTCCTCGATGGTGACGCCGCGCTCCAGCAGGGCCCCGGTCTCCCGGTAATAGGGGCAATAGACGTCTTCCGCCATCAGCGCATTGCCGCTAGCAACGCCGATGGCCTCCTGACCGAGGGTGGAAGGATAGGTGCCGAGGCGACCGGTGCGCTGCAGCTTGACCGCACGATCATCCACCATGCGCGCAAGCTGCATTTGCCGATAGCAATAGGTGAGCCAGTCCGGGGTGGCGAACTCGGGCAGGGGCTGGGTGGCCCACCCCTGTTTATCCAGAAACTGCAGGTAGGCAATATCGAAGGAAGCCTGGAGTTGCAGGCGCGGCTTGTGCATCGGCGGATTCCTTTCTTTCCGATGCATTCAAGTGTAGTCGGCGGCAGCTGGCAGTTACCGGGGTTCCCCGGTGCCAGTGTCCTCAGGTAGGTCGAACTTCTAGGACTTCTTAACGGGGCGCTGCCAGCCAGCGATATTGCGCTGCTTGCCGCGAGCGACGGCCAGTTCGTCAGCACTCACTTCGCGGGTAATGGTGGACCCGGCACCAACGGTCGCGCCGGCGCCAATGTTCACCGGCGCCACCAGCGCGGAGTTGGAGCCGATAAAAGCGCCATCGCCAATGACCGTTTTGGATTTGTTCACGCCGTCGTAATTGCAGGTAATGGTGCCCGCGCCAATATTGACGCCGTCACCCACTTCCGCGTCACCGATATAAGACAGGTGGTTCACCTTGCTGCCGAGGCCGATCTTCGCCTTTTTGGTTTCGACAAAGTTGCCGACTTTGGCCCCGTTGGCCAGCTCGGTGCCCGGACGCAGACGCGCAAAGGGACCGATGGTGCAGGCTTCGCCGACACTGGCATCTTCAATGATGGAGTTGGCTTCCACCAGGGTGCCCGCGGCCAGCTGACAGTTTTTCAGCAGGCAGTTCGGCCCGATCTTGACGCCATCGCCAAGGGAAACCTCGCCCTCAAAAATACAATTGATATCGATAGACACATCGGCACCGCAGCTCAGGGATCCGCGCACATCGACCCGCGCTGGATCCAGCAGGGTAACGCCGGCCGCCATCAGGGCATTGGCGTTATCTGCCTGCAGCGCACGCTCCAGTTCCGCCTGCTGGGCACGGCTGTTCACACCGGCCACCTCGTTGGGATCGTCGGCGATCACCCCGGTAACCGCGATGTTTTCACCCACAGAGCGTGCGATTACGTCGGTTAGGTAGTACTCACCCTGGGCGTTGTCGTTGGAGAGTTCCGGCAGCCATTGCGCCAGCAGGTTGCCGGGAGCGGCGAGGATACCGGTGTTGATTTCAGTGATCGTCAGGGTCTCCGCATCGGCATCCTTCTGCTCCACAATGGCCTGCACCTGGCCGGTGGCGTCGCGCACGATGCGGCCGTAGCCGGAGGGGTCGTCCATCAAGACTGACAGCAGGGCCGGGCCGCCGGCGGAGGCTTCCAGCAACGCCTGCAGGGTGGCCGTTTTTACCAGGGGAACATCGCCGTAAAGCACCAGTACCGTCGCATCCTCACGGAAATTGGGGATCGCCTGGGCCACAGCGTGGCCGGTACCCAGCTGCTCGGTCTGCTCGACAAAGGTGACGCCGCTGCCCGCGAAGCGCTCGCGGATCAGCTCGGCACCGTGGCCAATCACCACCGTAATCGCCACATCTCCCAGCGCCCTGGCCGACGCGATGACCCGCCCCAACATGGGTACACCACCGATGGGGTGCAGTACCTTGGGTAATTCGGAGCACATGCGGGTGCCTTTGCCGGCAGCGAGGATGACAATATCAATGGCCATAATGATTCCAGGTGGGACAGCGATTTACCGAAGAATGGCCGCGAATTGTGGCTACTTAGCCGCGCCATCACAAGTAGGCCCCGAGAAGCGGCGGCTATTTCCCGCTAGAATTCCCCATTCACTACATCGAAACCCGATACGGAACCTATAGAGGAAGTTTCTACCCATGGAAGCAAGGGGGCTTTGGCTTTCGATCTCGGGCTGTCTGTTTATGGCAGCGCTGGGGTTCGGCTTTGCGCACTGGACCGGGTCGGCGGCGATCTTTCTCGACGGGGTCTTTTCTCTGGTCAGTTTCGTTATGTCACTGATCATGCTGATTGTGTCAAAGCTGATCCGGCGCAGTGCCGACCGGCGCTTTCCATTCGGCTATGCCAGTTTCGAGCCGGCCTTCAATGTGCTGCAAAGCATGGTGATCGTTGGAGTAATGCTGATGGCACTGTCTTCCGCCGTAGCGGCCCTGTATCAGGGCGGACGCACCCTGGATGCAGGGAGGGCAACAATCTATGCCGCCATCGCCAGCACCGGCTGTCTCGCCGTTTATCTGGTGCTGCGCCGGATTGCCAAACAAACAGGTTCGTCCCTGATCGAAGTGGACTCTTTTGCCTGGATGATGGACGGCGTACTCAGTGGCGTGGTGCTGATCGCCTTCACCCTGGTTTGGCAATTCGGCGATGCACTGGGGGATTGGCTGCCGTTTGTGGATTCGTGGATGGTCATCGCCATGGTGATTTTGATGCTGCCGGTACCGATTCGCATTCTGTATCGCAACCTGCTGGAAGTGCTGCTGGCGGCACCCCCGATCGGTGTCCAGCGGACCATCCGGCGCGCCTTTCGCGATGCCATGCACGACATTCCGGGAAGGGACTGGTCTCTCAGCATCACCAAGACCGGTCGCTCGATTTACCTGCACGCGCGTATTTTGATCGATGAAGACCGGTACGCAGCCAGCATCGAACAGGCGGACGTGTGGCGGGAGTTGATCACCGAGCGGATGGCGGAGTTTGTCGCCGAACAGGAGTTTGATGTGGTATTCACCACCGATGCGACTTACATCGGCTGAGGGTTTAGCCCTATTGGCCATTATGTTTAGCGGTAAAGCTGTACTTCATCCGCCCCACAAATATCGAGCCCCCAATGGTGTTGCCCACTGTTGCCACTGCAAGGAACTGAAACACTTCCGCCCATCCCACGGTGGTGTTCTTGGCAAACCAGGCACAGAACATGCCCACGGCGCCGGCAATACAGTGGGGCAAGCCACCGAGACCGATCACGAAGGTGATAATCGCCACCGCAGTAATCCGGCTCATGGTCTCGGTGGATGAGGTCACCATCCACGCCAGCAACCCCATCAGCCAGCCGGCGAAAATCGCCCCCAGGAACTGCCCGCCCACGCCATCGGCGATCATCTTGTGCCCGTAGTAGCCAAATACCGATTCATCGAATCGGTCGGTCATATCCACAAATTGTACGAACAGCACACTGAACAGCGCCGCACCCACCAGGTTTCCGAAGTAAATCAGTCCCCAGACCCGCAGCAGCTGGCGCGGCTCCTTGCGGCCGTCCAACACCGGAAGGATTGCAAGGGTGGTGTGCTCGGTAAACAGATCCGAGCGGCCGATGATTACCAGCATGAACCCCACCGGATAGCTCAACGCCGTCAGCAGGTATAACAGCTGGTGGGAAACACTGGCATGGAAGTGGCTGTAAAACGCGGCAATCAGGAAAATACTGAAACCAATTTCCATCCCCGCTGCCATCGACGAGAGAATCAGCGCCTTGTTGTCGCGCTGGTACTCCCGCAGGCTCTCATCCATCTGCTCCGAGAGAATCTGACGATCACTCTTGGGGCGGGCGTGATCCTTGTGATGGCTCATAGATGGTACGCAGTGGTGGTCCGCTATTGGGAAAGGGCCCGATTGCGGCTCCCTTAACTCCAGTCTAGTCAGTGTCTTCAGCGACGTACCGCCATGTGGCGACAGCCCTCGGCAGGCAAAAATCCGGTTGCGGCCGGATATCCCGAGTTTTCTCCCATTCGGCGCAGTTTGATTGTCTTTTGCCGCAATTGCGGTAATTTGGCGTAACAGTCAAATTTAATACAACGCCGCCTTATCGGGCCGTTGCGCACCTAGAGACAACTCCAGTAACCCAGGAGCCCCAAATGATAAGAACCAAAGTCACCAAGCTCGCACGCCTGATCGGTGGTGCCGGCCTCGCCCTGACTCTGCCACTGGCCGCAGCTGCCGAGGAGGCCAAGAAGGAGTCGGACAAGTGGGACGTCAACAAACCGCCTTACGAGTTCAAGTCCATCCCCCTGGACACCCGCGAGACGACCTGGAGCAACCTGGACATCAGCCCGGATGGTAAAACCATCATTTTCGACATGCTGGGGGATATCTACGAGATGCCAGTGGACGGTGGTGACGCCAAATCCATCACCAACGAAATCGCCTGGAACACCCAGCCGCGCTTCAGCCCCGATGGCAAATCCATTGTGTTTGTGAGCGACCGCGACGGCGCCGACAACGTGTGGATCATGGATCGCAATGGCGAAAACCTGCGCCAGCTCACCACCGAGCGCGAAAACCTGGTGCACGCACCCAGTTTCAGCCCGGACGGCCAGTATCTGGTGGCGCGCAAGGGCTTTATGAGTGGCCGCAGTATTCCCGCCGGTGAAATCTGGATGTACCACTACGGTGGTGGTGAGGGTCGCCAGATCAAGGCGCGCCTGGGCGGCGATATCGCGCAGAAAAACATTTCCGACGCGGTGTTCTCACCGGATGGCCGCTACATTTACTACACCATCGATACCACGCCGGGTACCGTGTGGCACTACAACAAAAACTCCACCCAGCAGATCTTTGCCATCAACCGCTACGACCTGAATGACGGCAAGGACGAGACCTTCGTGTCCGGCCCCGGCGGTTCCATTTCCCCGATGCCATCGCCGGATGGCAAGAAACTGGCATTTATCCGCCGCCAGGATTTCAACACCTCGCTGTTCGTGAAAGACCTGACCACCGGCCTGGAAACCCCGATCTATTCCGAGCTGGAGCGCGACCTGCAGGAGACCTTTGGTTCCCACGGCAACTATGTGCAGTACGACTGGATGCCGGACGGCAAATCCCTGATCGTGTGGAGCAAGGGCAAGTTCCTGCGCATCGCCGCCGATGGCCGCAGCCTGGATAGCGGCGCGCGCGAGATCGTCGCCCACGTCAAAACCGACAAACAGGTAGCGGACGCGGTGCGCTTCCCGGTGGATGTGGCACCGGAGCAGTTCGATGTGAAGATGATCCGCTGGGCGCAGAAGTCCCCGGACGGCAAGCAGATCGCCTTCCAGGCCCTGGGTAAAATCTACGTTCAGGACGTGAACAGTGGCGAACGTCGCCGACTGACCCGCCAGGAGGAGTACTTCGAGTTCTACCCCAGCTGGTCCCGCGACGGCAAGCAGATCACCTATGTCACCTGGGACGATGAAAAGCTCGGCCAGGTGCGTGTGGTATCCGCGCGCAATGGCCGCGGCAAGAACATCACCAAAGAACCGGGCCTGTACGTGGAGCCCAGTTTTTCTCCCGATGGTGAGCAGGTGACTTTCCGTCGCTTTACCGGCGGTTACCTGCTGAGCCCCGAGTACTCCCTCGAGCCGGGCATTTACCTGGCCGACGCCGACGGTGACTGGCAGCGTCGCATCGCCAAGTCCGGTTACGAGCCGCACTTCGGCGCAGACGGTGAACGCATCTACTTCTCTGATTTCGTCTACGAAGACGGTGGCAAGCGGGTGTTCAAGAGCGTCGATGCCAACGGCAAGGACGAGCGCGAACACCTGCACGGTGCAGAAATCACCTCCTTCCGCCTGTCCCCGGACGGCCGCTGGGTCGCCTTTACCCAGGATTTCAAAGCCTACGCCGCGCCCTTTATGCACACCGGCAAATCCGAATCCATCGGCCCCAAGGCCTCCGCGGTGAAGGTAACCCAGGTTTCGGCGCGCGCCGGCGAAAACCTGCACTGGTCCGCCGACAGCAACACCCTGGGCTGGGCCCACGGTCCGAAACTGTATGAACGCGCCTTGAAGGATGCGTTTGATTTTGTCGCCGGCGCACCGGAGCAGCTGCCGGAGCCGGTGAGCGAAGGGATCGACCTCGGCTTCAAGCAAAAATTCGCCCACTCCGACAAACTGGTGGCGCTGACCGGCGGCACCGTGGTGACCATGCGCGATGCCGAACAGGCGCAGGAAGTGATCGAAAACGGCGTGGTACTGTTCCGCGGCAACCGCATTGTTGCGGTGGGCACGGCCAGTGAAGTGGAAATCCCCGTTGGCACCCAGCGTATCGATGTCACCGACAAAACCGTATTGCCCGGCCTGATCGACGCTCACGCCCACGGCGCCCAGGGGCGCGAGGAGATCATCCCGCAGCAGAACTGGAACCTGTATTCCAGCCTGGCGTTCGGAGTAACCACCATTCACGACCCGTCCAACGACAGCAGCGAGATTTTCTC
The DNA here is from genome assembly GCF_009903625.1 of Microbulbifer sp. ALW1. NCBI lineage: Bacteria > Pseudomonadati > Pseudomonadota > Gammaproteobacteria > Cellvibrionales > Microbulbiferaceae > Microbulbifer > Microbulbifer sp. ALW1. Next base: position 664,983 of record NZ_CP047569.1, on the reverse strand, counting down.
CGCTTCTGAAATGCAGAAGGCGGGCGTGATCAATGGCCCGCGCATCTACTCCACCGGTACCATCCTTTACGGCGCCAAGGGCCCAGGCTACCGGGCCAAGATCAACAGCCTGGAAGACGCGGATTTTCATGTGAGCCGCCTGAAGGAAATGGGCGCTATCTCGGTGAAAAGCTACAACCAGCCAAGACGGGAACAGCGCCAGCAGGTACTGGAAGCGGGCCGCAAGCACGGCATCATGGTGGTGCCGGAAGGTGGCGGTAAATACCAGCACAACATGAACATGATCGTGGACGGTCACACCGGTGTGGAGCACTCGCTGCCGATCGCCAATATATACTCCGACGTGCAGCAGCTTTGGGGCCAGACCAATGTCGGTTACACCCCGACCTTTGTGGTGGCCTACGGTGGTCTCACCGGTGAGTACTACTGGTACGACCACACCGAAGTGTGGAAAAACGAGCGCCTGACCCGTTTCACCCCGGACTTTATCGTGAACCCGCGCTCCATCCGCCGCGAGCGCGCGCCGGATCACCACTACAACCATTTCAATGTGGCCCACCACGCCAAGCAGCTGCGCGACAAGGGCGTTACCGTGCATATCGGTGCCCACGGCCAGCGCGAAGGCCTCGGTGCCCACTGGGAGTTGTGGATGATGGAGCAGGGCGGTTTCACCCCGTGGGAAGCCTTCCGTGCCGGCACCATCGACGGTGCCCGCTACCTGGGTATGGATAAAGACCTGGGCAGCCTGGAACCCGGAAAACTGGCGGACATCATTGTGGTAGACGGCAACCCGCTGGAAAACCTGCGCTTGTCCGAGAACATCCAGTACACGGTGATCAACGGCAAGGTGTTCGACGCCGCGACCATGAATACGGTGGACGGCGATGAGCGCCTGGCGTTCTTCCACGAGCGGTTACCGGTGAGCGCCATGCCGACGCCGACCGCGGAAGCCATTCAGGAGAAGCAGGAGCGACACCACTGGGTGCACTGATGGCCTGGCGTCTCGTTTAATGCATAGAAAAGCCCGCGGTTTTTACCGCGGGCTTTTTTATTCGGTGTGGTGCGGGAGGGTTATTGAAGGGTTACTGGAAGGTTAATAGAGGATTACTAAGGTTACTGCCTGCCCTGAAGAAGCGATTCCGCCCTGGAGCGGAGTTCTGCAGAGTGGCTCCAGGCCACTACCCGCTCCAGATATTCCCTCGCCAGCGCATCTCTGCCCAGATGTGCGAGATAAAAGCCGATCGCTGCATTCATGTTCAGGTGGTTGGGCTCCTGGTGATAGGCACTCTGCATGATCTGCAACGCCTCTTCAGTTTTTCCGTTCAGCTGAAATGCAGTCCACAGGGTGCGGTAACCGGGAAGATAGTCCGGCCCCATCTGCACGGCGATTTTTCCGTACTTCACCGCCATTTCATAAAAGTCGTCATCCCACTCGCGGGTGAGCGATAGCGCCTGCAAACGCAGCAGGTAGTACTCGGCAAGGTTGGCGGCCGTCAGGTGGCTGATCTGCCCGTATTCGCCAATCTCCTTGGCGACCCTCTCACCAAGCTTGTACTTTTTATCCCGCGCGTCGATCACAGCCATGGCGGTGCGATTTTCTTGCCAGCCAATTCCTTGTTGCTCGCTCTGCTTCAAGTAGTCCATCGCCAGTTTTGGCTTATCGAAGTCCATTGCTTCGCTGGCGAGCAGGAACAGGCGCTCGTTTTCGGTCAGGGTGCGCCTCGGTATGGAGTAGGTGTATTCGGGAATATCCAACTTGTAACGGTGAAAATCGTCGCGCATATAGGCAAGCATCTCACGCTGCAGTTCGGTAACCGGTTTGCCGAAATGTTCCTCGAAAACCGCAAAGGGGTTATCGCCGGCAGCCACCGCCTGCAGATAACTTTGTGTGGCAGCCCGATAGTCCGGGTGACCGGCGTTATGTCCCAGCTGCAGATAGTGGGTAAGCAACCAAGCGCTGGCGTAGTAATTGTTCCAGTAGCGACTGTTATCCTCACCCGTACCGGCCGCAAGTGGTGGCGGGGACAACAGCTGTTCAATGGTGAGAGGCTCATCCGCCGCCCAGGCACTCAATCGCCACTCCGGGAGTCCGCCCACCAGCACCGTTTCCTTTCGCAACTCGGCGCTGGCGAGCAATTCCGCGAACCCCTCGGAATACCAGCGGGGATAGGTCAAGCCGCTGCGCTCGCGCATCAGGTGGTGCACATATTCGTGGAAAATCAGTCCAGATCCGGAAATACCGTGGTCGCCATCGCGGGAAAAGATCACAGGTCCCTCCCAGGTTTCCCGGTACAGACCCGCAATCTTGCGGTCGCCGGTAAATTTTTCAAACTCGCGGGAGTTCCGGAAGTGGAACACCCGGAGCTTGTTGTTCTCCGGTGTTTCTTCCTGTCCGGTAAAAGAGAGGGCAGCGCGACGGAAGCGCTCCAGATCTCGCATCAGGCTATTCACCCGGCGCTCTGGTACATCGGAATAGACCGTAAAGTTTTCCGACTGGTACTGGTGCCACTCGCTGGCAGCTGCGCCGGTGGCCCCTGTCGCAGTCGTTACCAGTATTAACACCAGAAACGAAGCTGCGAGGCGAAGCGGTACCACGAGAGCGTCAGGCATGGGCAACCATATCTTCAATCCAGGTGCGCAGGCGACGGGCTTCTTTCTCACCCAGTTCGATCGCTTCCGCAGCCCGCGCATATTCATTACCACCGATATCGCCGACTTTCGGCAGGATCAATACATCCGGCGGTGCGCCCATCATACGAGTGCGTTTGTGGCGACGCTCAAGTATTTCCATGGCGCGACGCATGGTATCGAACATGCCGGGAGGCGCCGCTTTTGCGTCGCGGCGACTGCGCAAATGGTTGAGTTGCTCCCGGCCCTGCTCAACCAGTTTGGAGAAGCCATCGGCAAAGCTGTGCTCTTTACGATCGCCGTCCGTTTCTGCCCGCGCTATCTGTTCACTTTCCACTTCAAGTACGCGCTCGTCGGCACGGGAAGACTTCTCACTGACGACTTTTCTCACCTCACCGTGCTCCCGCTCCAACAGCGGTGCGGTATCTTCGGTCACATCCACCGCAATTACCGTGGTTGCGCCCATGGCCCGACAAACGTCGACCGGAACCGGATTGACCACGGCACCGTCGACCAGCCAGCGTCCGGAAAGGGCCTTGGGTGAGAGCAGCCCCGGTATGGAACAGGAGGCACTGACGGCATCCTGCAGATTGCCCCGCTGCAACCAGATTTCCTGGCCGCTGTGCAGGTCGGTTGCCACGGCGGTGAACGGCAGGGGAAGATCTTCAATATTTTCGAAGTCGAAATCCTCGAAAAATGCACGAAATGGCTTGATACCACCAATCACGCCGCCGCTCAGTGACCAGTTGATATCCAGCAGTGAAAATACCCGCCAGTTGTCGAGCATCCGCACCCACTCTTCCAGCTTGTCGAGTGCACCGGCGGAATAGGCGGCCCCCACGAAAGCGCCCATCGAGGTGCCAGCAATCACATGGGGCTTGATCCCCATTTCATCCAGCACCCGGAGAACACCAATGTGTGCGAAGCCTTTCGCTGCGCCACTCCCCAGCGCCAGGCCGATTCGCACCTCGCCATTTTTCGTCATGTCTGCCTTCATGGTTCCAATTGAGCTCGAGGAAAGATCCGTTCGATCGATAGCGCAATGATGGCCCGGCGAGACCGAAATTAAAATCACAGGTATAAAAAAAGCCCGCCATAGGGCGGGCTTAACAAGAAAGGATTGGGCAGGAATAGTTAGTCGTTCAGGTGGGCACAGCGACCGAATTCGGCGCCGCCCTTAACCTCTGCAATCAGCTGCTTGGGGAAGCTGACTTCGCGATCCTGACCGTCTTTACACACAAACGCGGTGTCCATATCGATGTCGAAGGTGATAGTGGCACCTGCGAGGTTACCCATCATCTCGGAACCATTGGCGCTCAGCGACAGCGGGTTGTCCACCGGGAACTGGGACGCTTCCACCACACCCTGCTTCTTGAAGAAGTCACGGGTGTTGATCCAGCCGATGCCTTTCAGATAGATACCGCCAATAAAGCCGGTAAAGTATGAGCCGGCACGACCTACGATCATCGTGCCATCGTCATTCATGTCGGTCGGCATAACCTGAATGGGACCAAAATAGTTCTGTACGAATTCCGGCCCGTAGCTCGGATTGGAACATAGGTTTCCAAGGAAGAAGTGGTTGTAGTCCATGTCCTCACACCAGGTCAGGCCGCCAATATCTTCCAGTTCGTCGGTCGCGGTGTTCCAAAGCTTGACGCCGGTATCGGTGTCCAGCGCTACGATGCCGCCATCACCGGTCATCGCCGTGGCGTTCTTGGCACCAAACTCGCTGTAGATATCGCGGAATTCACCATTGACCCAGGCAACCTGCTTGTAGGTGCTGGACCCGGTGATCACGCTGCCATCACCGGAAACGCGATCAGCGCGCACCCACTGTACATAGCCTGGCAGGTCGTAAGGAAGCTCCTCAATGCTGCCGTGCTTGTCCCACTTCACCGGCACCATTTCACCGCCGCCATTGCGCTGGCATACGCCATCGCCATCGACATCTTTGTAGCCGAGTCCCACTATGACTTCGCCGCTGTCATCCATGTCCCACACGGCGGCGGATTGGGTGCCGTTACTACCGGATCCACCACAGGTGTTGCCGTTCAGGTCCTGCATAGGCTTCAGCTTGTTGCTGACCAGGTCCCACGTCGCCGGCTCTTTGATGCCATTGCCATCCAGGTCTGCAGTGATCGCCGCCTTGGTGGCGTTTTTGTTCATGCGACCGCCGTTGCTGCGCACATCGGTATTCGGGTGCAGGGCAAAGGATTTTTGTACCGAGTCATACACGAACGGGATACCGTTGCCCACGGTACCTAGGGCTTTCTTACCATTCTTGGCAAGATCGGTCACGAATGCCTGCACCAGTGGGGTGTACTGGATGCCATCCTGATAGCCGTTGAAGTACATATCAGTCTGCTTGGTTTCACCCGCCTGTACGGTGATCGGGGTGAAGTTGCACGCGCGGTCTTCACCAGGGTTGGCACTCTCACCGTCATTCCAGTACTCGGCCTGGGAAACAATGGCGGTCGGGGCAGTGGGGTAACCGCCAGCCTTGATGGTGTCGGTATACAGCACGTAACGTGCACCCGGCTGCAGGCCATTGATGGTGAAGGTACCGTCCGGACCGACCATACCCTGGGTCAGGTTACCGGACTGCTGGGTAATCACGTCGTACATCGGGTTGTCGATGTTCCGCGCCACCATGTTGATGCCGGAGTATTCGCTGACGCCGTCTTTCAGGTACAGCTTGCCAGTGATGGAACCGTACTCGGATTTGTAAGCATCGGTCGGATACAGGTCGGAAATATTGACGATGTCATCGCGTACGCTGATGGTCGACTGCTGACGTCCCGCTTCCCCGCGCACATTGATGAACGGGAACATGGTTTCGATGGTGTCCTCGGAAGGACGCTGCGCACCGTTGAACAAAGTCGCAGTGTCACAGCCCGGAACGCCATCGTAGTAGGGACGGTAGGCCGCCGCCATATAGCTGAAGTGACCGTTGGCCTGGGAGTGGGACATGTTCATCGCATGGCCGAATTCGTGGGTGAATACGCCGGCAACTTTTTCCCCTTCGGTATCACTGATATCCACAAACCAGCCGTTCATCAGCGCGGTGGCTTCGGTAATTTCACCGGTCTCTTCGTCGGCCCACTCGGGGAAAGCAATGCCGAGCACCTGGTCTTTCGGTACACCGAAATACTGCTCGAGAATCTGGCCATCGGTGTCGTAATTGACCCAGAAACCGTAGCCGTTTTCTTTCGCGTAAATTTCACCAACATTGGTTTCATTGACGTCGGCAATGCCGGTCTGTTCTTCGATGGTGCCCTGAATGGTCATACTCAGGGTGGAGGTTTCTACATTGGACCACTCGGCGATCGCTTTCGCGGTAACCGCATTCGCCTGTTCGATAGTCAGGAAAACATTACCGTCATAATTCACGGTAAATGCCTGTACCTGACCACCGTCTGCGGTCGGTGTCATCGGACCACCGTCGGTGTAGACCGGGATGTCACCCTTGGAAGTATCCCATTTGTAGGGCTGCATGGTCGGTTCGTGAATGTACAGCGGGCCACCGGCCTGTGCACCGGCGGAAGCGAGGGCCAACGCCATCGCGATATTGAGCTTTTTCATTTTCATTATTTGCTCTCCTCAACCAACTTGCCAACCAGGCCCACAAAAGTGGCTGCGCTCATGGAGCCAGGATTGGTAATCATGTTCTGTTCTTCGGCGGATAGGGCGGAGGTGTCCATGCCCTCGAACAGGCCGTGGTTGTTGAACCCGTTGGTGGCCTTATCGTTACTCACGATAAATTTGCCCTGCGCCATACCGGTGGTGGTCTGAAAGCCGGTCATTTCGGCTTTTTTGTACATGAAGGCCACAACCTGCTCGCCTTGGTTCCACTTGGCGAAGCCTTCCGGGGTAACGCCGAGATAAACCTTGCCGTTGCCCATGGAGCGCGGCTTGATCAAACCAAACTGGCGGAAGGTGTATTCAGTGTCGTCTTTCACTTTGCCCTTGGCATCGCTACCGACACGAATGGTCACTTCGGTAAACGGGGCACTGTTCTGGAAGCCATCGGTGACACTGACAACCTGGCCGATAAGAATGCTATCGGCTTCGGCAACCAGTTCTTCGAGGTTCTGGTTTTTGAGTTTCATAGCGTGCGCGGAGACGGAAAGCAGCGCGGCTGCCGTCAACGACGCCAATAGGGATATGCGCGAGAATAATTTCCCGAATTGCATTGGGACCTCCTGACTAGATTTATTTTTATTTCAGGTGGCGCCAGCAGGTGCTGCTGCGCCACTGGGTCATTGAATAGAACACAGTTGGTTTTGGCGCTGAGTAACACTTTGTAACAAGAACGAATTAGATGAATTTGGTCATTTACACCGGAAAGCGTCGTTGACCCAATAATGGCGGGAGCTGTGGGGCAGGGGGGGATTTTCAGACATTCCCGGGTGACAAGTTAGGGAGAAAAGTCAGCGTTGTTTTTGCGAGCACTATCGCAAAAAAATTGTGCGTCGCATCGGGTGATTTTTGCGAATTTTGAACCGTCTGAAACAAAAAAAGCAGCCGAAGCTGCTTTTTTCGATTTCCTGCAAAACTGCGGGAATTACTTACCGGCGGCCCTGCGGATCGCCTGCATGGTGCGCAGGCGGGCTTCGGCTTCGGCAAGTTGCGCGGAGATGCGGGCATAGTCGATATCCGCCGGAGCGCTGCGCAGGGCGTGTTCCGCCTCTTCGCGCGCCTTTTTGGCCGCCTCTTCGTCGATTTCGCGCTCGGCGATGTCGGCGAGGATGGTCACCATATTCGGCTGGATTTCGGCATAGCCACCGCTCAGGAACAGCACCTCTTCATCACCATTATCCTTGATGATGCGTACCGGACCCGGCTTGAGGGCGGTGAGCAGCTGCGCGTGACCGTAGGAGATACCGAGTTCCCCTTCGACGCCGCTGACAATCACCATCTTCACCAGACCGGAGAAGAGGGATTCCTCTGCGCTAACGATGTCGCAATGTACTGTCATAGCCATAAGGCTACCTCATTCTCAGCTGTTTGCCTTGTGGCACCCGTATATTTACGGGTGCCACGCGCGTGCCTTACTTCTTGTTGGCTTTCTCGACGGCTTCGTCGATGCCGCCAACCATGTAGAAGGCCTGCTCCGGCAGGTGGTCGTAGTCGCCGTTCAGAATGCCCTGGAAACCACGGATGGTTTCTTTCAGGGAAACGTATTTGCCCGGTGCACCGGTAAATACTTCAGCAACGTGGAACGGCTGAGACAGGAAGCGCTCGATCTTACGCGCACGGGCAACGATCTGCTTGTCTTCTTCAGACAGCTCGTCCATACCCAGAATCGCGATGATGTCTTTCAGCTCTTTGTAGCGCTGAAGTACGGACTGAACGCCACGCGCAGTGTCGTAGTGCTCCTGACCAATCACCAGCGGATCCAGCTGACGAGAGGTGGAGTCCAGCGGGTCAACCGCAGGGTAGATACCCTTGGAGGCGATATCACGGCTCAGTACTACGGTGGAGTCCAAGTGCGCGAAGGTGGTCGCCGGAGACGGGTCAGTCAAGTCATCCGCCGGTACGTATACCGCCTGGATGGAGGTGATGGAACCGGTCTTGGTGGAGGTAATACGCTCCTGCAGAACGCCCATCTCTTCCGCCAGAGTCGGCTGGTAACCTACCGCAGACGGCATACGGCCGAGCAGTGCGGATACTTCGGTACCGGCCAGGGTGTAACGGTAGATGTTGTCCACGAACAACAGTACGTCACGACCTTCGTCACGGAATTTCTCGGCCATGGTCAGGCCGGTCAGGGCTACGCGCAGACGGTTGCCGGGCGGCTCGTTCATCTGGCCGTAGACCATCGCTACCTTGGACTTGGAAAACTCTTCGACGTTAACAACGCCGGCTTCCTGCATCTCGTGGTAGAAGTCGTTACCTTCACGAGTACGCTCACCCACACCCGCGAACACGGACAGACCGCTGTGCTCGGTGGCGATGTTGTTGATGAGCTCCATCATGTTTACGGTTTTACCTACACCGGCACCACCGAACAGACCAACTTTACCACCCTTGGCGAACGGACATACCAGGTCGATTACCTTGATGCCAGTCTCCAGCAGGTCGGTGGAGTTTGCTTGCTCTTCGTAGGTCGGCGCAGCGCGGTGGATAGAGGAACGCTCTTTCTCACCGATAGGGCCACACTCGTCGATAGGGTTACCCAGAACGTCCATGATGCGGCCGAGGGTTTCAGTACCCACCGGTACGGATACCGGGGCGCCGGTGTTGGTTACCGCGAGACCGCGGCGAACACCTTCGGAAGAACCCATGGCGATAGCACGTACGATGCCGTCGCCCAGCTGCTGCTGCACTTCCATGGTGAGGTTCTTTTCCTCACACACGAGTGCATCGTATACATTCGGTACGGCGTCGCGCGGGAATTCCACGTCGATGACCGCGCCGATAACTTGCACAATTTGCCCGTTACTCATTTCCCGATCCTCAAATTTCAAATCTTTACTCGGCTGCCTTAAACCGCCGCAGCGCCGCCAACAATTTCAGACAGCTCTTGCGTAATTGCTGCCTGGCGGGCCTTGTTGTAAACCAGCTGCAGCGCATCGATCAGCTCACCGGCGTTATCGGTGGCGCTCTTCATCGCAATCATGCGCGCTGCCTGTTCACAGGCCTTGTTTTCAACGACTGCCTGGTACACCTGAGATTCGATGTAGCGGGTCAGCAGACCGTCGAGAAGCTCGACCGGCTCTGGCTCGTACAGGTAATCCCATTCGTGCTGCAGTTGCTCGTCTTCGTCTCTTTTCAACGGAAGCAGCTGTTCGACATGCGGCTTCTGGGTCATGGTGTTCACGAATTCGTTGGACACCAGGAAGAGACGGTCGATATCGCCACTGGCGAAACGATCGAGCATGACTTTAACGGAGCCGATCAGCTGCTTGGCCTGAGGCTGGTCGCCCAGGTCACGCACAGCCGCCACTACGTTGCCGCCGATGTTATTGAAAAAGCTGGCCGCCTTGTTGCCGACTGCACAGATGTCCACGCCAACGCCCTGGTCGTCCCAGGATTTCATGTCGCGGATGGCAGCCTTGAACACGTTGATGTTCAGGCCACCGCAGAGACCGCGGTCGGTGGATACCAGGATGTAACCCACACGCTTGGCTTCGCGCTCCTGCATGTAGGTGTGCTGGTATTCCGCCGAGGCGTTGGCAACGTGGCCGATCACCGCGCGGATGCGGCTTGCGTAAGGGCGCCCCAGTGCCATGCGATCTTGAGCTTTACGCATCTTGCTCGCCGCAACCATTTCCATGGCCGAGGTGATCTTCTGCGTGCTCTTGATGCTGGCAATTTTTGTGCGTACTTCTTTTCCGCCTGCCATAGTCAGTTACCTTTTTGCCGGAAGTTAACCTGCAGGAGCAGGTCGCGAGACTTACTCCTGCACACGGGTACTTACCAGCTACCGGTAGCGACGAACTTCTCGATCGCAGCCTTGAAGGCGTTGTCGATTTCGTCGTTGTAGTTACCGGTGCTGTTTACTTGCGCCATCAGCTCTGCGTGTTCGCTATTCATGTAAGCGAGCAGGGCGGATTCGAAGTCCAGCACTTTGTTAACTTCTACGTTGTTCAGGTAACCCTTGTCCGCGGCGTAAACGGAAACAGCCATGTCCGCGATCGACAGCGGAGAGTACTGCTTCTGCTTCATCAGCTCGGTTACGCGCTCACCGTGGTCCAGCTGGGCTTTGGTGGCTTCGTCCAGGTCGGAAGCGAACTGGGAGAAGGCCGCGAGCTCACGGTACTGGGCCAGAGCGGTACGGATACCACCGGACAGCTTCTTGATGATCTTGGTCTGGGCGGAACCACCAACTCGGGATACGGAGATACCCGGGTTGATCGCAGGACGTACACCCGCGTTGAACAGGTCGGTTTCCAGGAAGATCTGACCATCGGTAATGGAGATTACGTTGGTCGGTACGAACGCGGAAACGTCACCCGCCTGGGTTTCGATGATCGGCAGCGCGGTCAGGGAGCCGGTTTTGCCTTTCACTTCACCGTTGGTGAACTTCTCTACGTAGTCGGCGTTTACACGCGCGGCACGCTCCAGCAGACGGGAGTGCAAGTAGAAAACGTCACCCGGGTAGGCTTCACGGCCCGGAGGACGCTTCAGCAGCAGGGAGATCTGACGGTAGGCCCAAGCCTGCTTGGTCAGGTCATCGTAAATGATCAGGGCGTCTTCACCGCGGTCGCGGAAGTACTCACCCATGGTGCAGCCAACGTAGGGCGCCAGGAACTGCATCGCAGCCGGGTCGGCAGCACCAGCGGCAACCACGATGGTGTGGTCCATGGCGCCGTGCTCTTCCAGCTTGCGTACAACGTTGGCAATAGAGGACTGCTTCTGGCCTACGGCAACGTAGATACACTTAATGCCGGTGCCTTTCTGGTTGATGATCGCATCGATCGCAACCGCAGTCTTACCGATCTGACGGTCGCCAATGATCAGCTCACGCTGGCCACGGCCGATCGGGATCATGGTGTCTACCGCTTTCAGACCGGTCTGAACCGGCTGGTCAACGGACTGACGGGCGATTACGCCGGGGGCTACTTTCTCAACCGCGTCGGTCAGCTTGTTGTTCAGCGGACCTTTACCGTCAATCGGGTTACCCAGTGCGTCTACCACGCGGCCCAGCAGTTCCGGACCAACCGGAGCTTCCAGGATGCGGCCGGTGCAACGACACTTCTGGCCTTCAGCCAGAGATTTGTAGTCACCCAGGATTACAGCACCAACGGAATCGCGCTCCAGGTTCAGCGCCATACCGTAGACGCCGCCCTCGAATTCGATCATTTCACCGTACATCACGTCGGCCAGGCCGTGGATGCGGATGATACCGTCGGATACGGAAACAATGGTGCCCTCATTCTGGGCTTCGGTGCTCACATCGAGATTGTCGATGCGGCTCTTGATAATTTCACTGATCTCAGAGGGATTCAGTTGCTGCATGCTCTGTTCCTCGAACTCCCCTCCACCGCGTGCGGTAGAGGGGACGATAATTTAGGAGTTCATCGCCTCGGCGAGTTTAGCCAGTCGGCCGCGCACGGTGCCATCGATGACCGTGTCGCCGGCGCGCACAATGGCGCCGCCCAGCAGACTTTCATCAACCGCGTTGTGCAGGTGCACTTCACGGGAAAACTTCTTGCTGAGTGCCTGAGTGAGACGCTGGGTCTGTTCTGCGCTGAGCGGGCGGGCGGAGAGAACTTCCACTTCGAGAGTGGCTTCCGCTTCGGCCTTCAGGATTTCGAACAGTTCGGAAATTTCCGGCAACAGTGCCAGGCGGTGGTTTTCCGCCAGCAACTTGATGAAGTTCTGTTGTGGCTGTTCAAAGTCGCCACAGACAGACAGGAATTTTTCCGCACGCACTTCACTGGTCAGCTGTGGGTTATCCAGCAGCTCGCCAATTTTTTCGTTCTGGCTGACCGCCGCTGCGGTTGCCAACGCAACACTCCAACCGGAAAGGTTGGAGCTTTGTTGTGCGCTGGCAAATGCCGCTTTCGCGTAGGGCCGGGCCAGAGTGCTTAGTTCCGCCATGGGTTCCTCGCTTACAGCTCGGCTGCCAGTTTCTCGATCATGTCATCGTGCACTTTGGCATCGATGTTGACTGAGAGGATTTTTTCCGCGCCGGCAACAGACAGGGCAGCAACACGCGAGCGAAGTTGTTCTTTCGCACGGTTTACTTCCTGTTCGATTTCCGCCTCAGCGGCAGCTTTCAGGCGATCGCCTTCGCTACGCGCAGCCGTTTTGGCTTCTTCAACGATCTGGTTGGCGCGCTTGTTGGCGCCATCGATGATTTCAGCCGCCTGGGCTTTGGCTTCTTTCAGTTGCTCGACAGCTTTACGCTGTGCCAGCTCAAGATCTTTCTCCGCGCGCTCGGCTTCTTGCAGACCGGTAGCAATTTTCTGCTCACGCTCTTGCATAACACCCAGCAGGGCCGGCCAGACATACTTCCAGCAGAACCATACGAAGGCGAGAAAGGTGATCGACTGGCCGATCAGAGTCAGGTTGATATTCACACCGACACCTCTTGCTCTTTCAAAAATGGGTTAAAGGGCAATTGGAACGATGGATTAACCAGCCAGACCAGGAGCAACCGCGAAAATCAGGTACATAGCGATACCAACACCGATCATCGGAACGGCGTCGAGCAGACCAGCCATCAGGAACATTTTGCCCTGCAGAGCCGGAGCCTGTTCAGGCTGACGTGCAGAACCTTCCAGCAGTTTGCCACCCAGGGTGCCGAAACCGATAGCAGTACCCAGTGCGCCCAGACCGATCAGCAGTGCAGCAGCTACGTATACCAGACCTAATGCTTCCATTGTTTTCTCCAAAGTAAAGTTACGAGTTGTTGAAGTTGAAAGTGAATGAAAAAGTTAAAGTACAAACGAAAACCTGTTTCCCCGGGATATCCCGGGGAGGCACGACCTTACTGGTCGTGCGCGTGTTCATCTTCCCGGTCGTGCGCCATCGCCATGTACACAGTGGTCAACACCATGAACACGAACGCCTGCAGGGTAATTACCAGGATGTGGAAAATGGCCCAGCCCATCTGCAGCAGACCGGCGCCGATAAAGCCCAGAACGCCCACACCGAAGACGATGGCGATCAGGATAAAGATCATCTCACCGGCGTAGAGGTTTCCGAACAGACGCAGGCCGAGAGATACAGGCTTGGCGATCAGGGAAACCGCTTCCAGCAGGAAGTTGAACGGAATCAGGAAAATATCGATATACCACTTGCCGGAGTGGAAGGGGTGCAGGGTCAGCTCTTTCACAAAACCCATCAGGCCCTTTTCCCTCACGCTGAAGAAGATCATCAGCGCGAATACCGCCAGCGCCATGCCCAGGGTGGCATTCAGGTCGGTGGTGGGAACGACTTTAAAGTAAACATGATGTGGATCCGCACCGGTAATGGCGGAAGTACCGTGGGCAAACGCCAGCGGCAGCCAGTCAACCGGGATCAGGTCCATCAGGTTCATCAGGAACACCCACACGAAGATGGTCAGCGCCATCGGGGCAACCATGCTATTGCGGTGCGGGAAGGTGTCTTTAACGGTCTTGTCGATGAAGTCGACAATCACTTCGACAAAGCTCTGGAAACCAGTGGGAACACCAGCAGTTGCCTTTTTCGCGGCGCGCGCGAACAGGAAACAGAAAAGTAGGCCCAGGCCGATAGACCAACCCAGGGTATCCAGGTGGACAGCCCAAAAGCCCATATCGGCAGCTTCCTGGCTGCTGTGGGCGATGGTCCAGGTAGACTCGGACAGTACGGTACCGTCAGCACGGGTGTAACCCGCTGGCAGTTTTCCGTAGGCAAGATTCTGCAGGTGGTGCTGGATATACCCCGTCGCGGTTTGTTCGGCAGCCATAGTTCCTCAACACGTTCTAAGATAAAAAACTTTTTCGGGAACCCCATCTCTGCGCAGGGCGTCAAACCCTCAACCTTTCGGCGCAGTCACTCTTCGGGGGCTCCTGGGCCACTGCTACGTCTTTGTATGCAGTCGGGCCACGAGAATCCATTGCAAAATCATGCACAAGCTATAGCTGATAAACAGCATTGCGGGGTTCAGCGTCTTGACGCTGGCAAACACCGCCGCGAACCCCACCAGGGTCATCGCAAACTTGCCGGTTTCGGCGCGGTAGAAACTTCCCACCGCGCGCTGGCTTGCGCGCGCACCGCGGATCTTGTCGCGGTCGGGCCCAAATAACTCAAAGGCGCGCAGGCCAAAATACAGATTGGGCAGCACACACAGGAGGCTACCAAGTAGGGCGGAGAGGGCAATAATCCGCCCCAGCGTCAATTCGAGCGCCAGCGCAGCCAACACAACAACTGCCAGCTGGATCAGCGAAATCTTTACTACCGGGGGATTGCGCATAGGCGGGAACAGGCCGGCCAGATTTTGATCTCCGCCCAATTTTTGGGCGTGCGAATTATGTAGGAACAGGCGAGGCGATTCAACTGGCAAATCCCTTCAGATCCCCTGTCGTTCGCGGTCTTTTGCCGCTAAACCCACCTAAAGCAAGCGCCCACTACCAGGGGAAGTGGGCGCCATTCGAGCACCATTTTGGCGCAGCTTGGAAGGCTGCATTCTGGTGCAACATAACCGAAACGTTGCAACCGTAACGGTTTGCGGGGCTTCGGCGGCTGCCGGGATCAGTCTTCGCTGTACCCCAGGTGGGCCAGAATGCCGTCCAGCTCATCCAGACTGGTGTACTTGAGCACCAGTTTACCGGCACCCTTGTCGCTGTGATCAATGCTGACAGGCACGCCAATTTTTTCTGCCAGGCGCTCAGTGAGGCGGCGAATATTCGGGTCTACCTCGGGTTTCTTTACCTTCGGCTTACCAGCCTCCTCATGAATGCGGCGAACCAGGGCCTCGGTCTGGCGCACGGTCAGGCCGCGCTCCACCACCTGGCGGGCGGCCTGGCGCTGGTCGTCACCGCCAAGGCCCAGTAGAGCCTTGGCGTGGCCGGTTTCGATATCGCCGCGCTCGAGAAAAGTGCGCACCTCGTCGGTCAGGCTCAGCAGGCGCAACAGATTCGTTACTGCAGTGCGGGACTTGCCCACCGCCTCGGCGACCTGCTGCTGGGTGAGTTCGAACTCGTCCTGCAGACGCTTGAGAGCTATAGCCTCTTCCACCGGGTTGAGGTCTTCCCGCTGGATATTCTCGATCAGCGCCATGGCGATGGCGGCTTCGTCGGAAACGTCGCGGATCAGCGCCGGAACCTTATCCAGCGACGCCAGCTGCGCGGCACGCCAGCGGCGCTCACCAGCGATAATCTCGTATTTGTGCTCACCGATCGGGCGTACCACGATCGGCTGCATGATGCCCTGGACGCGAATGGAGTCCGCCAGCTCTTGCAGAGACTCCTGCGGAAAGTCGCGGCGCGGCTGGTAACGGCCGCGCTGCAGGAATTCGATCGGCAGCTCTTTCAGCTCCCCATCCACACGCTCGACGATATCGCCGTTGCGCTCACCGGTGGCGACGGCGATGGCCTCACTGGCGTTATTGCTGATCAGGTGGGAAAGCCCTTTCCCCAGGCCCTTGCGTTTGGCGGCCATAGCTTCTCTACCTCAGTCCTAAACCGCTTCCGCTACCGGGCGGGGTCCACTGCTATTTTGATTGGCGTTGTTCTGGTTGGCCGCGCTGTGGCGGCGGGTGATTTCGCCGGCGAGGGCGAGGTAGGCGATAGCCCCCTTGGAGTTGCGATCGTAATCCAGCGCCGGCTTGCCGAAGCTTGGGGCCTCGGCAAGACGCACGTTGCGCGGGATGCAGGTGCGGTAGAGGCGGTCGCCAAAGTATTCGGTCAACTGCTCGGATACATCCCCGGTGAGGCTGTTGCGCGGATCGTACATGGTGCGCAGTATGCCCTCGATCTTGAGGTTGGGGTTGGCCGCCCGCTGAATCTGGGTGATGGTGTCGACCAGCGCCGAGAGGCCCTCCAGCGCGTAGTACTCGCACTGCATGGGGATCAGTACACCGCCGGCCGCACACAGCGCGTTGACGGTCAGCATATTCAGGGAGGGCGGGCAGTCGATGATGATGTAATCGTAATCACCGCTGATTTCTGCCAGTGCCTGGCGCAGGCGAGACTCGCGGCCATCCATCTCCAGCAGCTCCACCTCGGCCGCCGACAGGTCGCCGTTGGCGGGCATCAGGTCAAAACCACTGTTGGTGGGGACTATGGCCTTGCGTGGCGGCAGCAGACTGGCGAGCACGTCGTAGCTGGACAGTTGCAATTCGCTTTTATCGACGCCGCTGCCCATGGTGGCATTGCCCTGGGGGTCGAGGTCAATCAGCAGCACCCGGCGCTTGTTTGCCACCAGGGAGGCCGAGAGATTCACACAGGTGGTGGTTTTACCCACGCCCCCTTTCTGATTCGCTACCGCAAAAATCTTGCTCAAGTTTCTGGTCCTGTTGTTCCCGGAATGCGCGCTCCGCACGCCCACCGGGCTCGCCGCTAGGCCGGATTCCCCGGAAAATGCGGCAGCAATTGCGCACGCGCGAACATCAGCCCGGTGCGCAGGTCTCAAAAATAATCGTTACACCAGCCGGTGTATTCTGTGTAAAAACGCCGACCGCTGGCCGGTCACTCCCCGCGACTGAGGACGATCAGGTGGCGGTCTGCATCGCAGCCCGGTACCGACAGGGTGTGCACCTGCTCGACCTTAATGCCTTTTGGCAATGCACTCAACTCATCTTCGGGAAGCTTGCCTTTCATCGCATAGAATCGGCCGTTCGGTGCAAGTAAATGCTCACTCCCAACCACCATATCCTGCAGCGATGCAAACGCCCGCGACACCACACCGGCATAGGGTTTTTCCGGCTGATAGGCCTCAACCCGCTGGTTGACGACGTTGATATTGCCCAGCTTAAGCTGGCTGGCCACCTGAAACTGGAAACGGGATTTTTTGCCGTTGCTGTCCAGCAGGCTGATGGGGCGCTCGGGGTGGATGATGGCCAGGGGAATCCCCGGCAGACCACCGCCAGAACCCACATCGATCAGCGGCGACAGGTCATCGGCAGAATTTCCGCAGAGATTCACCACGCTCAGGCTATCGACAATGTGCCGCTCGAGCATTTCCGCCGGATCGCGCACCGCAGACAGGTTGTACGCGGTATTCCAGCGGGCGAAAAGGTCGAGATAGGCCAGCAGTTTGTCCTGCTGCTCGCCAGTCAGATCAAGGGCGAGTTGCTCGGCGGCCTGCAGCAGGCGAGGGCGAAACATTTCCATCAACTCAAACCGCCTTCTTGCGGTTCAACAGGCCGCGCTTTTTCAACTGGATCAGCAGCAGGGAAACCGCCGCCGGGGTAACCCCGGGAATGCGGCCGGCGCGGGCCAGGGTATCCGGGCGCGCGTCGCTCAATTTCTGGATCACCTCGTTGGAGAGGCCGGACACCCCGGAGTAATCAAAATCCACCGGCAGCGGTGTGTCTTCATAGGCCAACAGACGCTCAATCTCGTCGCGCTGGCGGTCGATATAGCCGGCGTACTTGGCGGAGATCTCCACCTGCTCGGCAACCTGTTCGTCTGCCACGGCTTCACCCTTGAGGCCGGCGATGTCGGCGTAGCCGAGTTCCGGGCGCTTCAGCAGATCTTTCAGGCTGTACTCGCGGGCCAGCGGCTGTGGCAGTTTTTGCTCTACCGCTTTTGCGGCGTCGGTGCCGGGCTGGACCCAGGTATCGTTCAGACGTTGCTGTTCGCGGGCAATGGCTTCGCGCTTCTCGCAGAAGGCCTGCCAGCGGTGATCGTCGACCAGGCCCAGTTCGCGGCCTTTTTCCGTCAGGCGCAGGTCGGCGTTGTCTTCCCGCAGTAACAGGCGGTATTCCGCACGGCTGGTAAACATGCGGTAGGGCTCTTTGGTACCACTGGTGATCAGGTCGTCCACCAGCACGCCCAGGTAGGCCTCGTCGCGGCGCGGGGCCCAGGCCTCTCTTTCCTGGGCTTGCAACGCGGCGTTGGCGCCCGCCAGCAGGCCCTGGGCCGCCGCTTCCTCGTAGCCGGTGGTGCCGTTGATCTGGCCGGCAAAGAAGAGGCCAGCGATAAACTTGGTTTCCAGCGACGGCAGCAGATCGCGCGGGTCGAAAAAGTCGTACTCGATCGCATAGCCCGGGCGCGTGATATGCGCGTTTTCAAAGCCCTTGATCGAGCGCACCAGATTCATCTGCACATCAAACGGCAGGCTGGTGGAGATGCCGTTGGGGTAGAGCTCGTTGGTGGTCAGCCCCTCCGGCTCGATAAAGATCTGGTGGCTGTCCTTGTCCGCGAAACGGTGCACCTTGTCTTCGATGGACGGGCAGTAGCGCGGTCCGATTCCCTCGATCACCCCGGAGTACATGGGTGAGCGGTCGAGGCCGCCGCGGATGATGTCGTGGGTGCCGGTATTGGTGTGGGTGATCCAGCAGCACACCTGGCGCGGGTGTTGGGCGCGGGAGCCGAGATAGGACATCACCGGTAGGGGCTCATCACCCCACTGCTCCTCCAGGCCGGAAAAGTCGACCGAGCGGGCGTCGATGCGGGGCGGGGTACCGGTTTTCAGGCGCTCCACCCGAAACGGTAGTGCGCGCAGTCGCTGCGCCAGGGCGATGGATGGGGGATCGCCCGCACGGCCACCGGCGTGGTTGTCGAGGCCGATATGAATGCGACCACCGAGGAAAGTGCCCGCGGTGATCACTACAGTCTTGCCCAGGAAGCGCAGCCCGGCATTGGTAACCACACCAACCACCCGGTCATTTTCAACAATCAGGTCGTCCGCGGCCTGCTGGAAGATGTCCAGGTTGGGCTGGTTCTCGAGAATGTTGCGGATCGCCGCTTTGTACAGTGCGCGGTCGGCCTGGGCGCGGGTGGCGCGTACCGCCGGGCCCTTGCGTGCATTCAGCACCCGGAACTGTATCCCGCCGAGATCGGTGGCGGTGGCCATGGCGCCGCCGAGGGCGTCGACTTCCTTCACCAGGTGACTTTTGCCGATGCCGCCGATGGCCGGGTTGCAGGACATCTGCCCCAGAGTTTCGATGTTGTGGGTCAACAGCAGGGTGCGACTCCCCATGCGCGCGGCTGCCAGGCACGCCTCAGTGCCGGCATGACCGCCGCCAATGACAATGACGTCGTACTGTGTGGGGTAATCCATAAGGTTGTCGCTCTAGCGAATGTGCTGCAGGGCAGAGACTTAACGGCATTTGCTGGCCAGTGGTTGTTCAGATAACCGCTGGATGTGAAATTTCGGCCGCACATTATAGGCACCTTGGGCTGTGCAAAAAAGCGGCACGAGGAATTTTAATTTCAGGCCAATTAACTTACTGATAAATAAAGTTATACATACCTATGTATATGGTTTTTTTATATTAGTTATAGTTATTAGTGAGCCGGAATTCGGTGGTTAAGTGATAAAAATCGTTATGAATCAATGGTTTACAGTAATGATAACTGGGTCTTAAACCCCTGCGTTCAGGCAGGGGTAAGCCCTGTACGCGGCTGTGGACGAGCGGGATAACTTTTGCCGTTTGTGCCGGGCCTGCCGGTTGTCCCACTTTTCTCCCGGTCTTTCACTTCCGTTTTTCCCTGTTTTGTCCACATCGCCTGTGGGTCAACGCCAATGACCGGCCCTTTTCAGCAGATCTGTGAATAAATCTGTGGGTTTCCGGGATAAGTATCTGTGATTGGAAAGTGGATACGGGGTCCATCTGGATAACCCTGTGGATTGCTGTGAGCAACTCCTGTGTTCTGCATGGGGGTTAGCTGTGTCCGGGGTGTGTTTGGAATCGAGCGGCCGGGAGGAGTTTTTGGCTAAAGGTGGGGAGGGTGGCATTCCCGGACTCTGACCGCCCGGGATTGCGGGGTTATTTTCCGATACAGAAGCTGCCGAATATCTTGCCCAGCAGTTCATCGGCGGTGATTTCGCCGGTAATTTCTCCCAGGGCCTGCTGGGCCTGGCGTAGATCCTCGGCCAACAGCTCTCCGGCGCCGCTGCTGTGCAGCTGAGCGCGGCCCTCTTCGATAAAGGCGCGGGCGCGGGCAAGGGCATCCAGGTGGCGCCGCCGGGCACTGAAGCTGCCCTCGTTACCGGCGTGGTATCCCATGCACTGTTTCAGGTGTTGCTTGAGCTGGTCGATGCCGGCACCCGTAGCGGCGCTGATGGCGGTAATCGGTACGCCATCGCTGTGGGCCAGAAGTCCGGGACTGTATTCGGTGAGGTCGATTTTGTTCACCACCAGGGTGAGCTTTTCCGGGGCTGGCAGCTGGCGGGTAAATTCGGGCCAGGCCTGGTCCGGATCCAGACTGGTCAGCTCGCGGGCGTCCACCACCAGCAGCACCCGATCCGCGTGGCGGATTTCCTCCCAGGCGCGCTCGATGCCAATACGCTCTACCTGATCCGGTGCATCCCTTAGACCCGCGGTATCGGCAATGTGCAGCGGCATGCCGTCGATATGAATGTGTTCCCGCAGTACATCCCGGGTGGTGCCGGCAATATCGGTCACGATGGCGGTGTCTTTTCCCGCCAGGGCATTCAGCAGACTGGACTTGCCCGCGTTGGGTTTTCCGGCAATTGCCACCTGCATACCCTCGCGCATGATCGCCCCTTGGCGCGCCTGGGCCTCAACCGCGTCCAGTTGGGCGAGGAGTGCGTCTATATCGGCGCTTACCTTGCCATCGGCGAGAAAATCGATTTCTTCTTCCGGAAAATCGATCGATGCTTCGACGTAGATGCGTAAATGGGTAAGCTGAACGGATAAGCCTTCGATTTTTTCGGAGAATGCGCCCTGCAAGGAGCGCAAGGCATTCTGCGCTGCCTGGGCGCTACCGGCGTCAATCAGGTCCGCAATCGCTTCTGCTTGGGCCAAATCCAGCTTGTCATTGAGAAAAGCGCGCTCCGAAAACTCTCCGGGCCGCGCCTGCCGCGCGCCCATCTGCAGAAGCGCGGAAAGAAGCGTGTCTAGAATGACCGGCCCACCATGTCCCTGAAGTTCCACCACATCTTCGCCGGTAAAAGAGTTGGGACCGGGGAAGAACAGCGCCAGCCCCTGGTCCAGTAACTGGTCTTTGTGGGTGAAGTCGCAGTAGTGGGCGAAACGTGGCTTGAAGACTTTGCCGCTCAGTTGCTCCCCGATTTGCCGCGCCTGTGGCCCTGACAGTCGGATCACACCGATTCCGCCGCGACCGGGCGGGGTTGCGACGGCGGCGATGGTGTCTTTGGCGAGGCTTTCACCGGGGTTTTGCTGGGACATGTTTAGAGTTTATCCAAAAGTCAGATACAGGAAGGGCCGCTAAGTGCGGCCCTTTGAGTGTCGTAAATATAAAGCGCAGAGCCTGGATGTGAAGGGAGAGTGGCGGGGATCCTTTTTCGAAAGCGTCGGCGACAGGGACGTCGCCGACGCAGCGTACAGGGATGTATTCACAGCGGTTTCGAAAAAGGATACCCGGTACTTTCCCGCCACCGGGGTATCGGGGCCTTGTGTTACTTGCTAGCCCCCGCCGCCTCCACCTGTTTGTTGATAAACCAGGTCTGGGCGATGGAGATCAGGTTGTTCGCAATCCAGTACAGAACCAGGCCCGCCGGGAACCACAGGAAGAAGAAGGTCATCATCACTGGCATCAGCTGCATGATCTTGGCCTGGGTGGGATCCGTGGGCTGCGGTTGCAGCTTCTGCATCAGCCACATGGTCAGGCCCATGATAACCGGCAGAATGAAGTAGGGGTCTTTTACCGACAGATCGTGAATCCAGCCGATCCAGGGCGCGTGGCGCAGCTCGACGGTTTCCATCAGCATCCAGTAGAGACCGATAAACACCGGCATCTGCAGCAGGATCGGCAGACAGCCTCCCACCGGGTTGATCTTCTCCCGGCGGTACAGCTTCATGGTCTCTTCCGCCAGTTTCTGGCGGTTGTCCTTGTACTGCTCCTGCAGCTTTTTCATCTGCGGCGCAAATTTGCGCATGCGCGCCATGGAGCGCAGGCCGGCGGCAGAGAGCGGGAACAGCAGTGCCTTGATGAACACGGTCAGCAGGATGATTGACCAGCCCCAGTTGTCCACGATGTGGTCGTGAATCCAGTTCAGGACCCGGAACATGGGTTTCGCCAGCCACCACAACCAACCGTAATCCACGGTCAGATCCAGGTAGGGCGAAGTTTTCTCCAGAGTGAAAACGTCTTTCGGACCTACATAAAAGAGTGCGTCGACAGTGCCTTGCTGGCCGGGCTCAATACGCTGCTGCGGGCTGGTAAAGCCCATGCTGTAAAGTCCGTTGCCGATCGGTTGCAGGTTGAAGGTATTTCGCTCTTCCTGGTTGGGAATCCAGGCACTCAGGAAATAGTGCTGCACCATGGCTACCCAACCGCCCTGAATGGTTTCGGTGGTCGGCTTTTTGGCGATGTCTTCAAAATCCTGCTTGAAGTAGTTTTCTTCGCTGGTATGCAGGGCCGCACCAAGGAAGGGGGATACGCCGATACCCACGTCCACCGGTGGTTCCAGGCTGTCGCGTACTATCTCGCCACAGATGCCGGCGAGCAGCGGTTTGCTGCGGCCGTTGTCGACCAGGTAGGAGACTTTTACCAGGTAGTCGCCGCGGGTAAAGGTGAAGCGCTTGGTAAAACCGATACCGCCTTGCTGCTGCTTGAGGTCGACGGTCAGGGTGTCCTTGCCTTCCTGCAGGGCGTATTCACTGGCATCGCTGGTGAATACCGGGCGTCCGGCAGAGCAATTGCCCTTGCCGCCCACCAGGCCGCTTTTGGCGACATAGGTGTGGCTGCGGGTTTGGTTGAGCAGGATCAGCGGGCGATCCGGTGTATTCAGCTTCTCGTAAAACTTGCGCAGGGCGACCTTGACGATATCACCGCCGTTGGGGTCGATCAGCAGGGTCAGGGTGTCGGTGTTTACCGTGATCAGCTGCGGTTGGCTGCTGCTGGCGCCAACTTCCGGAATGGCTCCCTCTTCGGGCAGCTCGCTGCTGCCGGCATTGCCTGGTTGTGCCTGGCTGCTGGGCAGGGTTTCGGTGTCACTGGCCTGGTGGTGGACCACGGTTTTCTGATCCAGGGTGGGGGCATGCTCTTCTTTGAAAGCATTCCACTGGTATATCAGTGCCAGGAGGACTGCGGCGATGCCGCCGACCAGCGTGTAGCGTTGCCAATCCATTATGTCGATAGCCTTATTGCGGCGGCGGTCAGTCGGCCGCCGGAGGTTTATTGGTGGGTTGCGGGCCGGGAGGGACGTGATCCAGGCCGCCTGGATGCCAAGGGTGGCATTTTATAAGGCGGCGCACCGTTAAATAACCCCCTTTGCAGAATCCGTGGGTTTTTAATGCTTCTTCAGCATAACGGGAGCAGGTGGGGTAGAAGCGGCACTGATTGCCGACCCAGGGGCTGGCAATCAGGCGGTACAGATGAATCAGCCGGATAGCCAACCAGGTCACTGCTGGTCCCCGCTCGTCGAAGTGTTCGGCGGCTGGGGTTGGGCGCTGGTCCTGGACTTGCCGCCGCGCCTTGGCTTGCGCCCCTGATTCGCCCGGGGTTTGTTGTTCTGGCCGTTATCCGGTTGCGGATTACGGGCCCGTTGATCCAGTTTACGCCAAAGCTTGTTGAACACCTTGGCCAGTGCGGCGCTGTCGAGCTCACCAGCGCCGGCGCGTGCGAGTACCACGGCGTCCAGTGCAAAAAGCTGGTGCTGTTGCAGGCGAAAGGTTTCGCGGGCAATGCGCTTGATCAGATTGCGGTCGCAGGCGTTGCGAACGTGTTTTTTGGCGATGACCAGACCGAGTCTCGGGTGACCGAGATCGTTGGGGCGGGCGAGGATCAGAAATTGAGGTTGTGCCGCGCGGACCGGGGCACTATCAAATACGGCGCGATACTGCGCCGCATTGAGCAGCCGCAGCGGCTTGGCGAATGCGAAGTCGCTGCGTGGGCACTGCATAGTGATTCAGAGCGTTGTAAAAGGTTGCTCGCTAAGCGGCAAACTTATGCGCAC
Organism: Microbulbifer sp. ALW1; assembly: GCF_009903625.1. Taxonomy (NCBI): domain Bacteria; kingdom Pseudomonadati; phylum Pseudomonadota; class Gammaproteobacteria; order Cellvibrionales; family Microbulbiferaceae; genus Microbulbifer; species Microbulbifer sp. ALW1. The sequence continues at coordinate 640,884 of NZ_CP047569.1, read as the reverse complement.
AGAACCTTACGGCCTTTGGCACGACGACGGGCAAGTACCTTGCGTCCGCCTTTGGTGGCCATGCGAGCACGGAAACCGTGGGTGCGCTTACGCTTCAAGTTGCTGGGCTGAAATGTACGTTTCATGGTGTTACTACCTGGAGTTATGTCCCGGAGTTATGTCCTGGAAGTTTACGAATCTGGGCCGCTTGCGGCTCTAGCCCGTAAATGCGGCACGCCTCTCCGGAATCCCTGGGGAAAGCCTTGGAGGCACTCCTTCGAAGCGGGCTATGCGCAGCGAAGGCGGCGGATTGTATAGAAACAAACCAATCAAATCAACGGAAATGCCCGATTAAGCACAGAGAAATGCCCGCGCTGTTCCCGCGGACATTGCCCCTTCTATATATAAGGTGTAGCCGGTGGTATCGGGCGTCAATCAGGTGCGAAAGGTGTAAGCCCTTGTATTGCTTCGGGTATTCCTTGCGGTGCACCGGTTTACCCCAAGGTATCCACAATTATCTGTGGATAACTTTTGCAGGGCTGGATCACTGGTCGCACGAAAATTATTCAAGTGTTTGATATTACAGGGCTTTCCCAGCGGGCGTGATCGGTAAAAGTCGTATTATTTGTGGATAACCCGGGGTGCAACCGATATACTGTCGGCCTTCTTTGAGGTGCTGCCCGGCGTTTTGGGATATGCCTGTTTTTTTGGCTTTTTCGCACCTCGATCCGTCTTTTAGGGGGTTCCTTGTCTGATTCCGTTTGGAAGCAGTGTGCTGCCTGTTTGCAGGACGAACTGTCACCGCAGCAGTTCAATACCTGGATTCGGCCACTGCGCGTCAGTGACGACAGTTCCGAGGGGGAGCTGCGCTTGGTGGCGCCAAATCGTTTTATCATCAATTGGGTAAGCGATAAGTTTCTCGATCGTATTCGTGAACTGGCGCAACAGTTTTCTGGTCGCTCCCTGCTGGTCGAAGTGGTAGCGATGGATCGTCGCACCTCGCGTTTTCGCCGTAACCTTTCCGGTATGGGCGCTGGCCCAGAAGGGCATTACGACTCCCGTGTCTCTGCCCGTCAAGGCAACGATTATGGTAGCTCGCCCTCCGCGGGCAGTTTTTCTGCACCGGCACCCTCGCAGAGTGCCCCGGTACCCAGTTATCAATCCAGCTTTCAATATGGGGCTCCGCAAGGGCAGGGTAATGCCGGCGGTTACAGTGATAATGGGGTGGGGCGGTCCGTGTCGAGTGGACGAGGCGGATCTGTATCGCCGCTCTCGTCACCTGTTTCTTCCGAAGTACATAACAATCTCGCGGCGGAAGAAGCCGGTGTCGATTCATTGACCGCGGCCGAGCGGCTGCCGGCGGATCTGCATTCCGGTAGCCAGGTGATTGCCGCGCCGGTGAATAATTCCGGCCAGCGCAAGGTGGAAGTTGAGGGGGCGATCAAGCACGGCAGCTCTTTGAACCGCGGTTTTACCTTTGCTTCGTTTGTGGAAGGTAAGTCGAACCAACTGGGCCTGGCGGCGGCACAGCAGATTGCTGATAACCCCGGTGGTGCCTATAACCCGCTGTTTATTTACGGCGGTGTGGGCCTGGGCAAGACCCACTTGATGCACGCTGTTGGTAATGCGCTGGTCGACCGCAACCCCAATGCCAAAGTGGTTTACCTGCATTCCGAGCGCTTTGTGGCGGATATGGTGAAGGCGCTTCAGCTCAATGCAATCAGCGACTTCAAGCGCTATTACCGTTCGGTGGATGCGCTGCTGATCGATGACATCCAGTTTTTTGCCGGCAAGGAGCGCTCCCAGGAGGAGTTCTTCCACACCTTCAACGCCTTGTTGGAGGGCGGGCAGCAGATCATTCTTACCTGTGATCGCTACCCCAAAGAGATTGATGGCCTGGAAGAGCGCCTCAAGTCCCGCTTCGGCTGGGGTTTGACGGTGGCGGTCGAGCCACCAGAGCTGGAAACCCGTGTAGCTATCCTGATGAAGAAGGCCGAGCAGGTCGGGGTAGACCTGCCTCACGACTCTGCGTTCTTTATTGCCCAGCGTATTCGCTCCAATGTGCGGGAGCTCGAGGGGGCGCTGCGCCGGGTGATCGCCAACGCCCAGTTCACCGGTCGCGCCATTGACGATATTCTGGTGCGCGAGGCGCTGAAAGACCTGTTGGCTCTGCAGGACCGGTTGGTCAGTGTGGACAACATCCAGCGCGTAGTGGCGGAGTATTACAAGATAAAAGTGGCCGACCTGTTATCCAAGCGGCGCAGTCGGTCTGTGGCGCGCCCACGGCAAGTGGCGATGTCTCTTGCAAAAGAGTTGACCAACCACAGCTTGCCGGAGATCGGTGATGCTTTCGGCGGCCGGGATCATACGACCGTGTTGCACGCCTGCCGCAAAATCAAGGAATTGCAGGAGTCCGACGGGGATATTCGTGAAGATGTGCGGCTGTTGACGCGCTCCCTGACAACCTGACGTTTATTGACGGATGAACTTGCCGGTGTAGCCATGGTTTTGAGTGGCTCACCGTTGAAAACAACGACTAGACCAATATCAAGGCAATAATTATGAAATTTAGCGTAAGCCGTGATGCCCTTTTGAAGCCGCTGCAACTGGTCGCTGGTGTGGTGGAAAAGCGCCAGACCCTGCCGGTGCTGGCCAATGTTCTCCTGCAGCTGCAAGGACAGGAGCTTTCGCTCACCGGCACCGACCTGGAGGTGGAGATCGTCGGCCGCCTGCAGCTGGACCAGCCGGCAGAAATGGAAGGCGAGGTCACGGTTCCGGCGCGCAAATTGCTGGATATCTGTCGCTCTTTGCCGGACGGCGCCGAGCTGAAGTTCGAGCGCGATGGTGAGCGCCTGGTTTTGCGCAGTGGTCGCAGCCGTTTCCAGCTTTCCACCCTGCCAGCCAGCGATTTCCCGAACCAGGAAGAGACTACCGCACAAAGCCGTTTCAATATCTCCCAGCGCGAGATCCGTCGCCTGATTGAGGCTACCGGTTTTGCCATGGCACAGCAGGACGTACGCTATTACCTGAATGGTTTGCTGCTGGAATGTCGTCCGCAACAGTTGCGTGCGGTCGCCACTGACGGCCACCGCCTTGCGCTTTGCGATCGCGAAGCGCCCGGGTTGAATGTTGAGTCTCCCATTCAGGCAATCGTGCCGCGCAAAGGGGTTCTGGAGCTGGCGCGCCTGCTGGAAGACAGCGATACCCCTGCAGAAGTGGTGCTGGGTAATAACCATATTCGCGTAAACAGCGGTCCTTTCACCTTCACCTCCAAGCTGGTCGACGGTAAGTTCCCGGATTACGAGCGTGTTCTGCCCCGCGGCACTGGTAATGAGGTATTTGCAGATCGGCTGGCTCTGCGTCAGGCGTTCCAGCGTGCAGCGATCCTTTCCAATGAAAAATACCGCGGTGTGCGTTTGCAGTTGTCCGAAGGGCTGCTGCAGATAGTGGCAAACAACCCGGAGCAGGAAGAGGCTGAAGAGCAGTTGATGGTGGATTACCACGGCGATGCGCTGGAGATCGGCTTTAACGTGGGTTACCTGCTGGATGTCACGGCAGCGATTCACAGCGATCAGATTCGTATCGGTCTTGGTGATGCCAACAGCAGTGCGCTGCTGCAGCAGCCGGAACAGGGCGATGCGGTTTACGTCATCATGCCCATGCGCCTTTGATTTTCCTGTTCGGTTGGTGCTTCTGATTTTGGTCTTTTTCAGTATCCAGCACGACAGCGCAAGTACACGAAAAACCGTCGCCCCCAAGGGGTGGCGGTTTTTTGTTATTGGTTGCGGTACTTTGTGTCGCATTTTCCCGGCGGCTCCGAGGTGTTCTTCATGGCATTGAGTCGTTTGCTGTTGAACAACTTTCGCAATATTGCCTCGGCAGATTTGGATCTGGCGCCTGCGGTCAATCTGTTTTGCGGGGTAAACGGTAGTGGTAAAACGTCGTTGCTGGAAGCGGTGCATATGCTGGGTACCGGCCGGTCTTTCCGGTCGCGCCAGAGTCAGACCGTAATTTCCTACGAGCTCGACAGCCTTTCGGTATTCGGGCGACTGATGGATGGCCTGTCCCTTGGGATTGAAAAGCGCAGGGATGGTCAGGGGCGAATCCGGATCAATCGGGAGCCTGCAGAATCCAGTTCTCAGCTTGCGGCCTGCTTACCCCTTCAGGTCATCAATAGTGACAGTTTCGCCGCGCTTGATGGTGGCCCGGGTGTTCGTCGGCAGTTGTTGGACTGGACAGTGTTCCACGTGGAACATTCATTTTCCGCGCACTGGAAGGCGTATCAAACGGCGTTGAAGCAGCGCAATGCACTGCTTCGTCGTGGTAAAATCGACTCTAATTTACTGGCTCCTTGGGACCAGCAGCTGGTCGCTAGTGGTGAATTGGTCGACGAGCATCGCCGAGAGGTCTTTACGAGACTGCAGCAACTTTTTAGGAAGCGGCTCGAAGATTTACCACCATCGGTATTCGGGTCTCTGGAATTGAAGTACCGCAGTGGCTGGAAAAAGGGGCTTCGTCTTGCGGATTCACTTTCCGAATCTTTGGAAGGTGACCTGAACCAGGGTTTTACCCGGGTGGGGCCGCACAGGGCCGATTTGCGATTCACCATTCACGGGCAACCGGCACACGACGTGCTTTCCCGGGGCCAGCAAAAAATGGCGGTCTGTGCATTGAGAACCGCCATGGCCGCGGTGATCGATGCTGACAGGAACCAGAGACCGGTGTTTTTGGTGGATGACCTGCCGTCGGAACTGGATGACGAGAATCAGCTGTTATTTGCCCGCTGGGTAAGTGATTGTGCCAGTCAGGTGTTGGTTACTGGTATCGATACTGCAGTGACTGCCGAGCCCTGGAGAAAGCTGCCGCTCCCCTGGTCTCACCCCAGAATGTTCCACGTGGAACATGGGAGTGTTTCCCGCTGGCCAGAGCAGCAGGGCGACCAAGAGTAACAAGTTACAGAATTGATCGGTTGGAAGGGCTGGTAGAAGTAAGGTCTGGCCCGCTAGCAGTAAACAAAACAACCGCCGAATATTGAGACGAAGAAGGCCAGGCTAACGCCGGCGTTAATGGAGCAACAGAATGTCGCAAGAGAATAACTACGATTCCAGTAGCATCAAGGTACTCAAGGGCCTGGATGCGGTGCGCAAGCGCCCGGGAATGTATATTGGCGATACCGACGATGGCACCGGCCTGCACCACATGGTGTTCGAAGTAGTGGATAACTCCATTGACGAGGCACTCGCCGGCCACTGCGACGAAATTCGAGTCACTATCCACCCGGATGAATCCGTCAGTGTTTCCGATAATGGCCGTGGTATTCCCACCGAAATGCACCCGGAAGAGGGGGTTTCTGCCGCGGAAGTCATCATGACCGTACTGCACGCTGGCGGTAAGTTTGATGACAACACCTACAAGGTATCCGGTGGTCTCCACGGCGTGGGTGTATCGGTAGTAAACGCCCTGTCGGCAGAGCTGAAACTTACCATTCGTCGCGGTGGCAAAATTCATGAGCAGGTATACCGCCACGGTGTACCTGACGCGCCCCTGGCTGTCATTGGTGACACTGACAGCACCGGTACCGCGGTCCATTTCAAGCCCTCAGCAGACACCTTCTCCAACATCGAATTCCACTTCGAACAGCTGGCGAAGCGCCTGCGTGAGCTGTCCTTCCTGAATTCCGGCGTGCGTATCGTGCTGAAGGACGAGCGCAGCGGTAAAGAGGAAGTCTACGAGTATGAGGGTGGCCTGCGCGCTTTCGTCGAGTTCCTGAACCAGAACAAGACCCCTATTAACAAGGTACTGCACTTCCAGAACCAGCGCGAAGACGGTATTGCCGTAGAGGTGGCGCTGCAGTGGAACGACTCCTTCCAGGAGAATATCTACTGCTACACCAACAATATCCCCCAGCGGGATGGCGGTACCCACCTGGCGGGCTTCCGTGCGGCCCTGACCCGGGGACTCAACAACTACATTGAAAAAGAGGGCGTGGGCAAGAAAGACAAGGTCGCCACTACCGGTGACGATGCCCGTGAAGGCCTGACCGCGATCATTTCGGTCAAGGTTCCGGATCCGAAGTTCTCATCGCAGACCAAAGACAAGCTGGTTTCCTCGGAAGTAAAACCGGCGGTCGAGCAGGAAATGGGGCTGTCATTCAACGACTACTTGCTGGAAAACCCCCAGGAAGCCAAGGCGGTTGTCGGCAAGATGATCGATGCCGCACGCGCCCGGGAAGCGGCGCGCAAGGCGCGCGAAATGACTCGCCGTAAAGGCGCGCTGGATATCGCCGGTCTGCCCGGCAAGCTGGCGGACTGCCAGCAGAAAGATCCCGCGCTCTCCGAACTCTACCTGGTGGAGGGTGACTCCGCCGGCGGCTCTGCCAAGCAGGGGCGGGACAGACGTACCCAGGCGATCCTGCCATTGAAGGGTAAGATCCTGAACGTCGAGAAGGCCCGTTTCGACAAGATGCTGTCCAGTGCTGAAGTGGGTACCCTGATTACCGCCCTCGGCTGTGGCATCGGCAAGAGCGAATTCAACCCGGACAAGCTCCGGTACCACTCCATCATCATCATGACGGATGCGGACGTGGACGGTGCGCACATCCGGACTCTGCTGCTGACCTTCTTCTTCCGTCAGATGCCGGAGCTGATCGAGCGCGGCCACATTTTCATTGCCCAGCCGCCGCTGTACAAAATCGGCAAGGGCAAACAGGAGCAATACCTCAAAGACGAGGCCGCCCTGACCCAGTTCCTCACCAATGCGGCACTGGAAAGCGCCACCCTGTTTGTAAACCCGGAAGCGCCGGGCCTGTCCGGTACCGCACTGGAATCTCTGGTAAAAGAGTATCGCTCGGTCATGGCCACCATTGACCGCCTGTCGCGCCTCTACCCGCAGGAAGTCCTGCAGCGCATGGTTTACCTGCCGACGGTCAAAACCGAAGACCTGCAGTCTCAGGCCGCAATGGAGCAGTGGGCAGAACAGATGCAGGAGCAGCTGGAGCAGGAAGGGGAAGGCGGTGGCCGTCGCCACCAGGTCTCTGCGGTCCTCGACAGTGAGCGCAACCTGTATCTGCCGAAAGTCGATATCGTCGCCCACGGTGTCAGCAGCAGCTATACCGTGAGTCATGAGTTCTTTGACTCCGCCGAGTACCGGGCCATTTGCGGTCTGGGTGAGAAGATGCAGGGGCTGCTGGAAGAGGGCGCCTTTATCCAGCGCGGTGAAAAACAACAGCCGGTCTACAACTTCCCGGAAGCATTGACCTGGCTGATGAATGAGAGTCGTCGCGGCTATAGTATCCAGCGCTATAAGGGGCTGGGTGAGATGAACCCGGAGCAGCTGTGGGATACCACCATGAACCCGGAGAGCCGCCGTATGCTGCAGGTAACCGTGGAGGATGCCATCGCTGCGGACCAAATCTTCACCACCTTGATGGGCGATCAAGTAGAACCCCGTCGCGAGTTTATTGAAAGCAATGCACTGGCGGTGGAGAACCTGGACGTTTAAGTCCGCTGTTTCCCGCCCAGCACCAGATGCTGCAAAGCCCGATCCGCATACGCCGATCGGGCTTTTTTATGCTGCGCCCATTTACTCATAACGCCTTATTCTGGCGTCGTCAGACCTGAGGCAACCCAAACTCAGGCCACCCGACAATTCATGTGGATTTCGTCCTGGTTTGCGGCTTTGTTATACGAACGTCCTGTTTCTGAAAAGCCGTGCTGTTGCAGGAAATAGCGACCGTGCAGGTTCTCTTCGAGTACACGGGCCTCCAGCTGGATGCGGCCGAATTTTGCCTGCGCCATCAACTCACTACCTACACCACGCCGCTGCTCGCCAGGGGAAACAAAGATGGTTTCCACCCGCAGATTGTCGCTGATGGTCACCAGTCCCTCGGCAATGTCACTTCCCGGGCGCGTGTAGACCCAGTGGCTGCTGCCGCCGGTGCATTCCGAACTAGCAGTGCGGCTGCGGCACTTGGAGGAGAGTTCACGCCTGAGTGCCCGGGCCTGTGCCATCCAGAACCTCACCGGCAAACTCGGGTGGTTGCTACAGGCCAGGTGCAGCCAAAGCTGTGACAGGCGTTCGACATCGGATTCCTGAAGCGGTCTCAGCATAGCCCCTCCGTTTTGGTGCAGAGTTAGCGCCAAATTTTAATCTGCCATTTTGCCGCTCCCAATTAGTGACCTTGTCTTCAGAGAGTAATTGGAACGCCAGTCTGTAAAAAAGTGGAAAGCAGACCCTGACAATTATGTTATAAAAAAATATAATCGTTCTCATTAATAAACACGATGATGAGACGCCAGACCAATAACAGCTCTTACGAGTGAGTCTTGCGAATAGATAAGGAGAGCCCGTGCGCCGATTTCCCCTCGCCCCGATCACTGTTGCCATCGCCTTTGCCTCCGGACTTTCTGGCCAAGCCGCCAGTGCCGAAGAATCGGAAGTCCTGGAAACCATTTCAGTGCTCGGTTCTGAACTGGAAGTGAAGAAACTCCCTGGATCCGCACATCTGGTCAGTGCGGAAGACCTGCAAAAATTCGAATATGTGGATATCAACCGCATGATTCGCGCGGTACCCGGTGTGTATGTGCGCGAGGAAGACGGCTACGGCCTGCGCCCGAATATCGGTATTCGGGGCGCAGATGGTGGCCGCTCTGGCAAAATCTCGCTGATGGAAGATGGCGTGCTGGTGGCGCCGGCGCCTTACTCGGGCCCGGAAGCCTACTACTTCCCCACCGCTGGTCGCCTGGACAGCATTGAAGTGCTGAAGGGCCCGGCAACCCTGAAATACGGCCCCTTCACCGTGGGTGGCGCGGTGAACATGATCAGCACCCCAATCCCCACCAGCAGCGCCGGTGCGGTAAAACTGGAAGCGGGGCAGTACGGGGAAAATCGCCTGCATACCTACTACGGCAGCAGCAGCGACACCACCGGCTGGCTGGTGGAAACCCACCAGCAACGAGCCGAAGGTTTCCGCGATATCGACCGTGCCGGTGAGGCGGATATCGCCAAGGAGGACTACCTGCTGAAAGGGCGCCTGAAGTCGTCCGAAGGCGCAGCCAACGCGCAGCAGCTGGATGTCAAATTACAGTATTCCGAAGAAGATTCAGGAATGAGTTATCTTGGGCTCTCCGACGCCGACTTCGCCGCCGACCCCAATCGCCGCTATGGCATCAGCGCCCTGGACGAAATGCAGAACCGCCACAGCACCATACAGCTGAATCACAGCATTGCGCTTAGCGATAGCTTCAGTGTGAACACCCAGGCCTACTACAACAAGTTCAAGCGCGACTGGTTCAAGGTGAGCCTGGGCGGCCTGATCAGTGATGCCAATGGGGGAGACGCCGACGCCCAGGCCATTCTGGACGGCACCATGGACTACGATTTCGGGATAAAGCACAACGATCGCAGCTATATGGCGCGCGGCATGCAAGTAAGCGCTAACTGGCAATTGAAGACTGGCGAAGTGCAGCACGACCTGGAGTTCGGCCTGCGACGACACCAAGACGAAGTCGACCGCTATCAGCCCACCGAAAACTACCGCCAGGAAAATGGTGAGCTGGTGTATCTGGATACCGGCGATGTCAGCGCCAGCAATAACCGGGTGGAAGATGCGGACGCCACTTCCCTGTTTGTTTACGACCAGGTGGTGCTGACTGACCGCCTGTCATTGACTGCGACCCTGCGTTACGAAGACATTAAAACCGGCCAGCAGCGCTACCAGGACAAGGAGCGCACCGAGAAGGGCAGCAGCCTTTCCAATGCGCTGGACGAGTGGCTTCCAGGTCTGGGGATGACTTACACGCTGACCGAAGCCGTGACCCTGCTGGCGGGTGTCCACCGCGGCTTTGCCCCTCCGGGTGGCGATTCCTCCGACGGTGAGGCCGGTGACCTGTCCACCAACTACGAATGGGGCGCACGCTTCGACAACGGCAACCTGGCAGCAGAACTCATTGCCTTCTACAGCGACTATGAGAGCACCGTGCAAAACTGCTCGGTAGCAGTTCCCTGCGTTAATGGCAATGACAGTGGCAGCTATGCCCTGGGTGAATCCATCATTCGGGGCTTCGAAGCCAGCCTGGGCACCCAGTGGTCGCTGACGAACGGCTGGTTGATTCCGCTGCAGACGAGTTATACCTACACCGACGCTGAGATCAGTAAAGACAGCCTGGACTACATTGCCTCCGGCGGCAGCGAAGGACTCGCGAAGGGCGATAATTTTGCCTATCTGCCGGAAAGCGTATTCGCGGTAACCACAGGCATTGATAGTGGCGCCAGCTGGCGACTGAACCTGAGCGCCGCCTACCAGGACGATATGTGTGTCAACAACGGCTGTAACCGGGGGAATACCGATCGATTTGATCATACCGAATCCGTTTGGGTCGTGGATGCTGCCGCGCACTACGATTTCAGTGAAGACTTTGCCGGCTACCTGAAAGTCGACAATCTGATGGATGATCAGGCGATCATCAACCGCGCGCCGGATGGCGCTCGCGCTAATCGCCCGCGCACCGCATCGGTGGGTGTTACCTATCAATTCTAACGATCATCTCAATTCTGACGGTCGTCGTTCAGTCGACACCTAACAGAAATTACCAAAACCCCCGGTACTAGTACCGGGGGTTTTTTTTAACTGAAATAAACGCCAACAACTGGCGTGAAAAAACTCATCGGGTTTCTGCTGGCAGTATCAACCTGGTTAAAATACCTAACCGATTGGTCAATAAAGGTTGGGTGCTTTGGGAACTCAAAACAATAATACGTCGGGCAGCGTCAGTGCATTCAGCGGTCATCAACGTGTTGCGCAGGGTCACATCAGCAGTGTCGCCCTCCAGCTAAAGCGAAGCTTGAGCGGTGCGGAACTGGATTCCGTGCTGATCTTTGATGACGAAAGCAGTGATCCGGTAGAAGTGGATTTCAGCGGTAGTGAGGAGGAGCTGCTGGCACGCTTACCGGCACTGCAGGAAGCACGCGGAAATGGCCACTCCGACGATGTCCCTGAAACAGACAGGGGTGCCGGTAACGAACTGTACCGCCTGTTGAGGCTGAATCAACGTCAGCAGGCGTGGCTTGAATCCAACGCGGCCAACCCGGCTGCCGCAATCAAAAGCCTGATCGACAGCGCCATAACAACAGCCCCGGGTTTTGCGGCCAACACGGCGTCCGACGCTTGGCCGAAAACGGCGGAGAGGGCGGAAACGAGGGGCCCGGGTAACACCACCACAGCGCGTGAAGCGACAAGACGCTCGATCATCGCTTTGGGTAAATCCTTGCCGGGTTATGACAGTGCGCTCGCGGCCCTGCAAAACGGCGATGAAAACACCTTCTTTCGCATTATTGAACAATGGCCACGGGGACTATCCGCACACCTGAAAAAACTCGCCCAAATGGCGTTCAGTAATTAAGGTGCGCCTGACGATTTCACCGGGGAACGGTTATTAGGGAGGTTATAGGCAATCCGGGCCGCTCATGTGAATATGGGGTATCGAAAATACCGGTAAGCTTGAAAAGGGCACACAGAGATGGGTGAATACACACAGCAGCAGGGTTACCTGGAACCCACCGATAAATCGTCCGTCGCCATGTTTAAGCGGCAACTTAAAGGGGAGGTGGTCATGCTGAATCTTTTGCGTTTTCAGGACGTGGCGGATTACCGCAACTTTCCCGCATTGAAACCGCAAGAGCCCATCTCCGGGGCTGCGGCCTACAAGAAATACATGGCCCACGCCGGGCCTATCTTGAACCGGCACGGTGGTGAGCTGGTCTTTGTCGGCGACGGTGGCCACTTCTATATCGGCCCGTCCGATGAACTCTGGGATTTGGCAATGCTGGTGAAATACCCGTCACAGCAGGTGTTCATCGATTTCACCAGCGACCCTGAGTATCTTGCGGGGATAGGGCACAGGTCGGCAGCGCTGGCGGATTCCCGCCTGCTGCCGCTGAGCCCAAAGATGCCCTAGGACCGAGGGGCGTCAGCTGGCTTTCGACTAGACGTTACCGCCCGCCGACAGGTGCACAAAGTGCGCCTTGAGGTAGCGGGTTTCCGGAATGGCCGGGTGGATCGGGTGATCTGCCCCCTGGCCGCCGCTGCCGATAATGTTGATGGATTTATCCAGATGGCGACCGGCGCCGCGCAGGATTTCCAGCAGTCTGTCGGATTCGAGATGCATGGAGCAGGAGGCGCTGACCAGCAGCCCGTTTTTCTCCAGCAGGCGCAGCGCCAGCTCGTTGATGTGACGGTAGGCTGCCTCGCCGGATTTCTGATCCTTGCGGCGTTTGATGAACGCGGGCGGGTCCAACACGATGGCGTCATAGCGCTCGCCGGCGTTGATCAGCTCTTTCATGGCATCGATCGCCTTGCCCTGAATGGTAATCAGGTCATCCTTGCGGTTGTGCAGCGCCGCATTTTCCTCGCACCAGTCCAGCGCCTGCCCGGAAGCATCCACACAGGTCACCTCTTTGGCGCCGTTAGCAAGTGCTTGCACACCCCAGCCGCCGGCGTAGGAAAACAGATCCAGTACCCGCTGTCCTTTCACCCACTGGTTCAGGCGCGCACGGTTTTCACGGTGGTCGTAGAACCAGCCGGTTTTCTGCCCTTCAAACACTGGCGCCAGCAGGGCTACGCCGTTCTCTTCGAAGGGGGCCATCTTTGGCACTTCACCGTGTACCACTTCGCATACTTCTGGAAGTTCCTCGACCTTGCGCCCCTGGTGGTCATTGCGCAGCAGTATGCCCTTGGGGTTCACCAGTGCTACCAGCCCGTCGACGATATCCGGCAGCAGGTTTTCCATACCCCAGCTGCTGATCTGTACCACCAGGTAGTCGCCGAAGCGATCCACCACCAGCCCGGGCAAACCATCGGAGTCGCCGTATACCATGCGGTAACTGGGGTGGGGGAAATAGCGTTGGCGCAGGGCCAGGGCATTTTCCAGGCGGCGGTGCAGTTGTTTGCGGGTAAACGGGCCCTTGCGGGAAACCAGCCGCGCGCAGATCAGTTGATTGGGATTGACCAGCGCGTAACCCAGGCTATTTTCCTTGCTGTCGAGAATTTCACACTGGCTGCCGGGGGCCAGTCCTTTGAGAGGACTGCGCTGGGTGTCGACCTCGTTACTGTAAATCCACAGGTGGCCGAGTTTGAGGCGGCGCTCTGCGCGCGGGTTGAGGATCAGTTGTTGCACGGGGGAAACTCCGGATTTGCGGGGGGCGCCATTGTTGGTATCTGCCGCAATGATTACAAGCATTCTGTGCAGTAACCATAGTGGAAATCGAACTGGAGACGGTGCCAAACCGTCGGGCACAAAAAAGCCCGGGGCCGAATGGCCACCGGGCTTGTTGCAGAAATCTCTAGGGAGATTTTCGCTGAGCTTTACCGGGTGTTGATCATCACCTCAGTAGCCGCGATCACGCCCGAGTCATTCTGGTGCTGGAGCATACCGAGTGCGCGGGTTCCCGCGGGCAGTCCATCCCATTCCAGATAAAGGTTACCAGTGCTACCCACGGAAGCTGAAGCCGGGCCATCCACCCGGGTATTGCCGGCATCACCCTGCAGGTTGAAGTTGAACAGCGTATAGGGGGTGGCGCCAGCCGCCGAGGCATAGTCCACGACAAGTGCTGCATAAATACCTGGGGTTGGGTTGAGCAGGTCGACCTGCTCGGCAGATGTGGGCGAGCCACTGCTGCCGACGAGCGGGAAGCCGGATGCATATGGCCCCAATACCTGCAGGTCCAGGTCGTCGGAGCCATCGCCAGCACCGACATCGGCGTCAAACAGGGCGATACGCGACAGTGAGGTTCCTTCGGGGATTTCGAAGATAACCACCGTATAGTCACCGTCCTCCACATAACCCGGGAAGGGAGCGCCCACCGCGAGACCGTTAACCGCCGCGCTGAAGCTACCGTCGTAGCCAAAGACCACGGGGATATTCAGGCTACCGGCAGTGCCCTCTGCAGATACGGATACTGGTGCGGAAATGGGCACAGGGCGCACGGCGATGGGACTGCGCACCTTCCGCAAACCCTGCGACCAGCTCAGGGATCCGAATACCCACTCACCCATTGCCGCTTCTGCCGTTGCGGTGAAGGTCACCTCAAAGGTCGCGGTCTCACCTTCTTTCAGGCGCAGGATGCGCGGTGAAACCTGCACCTGGACACCTGCGGGTGCATCCACTTCTGCCCAGTACCACTGGGTGCCTTTGGCGACGCTGGTCACCCGGCGAGTGACGGTCTGGCTGCCCACCAGTTCGGCGACGCCGATGGATGGCAGGTTGAGGTCGGAAGAATCGGTGGAGAAACCGTAACCCTCAAGGTACTCGCAGTCCGAGTCCGGCATCATTTTGGGCTGGTTTTCCGCGCCACACAGGAAGGCGTAGTAGTCGTACAAGCCGGCGTCATATACCAGGCCGGGGAAAAAGGCATTGGCGGGTTGCACCATGCCCGCGCCGATATCGAAGGGATCCGCCGCCGTTTCACCGAAGGATTTTTTCATGTTCTGGCGCGCGCTGGTCATCAGCGCCGAGCGCGCCATTGCCGGCGTCCATTCGGGGTGTGCCTGTTTCAGCAATGCCATGACACCGGCAATGTGCGGGCTGGCCATGGACGTGCCGCTCAGTGCACCGAAGGTCTCACCGGAACCCACCGGGGAAATACCCGCAACAATACTCACACCCGGCGCGGCGATATCCGGCTTGATGATATCCGGAGCACCGGCGTTGGCACCGCGAGAAGAGAAGCCGGCAATGCGGTTGTCACGGGACACCTGAATTTCCGCACTCAGGCTACCGCTGACGTCACCGCTGTCCGCCAGAGCCATACCGTCCGGGTGGCGAATCATAATCCCCGGGATACTGGTGCCGTCCGCCGACATGGTAATGGGATCCATACGATCCGGCGCGGCACCGTCATTGAAGACCACGATAGCGCTGGCACCGGCAGCCGCCGCGTTATTGTATTTGTCTGTGAACGCACAGGCGCCGCGGATGATCAGTGCAATATTGCCGGCCATCGCCTCGCTGTTGGTTAGCGGGGTACAGCCATCCAGTGGTTCGGCGCTGACAACGGTGCCGGAAATGGTACCGTTATCGGCTAACCTCGCCGGGCCGGAACCTTCGAGACCCTCGAAAATACCGGCAAGGCTTCCCGGCGCACTGACTTCCAGGCCGGTGCCGAAACTCTGATTGTCTTCGGTTGCACCCACCGAGGTTACCCAGGGAACGCCGGAAGGCGTGCCGATGGTTTCATTTCCCGGGCCGGAGTTGCCGGCAGAGACGGCTACAAACACCCCGGCATCCGCGGCATACAGGAAAGCGATGTCATCCGGGCCGTTAAAGGTGGTGCTGGCGCCACCAACGGAAAAGTTGATCACGTCGACGCCGTCTTTTACCGCCTGGTCGATGGCGGCCATGGAATCGGAAGAGAAGCAGCCGCTGTCGTCCGGGTCGGGCGCATCCCAACACACTTTGTACACCGCAACCCGCGCGCGCGGTGCGACACCACTGAGGGTACCGGTCGCTTCACCCTGCATCATCCCCTCAACCCCGAAATTACCGGCGGCGGTGGTTGCAGTGTGAGTGCCGTGGCCGTCGGCATCGCGCGCCGACAGAAACTCGTAATCGGCGAGGCTATTTACCGACAGGAAGCCTTGGGAAAACGCTTCCGCTTTCACCAGCTTGTTGTTGCAGTCGAACGGCAGGTCGTCGCTGTTGAATTCGGAATTACCAAAATCGCAGCCGGCACCGGAAAATGATTCCGGCACGGCGTCGTAGAGAATCGGCCGGCCGCGGTTTCCGCGCTTGGGTGTGCGGGTGTCTTCCAGGCTCGGGTGCTCCGGGTGGATACCGGAGTCGATCACGCCGATCACGACGTCTTCACCCGTGGCGCCCAGCAGCCAGGGCCCCGGGGTATTGTCCAGGCCCAGGTAGCTGTAGGTGGAATTGGTCTGGGGCTTCATCAAGCGGTCTTCCCAGATGCCCACCACGTCCTTGCGATTGCGCAGCAGCTCCGCCTGGGATGCGGTCATCTGTGCGGCGAAACCATTAAAGGCCACTTCGTAATCGTGTACCTTGCGTGCCCCCGGCACGGCGGCCAGCGCGTCGTTGCGGCGCTCGGCCAGAAAAGCCGCGTAGTGTTTTATCGGGCTGCTGGAGAAATCCAGCTTGCGGTTTTTCTGGGGTTTGGTGGCGGCGAGCCCGGTGATATTACCTTCATAGGCGATCAGCGGTTTATCGGCCAGCTGTACGATGTAGGTTTTGTGTTTTTTTGCTGCTGGCGACGGCAGCGTAGTCGGTTCGTTGGCGAATGCAGCGGTGGATAGCGCACTACACAACAGCGTTGAAAAAATAACGCCAAAAGATTTCCCCCCAAAGGTTCGCTTACGCGACCCGGGTGTGTGCAAAAAACTCATAAAATTGCCCCGTAAAATAAAAAACCTGAACCGGATTTGCTTTTGGCAAACGGCCGCAGGAAGTTCCGTGAGATAGGCGGAAAAGATCGAGACGGAGCGAACGGATAGGTGTCTGCGGTTGGTGGTAACCAACGATGTGAAACCCTTTACAGCCAGGTCGTTCCGTCAACCTCTGATCCTCTCTTTGTCCTTCAAGAAAGGCGTGTGTCGCGCGGTTTTATTCTTCCGTGATAGGCGCGGCACCGGATCCCTCTATTTGGTTTCTACGGTAACCAAATAGGTGAGGCAATATGCTGGCGTTAATTGGATTGTTTAGCGGGAAAAAAGCAGGTTGCTTCACAATACTGTCATCAATTACAACCTGATAGCGGTTAGGAATTTAGTACGGAATTGCCAGTCAGAACTATTTGAATTGGATGGAAAGCGATTTTTATCGGGGTGAGAGGAGGACAAAATCTGCAAATTTCTGCAGATCGTCAAACACCGCAGTGTGCGTCAGAGACGGGTCCGGATTTTGGATGAGCTGCTGTAGGGTCTGTTCACCGCGACCGGTTTTTACCAGCACGGGTTTACAATTTTTTGCCACTGCACACTGAAGATCCTTCAACTGGTCGCCGACAAAAAAACAGTCGTGCAGAGAAGTATCAAATTCTGCCTCTATAGCGTCCAGCAATCCTGTTTTGGGTTTGCGACAGCGGCAATGGTCTTCGTCGCTGTGGGGGCAATAAAAAATACCTGCAACTTCGCCGCCCGCGTCTTCCACCAGTGCGCGCAGTTTTGCGTGCATGGCTTCGAGATCGTCGAGATCAAACAGCCCCAGTGCGAGGCCATTTTGGTTGGTAGCCACCGCCAGCTGAAAGCCGGCCTGACTCAGGCGAGCCATGGCTTCGATACTGCCGGCAATCGGCGTCCAGTCATCGGCACTGGTAACGTGATCGTCCCCTTGCTGATTGATGACACCGTCGCGATCGAGAATGATGATGGCCATGGGTTAGCGCTTTTAAAAAGAAAAACCGGTTTGCGGGAGCCTGTTAACGGGCTCCCGCAAAGAGCGTCAAGAACTTACTTGGCCGGCGCCAGTAGCGAAATATCCGCCGCTTCCAGGAAGAGCCCGCGCAGCTGGGCCAAGAGCGCCAGGCGGTTGTTGCGCAGCTGTTCGTCGTCGGCCATTACCATCACGCCATCGAAGAAATTGTCGACGGTCTCGCGCAAACCGGAGAGACCGGCGAGGCCCTCTTCAAAGCGGGCTTCTGCGTAGAGTGGTGCCACCGCATCGGCCGCATCGCGAATCGCCAGGTAGAGCGCTTTTTCTGCGTCTTCCTGCAACAGCGACTGGTCCACATCGATGGGTGCGGGGCTTTCGAGTTTGGCGAGAATGTTGGATACACGCTTGTTGGCGGCCGCCAGCGCTTCTGCTTCCGGCAGCTTGCTGAAGCTGTGTACCGCTTTAACCCGGTTGTCGATATCCAGTGGACGCGACAGTTTGCGCGCGGAAACGGCGAGGAACACTTCGGCCTTGATGCCGGCGTCTTCGTAGCGGGCGCGGAAGCGCTCGATCATGTAAGCCAGGGTCTGCTCGACCACGGTTTCGTGCTCTGCCAGTGCGGTGCGCGGGTAACCGTCGCGGGCCAGGGTGAGCAGTTCGCGCAGGTCCAGGTCGATATTCTTTTCCACCAGCAGGCGCAGTACACCCAGGCTGGCGCGGCGCAGTGCGAAGGGATCGCGAGAGCCGCTGGGCGGCTGGCCGATTCCGAAAATACCGACGAGCGTGTCGATACGATCAGCGAGGGCGACGATGGTACCGGTCTCGGTTTGCGGCAAATCATCGCCGGCAAACTTTGGCATGTATTGCTCGTACATGGCCTTGGCCACATCCAGCGGCTCACCGTCGTTTTCCGCATAGTAGTAACCGGCAATGCCCTGCATATCCGCAAACTCGAACACCATCTCGGTGACCAGGTCGGATTTACACAGCTGTGCCGCGCGTTGCGCCAGCGCGGCATCGCCCCCGGTTTTCTCGGCGATGGCCGCAGCCAGTTGCGCCAGGCGCTCGGTCTTGTCGTAGACGGTGCCGAGCTTTTGCTGGAAGATGATGGTCTTGAGCTTTTCGCGACGCGCTTCCAGGCTGATTTTCTTGTCGGTGTCGAAGAAGAAAGCAGCATCGGAAAGGCGCGGGCGGATAACCCGCTCGTTGCCTTCAATGACCTGCCGGGCATCGGTGCTTTCGATATTGGACACGGTAATAAAGAAGGGCATCAGCTTGCCGTCTTCATCCACCACGTGAAAATACTTCTGATGCTCCTTCATGGAGGAGATCAGGGCTTCCGCCGGCACATCCAGGAAGCGCTGTTCGAAGCGCCCGGTGAGGGCCACCGGCCACTCCACCAGCGCGGTCACTTCATTTAGCAGATCGTCGTCGATCACGGCATCGCCGTTGACGTTGTTGGCTTCCGCCTGCACCTGCTCGCGAATCATCTCGCGGCGCTCGGCGAAGTCCGCAACCACATAGCCAGGTTCGCGCAGTTGCTGCACATAGTCATTGGCCGAGGCCACGGTGAGTTCGCGGTTGCAGTGGAAACGGTGGCCGCGGGTGGTATTGCCCGACTTCAGGCCCAGCACTTCGGCATTGACGGTCTCGTTGCCGAGCAGCATCAACAGCCAGTGCACCGGGCGTACGAATTCTTCTTTGCGCGCGCCCCAGCGCATGCGCTTTGGAATCGGCAGTTGCGCCAGGGATTTACTGACGATATCGCCCAGCAGATCTTTGGTGGCGGCACCTTTCTGCTCACTGATAAAGGCCAGGCGCTCGCCCTTGTCGGTTTCGACCCGCGCCAGCTGGTCAACGGTGACACCGGCACCGCGGGCGAATCCTTCCGCGGCTTTGGTGGGCTTGCCGTCTTTATCGAACGCGGCGGCCACTGCCGGGCCGTGTTTTTCGACCTGCTTGTCCTGCTGCTGTTCGGCGAGATTGCGTACCACCACCGCCAGGCGGCGGGGGCTGGCGTACGCCTGGACTTCGCCGTGTTCCAGTTCGGCGTCCTGCAGACCCTGTTGAATACCGTCGGCGAAGGCCTGCATCAGTTTGTGCAGGGCTTTTGGGGGCAGCTCTTCGGTACCCAGCTCAACCAGAAAATCCTGAGCCATTACTTCTTCTCCTTCTTCGCTGCGGCTTTTTCTGCCTGGGCCAGCACTTCGCTGCGGATATCGTCCGCGGCGAGGGGGAAGCCCAGGGATTTGCGCGCGTCAAAATAGGCCTGGGCCACGGCGCGGGCGAGGGTGCGCACGCGCAAGATAAAGCGCTGGCGCTCGGTCACGGAAATGGCGTGACGGGCATCCAGCAGGTTGAACGCATGGGAAGCCTTCATCACTTGTTCATAGGCCGGCAGCGGCAGGCCGAGTTCGATCAGGCGCTGGCTCTCGCGCTCGCAGTGATCGAAGGTGGCGAACAGGAATTCCACATCCGCGTGTTCAAAGTTGTAGTGGGACATTTCCACTTCGTTCTGGTGGAACACGTCACCGTAGGTGACCGGAGTGCCGTCGGCGTTGCGGGTCCACACCAGGTCGTAGATGGACTCCACATTCTGCAGGTACATGGCGATCCGCTCGATACCGTAGGTAATCTCGCCGGTTACCGGGTAGCACTCGAGGCCGCCCACTTGCTGGAAGTAGGTGAACTGGGTGACTTCCATCCCGTTCAGCCACACTTCCCAGCCGAGACCCCAGGCGCCCAGCGTGGGGGATTCCCAGTTGTCTTCCACAAAGCGGATATCGTGCACCGTGGGATCAATGCCCAGCGCGCGCAGACTGTCGAGATAGAGCTCCTGAATATTCGCCGGTGACGGCTTCATTACTACCTGGTACTGGTAGTAGTGCTGCAGGCGGTTGGGGTTTTCACCGTAGCGGCCGTCGGTGGGGCGGCGGCAGGGCTGTACATAGGCGGCGTTCCAGGTTTCCGGGCCGATGGCACGCAGGAAGGTGGCGGGGTGAAAGGTGCCGGCGCCCACTTCCATATCCAGAGGCTGTAGAATGACGCACCCTTGGCGCGCCCAGTATTCCTGCAGGGTAAAAATCAGTCCCTGGAAGGTGCTCAGATCCTGCGCCGGGGCAGAATGGCTGGTTTGTTGCTCGGACACCGCTATCTCCGGTTTCAGCTGGGTGAAAAGACAAGGGGCGCAATTATAGCGGCAGCGGGTTGCGCACTAAACAGCGGGTAACAGATTGAAGGGTGATTGGGGTCGATTGACGACCAATTGGGGGAATTAGATGGCGATAAAACGACCATACTCCCAAGGATTTGAAAATATAGAGCGTTTTGGGGCATTTGCCCCGGTAAGAAGGAAGTAGTCAGGTTGGATATCAAAGGGCAATTATCAGCGGGCGCGCTGAAACTGTTGGGCAGGCTGCCACTGCGCTGGTCGCGACGTCTTGCCGGTTTTGTCGGTTTCTGTGCCGTCTGCGCCCGTGGGGAGAGTCTGCGGGTCAGCCGTATCAATTTGCAGCTTTGCTATCCGG